>JANPHJ010000123.1:0-4741 GCA_031424395.1 Chthoniobacter sp.
GCTCGACCTCATCGAGGAGGGGCAGGACGCGACGATCAAAAAGTACCCGCTCGGCCATCTGCTCACCGTTTTCCAAAAGGTCTGCGACGGCATCGCCTTTGCGCACAGCAAGGGCGTGATTCATCGCGACCTCAAGCCGGAGAACATCATGATCGGCGACTACGGCGAGGTGCTGGTCATGGACTGGGGTCTGGCCAAAGTGCTCGATCCCACGCGGAGCAAGGCGGCCTCCGGTCACGACGGGCGCTCGATGATCCGCACCGGCGTGCGCAAGGAACTGGAGGCCGCGGAGTCGGAGTCGAAAAACGTGGTGGGCACGCCGCAATACATGGCCCCCGAGCAGTGCTGGGGCGCGCACGACCGGCACGATTTCCGCACGGATGTGTATGCGCTCGGCGCGATCCTTTACCACCTGCTCGCGCTGCGTCCGTCCATCGAGGGCGACGATCCGCAGGCCGTGCTGAGCAAGGCGGCGCGCGGCGAATTCGCCTCGCCGCTCTTGGCCACGGCGGGCGCGAAACGGCTCCAGCACCTGCCCGGCGGGCGCGTGCCGGAGGCGCTCGCCGCGGTGACGATGAAGGCCATGGCGCTGCACCAGGACGCGCGCTATCCCGTGGTGCCGGAGTTGCAGGCGGAGATCGAGGCGTATCAAAACGGCTTTGCCACGACCGTGGAAAAGGCCGGGCCGCTGAAACAATTCCTGATGGGTATGAAGCGCCGCTTCCGCGCGAAGTGACAAGCGGGGCGGCGGGTGCTTGCATCGCCGCATGCCTTCCCTCACCTGCATTTCGCTGCCTGCATTCACCCGTTGCGCGGCCTTACTTGCCGCGCTGCTTTGCCCCGGCGCCGCGGTTTTTGCCGCTGATTATTTTCCGCCGCCCGACAGCGACGGCGGCTGGCGCACGCTGCAGGACGCGCGCGAAATCCGCGAGAAAGCGGGGCTGGATGTGGCCTGGCTCGACCGCGCCTACGCGGTCTGCGAACGCGGCACGCAGAACGGCGGGCTGCTCGTGGTGCGGCGCGGCTACCTCGTCTTCGAGAAGTACTTTGGCCGGGCTTCGCGCAACGCGAATCCCGACATGGCTTCGACGGGCAAGGCGTTCACCAGCATCGCGTGCGGGGTGATGCTGCGGGAGTTTCACGACAAAATCCCCGACGGTCTCGAGGCGAAAGTTTTCACCGAAAAATACCTGCCCGAGGCGCTGCCGCTCGATGATCCGCGCAAGGCCGACATCAGGCTCGGCCAGTTGCTCTGCATGTCGGCGGGCTATTGGGGCGAAGGCGGAGCGCCGAGCGGCATCGTCATGGGCGGGTCGGCGCAGCCGTTGAAGGCGGTGCCGGGGCAAAACATCCGCGACCTCGACCAGTCGTCGCTGAAGGTGCCGCTGTGGACCGATCCGGGCGCGGGCTGGTCCTACTCGTCGCCGGCCCCGCACATCGCCTCGATGGTGCTGCGCCGGGTGACGGGGATGGAGCTGCAGGATTACATCGGCACGCGGCTGGCCAAGCCGATGGGCTGGGGCGCGTGGGGCTACTGCCTGCAGCGCGGCGATTTCAAAATGCCGCACGCCAATGGCGCGGGCAGCACCGCGCTGCACGCCACGGATGCGCTGCGCTTTGGCTACTGCCTTTTGCACGAGGGGAAATGGCGCGACCAGCAGCTCGTGCCGGCGGACTACATCCGGCTCTGCCACACCGCCTCGCCCTACAATCCGCACACGCCGTGGAGCCTGCAGTTTGAGCACAATGCCGACGGCCATGTACTCGGCGCGCCGCGCGATGCGTTTTTCAAATCGGGCGCCGGTGGTTTCGGCATCTTCGTCGTGCCGTCGCTCGACCTGGTGATCTACAAGCTCGGCGGCAAGGACGGGCAGTATGATCCCACGCTCACCGGCCTTCCGCAGCCCGAGCCCGACCACGCGCGCGACGCCTGGCAGCCTATCCCGCGCACGCCTTTCAACGAAGGCAGCCTCGGCGGCGACGACGGCCTGCGCCGCGTGCTCGAATTCATCGCCGCCGCGGTGCGCGACTGACGCCTACAGCCCGTCAGGATGGCGGGCGACAAAGCCGGCCGGACTGCGCGGCGTGAGGCGCCAGCGCGGGCCGTCGCCGGTGGTGAACCGGCACAGGTCGGTGGTGTCCAGTCGCACGCCGGCGACCACGGCGAAGACATGCCCGTCCCGCGCATAGATGGTGATCCAGCGCCCCTTGCCAGTGCTGCCATAGCGCGTGAACTCGCCGGAAACCGTGGGCCGGTCGAGCCGGCCCGCATGGCGCAGGAGAAAGGAAACGGTGGCCGAGCAGTCATAGCCCCCTGCGTAAAACCCGTTGTGCCCGCCGCCCCAAACGTAGGGCTTTTTGCGCAAAAAGTTCGTCGCCCAGATCGCGCGCTTCACACACTCCGGCGCATTCTCCGGGGCAAAGGCGATCCCGGTCTTGCGATCGACCGCCGCGACATCGCCGGGCACGGTGGGGCCGGAAGTGGGCGGGGTCACGGAGGTGTAGGTGGCCTCGGCGGCGGGCAGGAGCGAAAGCAGGGTCAGCGCGGCGGCGATGCAACGGACGGGTGTGAACGGGATCATGGCGTGGTCTTACGCACGAACGGGGCCACGCACGGGCCGCCAGCCCGAGGGAAACTACTGACCGGCGCGGATGTTATTGCCGGCCTACTGCTTCTTCTGCTGCGCGAGCGTGAACCAGTCCGGGCCACTCGGCACGCTCGGTTTTGCCGCACCCCCGCCGCCGCCGGTGAAGCGTTGCACGTCGCGCTTGCCCGCCTCGGCTTTGCGGTCGCCACGCGGGCCGATTTCGACTTTCGTTTTGAGCGAAAGGGCGATGCGCTTCCGCGGGATGTCGATCTCCATGACGGTGGCCTGCACGCGCTGGCCGACCTTCAGCACGTCGGCGGGATTTTTCACGAAGTCGTCGCTCATCTGGCTGATGTGGACGAGGCCGTCCTGATGCACGCCGAGGTCCACGAACGCGCCGAACGCGGTGACATTCGTGACGATGCCGGGGAGCTTCAGGCCGGGCTGGAGGTCTTCCATTTTCTCCACGCCTTCGGCGAAAGAGAACGCCTCGAACTGCTGGCGCGGGTCGCGGCCCGGCTTGGCGAGTTCTTTCAAAATGTCCTGCAACGTGGGCAGGCCGACTTCCTCGCTGACGTATTTCTTCGCGTCGATTTTTGTGCGCTTGGCCGAATCGCGCAGCAAGTCGAGCACGGTGCAGCCGGCGTCGGCGGCCATTTTGTCCACGAGTTCGTAGCGCTCGGGATGCACCGCGCTGGCGTCGAGCGGATGCGCGCCGTCGCGGATGCGGAGGAAGCCGGCGGCCTGCTCAAACGCCTTCGGCCCGAGCCCGCTGACCTTCTGCAATTCCTTGCGCGACTTGAACGGCCCGTGCTCGTCGCGGTGCGCGACGATGTTCGCCGCGACGCGCGCGTTCAGCCCGGACACGTAGGCCAGCAGATGCTTCGACGCGGTGTTGATCTCGACGCCGACGTTGTTCACGCAGCTCACGACCACGTCGTCGAGCGTGCGCTTGAGCGCGTTCTGATCCACGTCGTGCTGATACTGCCCGACGCCGATGGACTTCGGATCGAGCTTCACCAACTCGGCGAGCGGGTCCATCAGCCGCCGCCCAATCGACACCGCGCCGCGTACGGTCAGATCCTTGTCGGGGAACTCCTCGCGCGCCACATCGCTCGCGGAGTAAATGGACGCGCCGCTCTCGCTGACCATGACGACCGGGATCGACGAGGGCAGGCCGAGCTTGCGGATGAAAGTCTCCGTCTCGCGCGAGGCCGTGCCGTTGCCGATGGCGATGGCCTCGACTTTGAACTTCGTCACCACGGTTTTAATCATCGCCTCCGCCTCGGCCAAATCGCGCGCGCCTTTCTCAGGATAGATCACGTCGTTCGCGAGCAGCTTCCCCTGGCGGTCGAGCAGCACGACTTTGCAGCCGGTACGAAAGCCCGGATCGATGCCGAGCGTGACCTTTTGCCCGAGCGGCGAGGCGAGCAGCAGCTCGCGCAGGTTGTCGGCGAAAACGCGGATCGCCTCCTCGTCCGCGCGCTTTTTGAAAAAGGTGCGCGCCTCGCCTTCCATCGCGAAACCGAGCAGCCGTTTGAAGCAATCCTGCACCGCCAGCCGCACCTGCTCGGACGCGGGCGACTTGCCGCGGACGAAGAGCCTTTCGAGCACGCTGACGGATTCGATTTCATCCGGCACCAGCCGCGAAAAAAGGAAGCCCTCCGCCTCGCCGCGCCGGATCGCGAGGATGCGGTGCGACGGCGCTTTCTCCGCCGGCTCCGTCCAGTCGAAGTAGTCTTTGAACTTCGCGCCCTCCTCCTCCTTGCCGCTGATGACCTTCGATTTGATCACGCCTTTCGTGAGGTAAAGATTCCGCAACTGCGCCCGCGCCGTGGCGTCGTCATTGATGCGCTCCGCAAGGATGTCGCGCGCCCCGGCCAGCGCCGCGGCCACATCCGGCACGCTGTATTTTTTCGCATCAATCTCGATCTCCGGCCCGACGAACGGCACCGCCGCCGCCTGCGGATCGGTCGCCGCACCCTGCGCCCACAAAAGCTCCGCGAGCGGCGCCAGCCCTAGATCGCGCGCCACCGTCGCCTTCGTTTTCTTCTTCGGACGAAAGGGCAGGTAGATGTCCTCCAGCGTCGTCATGTTCTCCGCCGCGTCGATCCTTGCCCGCAGCGATTCCGTCATCAGCTTCCGCTCGATGA
>JANPHJ010000124.1:0-3333 GCA_031424395.1 Chthoniobacter sp.
CGGCTACCGATGAGGGGTAACCGGGCGGCGCGGTGATCCCGGGGGCACGCTTTCACGCGGAGCTTGCGACCGGGGCGCTTCCACGACAGCTTCGGCGAATGAACGAAGCTCTGCCTTCATTCCCGGAGGCATTCGCTTCGAACCCAGTCTCCACTGGCGGTGCGATGCAGAATGTGACCCAACTGCTTGGGGAGGCGGGCGGGGGTGACGCCGCAGTGCGGGATGAACTCTACAAGGCCGTCTATGCCGAGTTGCGGGCGATCGCGGCCCGCAAGATGGCCTCGGAGCGGCCGGGTCACACGCTTCAGCCCACCGCGCTCGTGCATGAGGCATGGCTGAAGTTCAACGCGAGGACTTTCACCAATCGCGCGCACTTCTTTGCCGCCGCGGCGGAAGCCATGCGCCACATCCTCGTGGACAGTGCGCGGCGGAGGAGCCAGCTCAAGCGGGGAGGCGACTTCGAGCGTGTCGAGCTCTTCGAGAATGCGATCGCCGCTCCTGACGAGTCCGAGAAGCTCCTCCTGGTCAATGACGCCCTCGAGATGCTCGCCAACGAGGACCCGCTGAAGGCGGAGATCGTGAAGCTGCGCTATTTCGCGGGGCTGAATCATCAAGAGATCGCAGACGCGCTGGAGGTGAATGAGAAGACGGTCCGGCGGCATTGGGAGGTCGCGAGGGTTCGGCTTTTCCAGCTGATCTCTCCATCCCCGGAACAGCCGGATGCCGATGGTTCCGCAGCCGATCACCGGGGCCAAAGTTAAATACTCGCAGTCTGTCCGTATTCCCGCGCGGACTCCGCTTTAGCAGGTGGGCACCCCACAATGACTCCTCCCTTGAAATCGCCACTCCCGCCGCCCGTTTCAAGGGCGCCGTCTCCGGGACCGCCGCGGCCGCCCACGCCAAAGCCCTCCGCCAAAGCGGAGGCCACCTTCATGGCCGCGCTCGACTGTGCACCGGAGGAGCGGGAGGCCTTCGTCGCGGGGGCTTGTTTGGCGGATGAAGCACTCTGTGCGGAAGTGCGGGCGATGCTCGCACTTCATCGAGAGGCCGGCGATTTCATGGATGCGCCCGTGTCGCCCAAGGCGGAAGCGGAAATGGCGCGGCTCAAGCCGGAGGAGGCGGGGGAGCGGATCGGGCGTTACAAGCTGTTGCAGGAGATCGGCGAGGGCGGGTTTGGCGTCGTGTGGATGGCGGAGCAGATGGAGCCGGTGTCGCGGCGCGTGGCGCTGAAGATCATCAAGATGGGGATGGATACGCGGGAGGTCATCGGTCGCTTCGAGCAGGAGCGGCAGGCGCTCGCGATGATGGACCACCCGAACATCGCCAAAGTTTTCGATGCGGGCGCGACGGAGAAAGGGCGGCCGTTCTTCGTCATGGAGTTGGTGAAGGGGATCCCGATTACGCATTACTGCGACGAGGCGGGGCTGGGGACCCGGGAGCGGCTGGCGCTCTTTGGTGATGTCTGCTCGGCGATCAATCACGCGCACCAGAAGGGCGTCATCCATCGAGACATCAAGCCGTCCAACGTCATGATCACGCTGCACGGGGACAAGCCAGTGGCGAAGGTCATCGACTTCGGCATTGCCAAGGCCACGCAGGGCCGGCTTACCGACAAGACGCTTTTCACGCGCTTCGAGCAGTTCATCGGCACGCCGGTTTACATGAGCCCGGAGCAGGCGAGCATGAGCGGGCTGGATGTGGACACGCGCAGCGACATCTACGCGCTGGGCATTTTGCTTTACGAGCTGCTCACGGGGAAGCCGCCCTTCGATGCGCACACCCTCGCCTCCGCGGGCTACGACGAAATGCGGCGGATCATTCGCGAAGTCGAGCCGGTGAGGCCGTCCTCGCGCCTCTCCACCATGGCGCGTGAAGAGCGGGCGGTGCTCGCCAAGGCGCGGCAGATCGCGCCGGAAAAGCTAGGCCGCACGGTGGAGCCGGACCTCGACTGGATCGTGATGAAGGCGATCGAAAAGGACCGCACCCGCCGTTACGAGACGGCCAACGGCCTCGCGGCAGACATCCAGCGCTTTCTGGCGGACGAAGCAGTGAGCGCGCGGCCACCGAGCGCGGCTTACCAATTCCAAAAATTCGCGCGGCGTCACAAAGGGGCGTTCCGCATCTCTGCGGCGATCGCCGCAGTGCTGGTGGCGGCGACACTGGTGAGCACTTGGCAGGCAGTGCGCGCGACGCGGGCCGAGCAGGCGGAAACGGGACAGCGCATCGCCGCTGAAGACGCCCGCGCGCACGCGGTGGAGCAGCAGAAAAACGCCGAGGCGCAGCAGCAGCGCGCGGATGGGGAAAGGCTGCGCGCGGAGGAGCAGTTGAAGCGCGCCGAGGGCCTCGTTTACGCCAGCAAGCTGATGCTCGCGCAAACCGATTTCGAGGCCGGCAACGGCGGGCTCGCGTTGCATTACCTCGCCGAGTGCCAGGAAAACCTGCGCGGCTGGGAGCACCGTTACCTTTCGGCGCGCATCAACTCCCGGCAGACGCTCGCGGGGCACACCGACGAAGTGTCGAGCGCGGCCTTCAGTCCCGACGGGCGGCGCATCGTCACCGGCAGCCGTGATTCGTCAGCGAAGGTTTGGGACGCCGCGACCGGCCAGGAGCTTCTCGCTTTGAAAGGGCACAAAGGCTACGTCCTGAGCGTGGCCTTCAGCGCGGACGGCCAGCGGATCGTCACGGGCGGTGGCGAGTGGGGTGAAAAGCCGGGCGCAGCGAAGGTCTGGGACGCCGCGACGGGGAAGCTGCTCGTCGAGTTAAAGGGACACCTCTTCACGGTGTGGAGCGCGGCGTTCAGCCCCGACGGCCAGGGCCTCGCCACGAGCGCCGGGAGCTGGGCGTATGGGCCGGGCGAGGTGAAGGTGTGGGACGCCGCGACGGGCCTGGAGATTTTTGCGCTCCAGGGGCACACGATGAGCGTGCGCAGCGTGGCGTGGAGCGCCGATGGGCAGCGCCTCGTCACCGGCAGCGAAGATCGTTCGGCGAAAGTGTGGGAGGCCGCGACGGGGCAGGAACTGCTCACCCTCGAAGGGCACGGAGCCGCGGTGCGCAGCGCCGCCTTCAGCGCCGACGGCCAGCGCATCGTCACCGGCAGCCGCGACCAGACGACGAAGCTCTGGGACGCCGCGACCGGCAAGATGCTCCTCACCCTTCAGGGCCACGCCGGCGAAGTGCAGAGCGTGGCGTTTAGCCCCGACGGCCAGTGCCTCGTCACCGGCAGCAGCGACCAGACGACGAAGCTCTGGTACGCCGCGACCGGCCGGGAACTCTTCACGCTCAAAGGGCATGCCGGCCATGTGCTCAGCGTCGTCTTTAGCCCCGATGGAAAAC
>JANPHJ010000125.1:0-9472 GCA_031424395.1 Chthoniobacter sp.
GTCGCGGCCTGCCTGTCCGGCGTGTTTTCACTCGCGGACGCGCTGCGCCTCATCGTGCGGCGCACCCAACTCGTCGCCGCGCTCCCGCCCGCGCGCATGCTCGCGGTGACCCTGCCGGAAACCGAACTTCAACCCCTGCTCCCCGGTGATCTCTCCATTGCGCTCATCAATGGCCCGAGTCTGTGCGTCGTGGCCGGACCGCCCGCGGCGATCGAGAGTTTCTCGCGAACTCTCACCACCCGCGGCGTTATCTTCCGCTCGGTGCAGAACACACACGCGTTCCACTCCCGGTGGCTCGATCCGGCCGTCGGCGAGTTTGAGCAGGAGGTGCGAAAGGTGCGGCTGAATGCCCCACAGATCCCTTTCATCTCAAATGTAACCGGGCAGTGGATATCCAAGGCCGAGGCAATGGATCCGGCTTATTGGGCAAGGCATCTAAATAACACGGCACGCTTCAATGATGCGTTGCAGACGCTGTGGAAGATGGAAAACGCCGTCCTCCTCGAAGCCGGCCCTGGAAAAACGCTCGGAGTGCTGGCGATGCAGCACCCAGACAGGCAAAAGGCGGGAGACGCACAACCCATCTCTTCCCTCCGGCATCACTATGACAGCCAGTCCGACGTTGAGTTGCTGTTGCACTCCGCAGGGCGGCTGTGGGTCTGCGGCGCGGAGCTCCGCTGGGAAAAACTCCATCCGGGCGAGGCCCGGAAGAAGGTTGCCCTGCCCACCTATCCCTTCGAACGGCAGAATTACTGGATCGCACCCGAGACGCTAACCACAACGTCCGAATCATCATCGAAAGACACCGGATTAGTGTTATCCGGCATTGATTCATGGTTCTATGTCCCCTCTTGGGAAAGAACGGTCTTTCCTGGAGAGTCCCGACATCCCCATGACCCGAAGGATGTATTGTGGCTGATCATTTCGGATCGCGCAGAACATACGGCCAGCTTTAGCAAATGCGTTAAACCCACCGGAGCCGTTGTCCTGTCGGTTCTTATGGGTAAGCAGTTCGACCGCCGGGCCGATGGTTCATTTGAAATCAATCCGGCCAATCGGGATGATTATGTCAGACTGTTCCGTGAGCTCAAAGGCGAGCCCTGCCAGGCGATCCACCTCGTTCACCTGGGCTGCGCCGCCGGGGGCAGCGACCAGAATCTCGGCTATTACAGCCTGTTGTATCTAGCCCAAGCCATCGGCGAACTGAACATCTCAATCCCGGTCACGATCGGACTCATTTCCGCTGCGCTCCACGAAGTCACGGGCGACGAAAATCTGCATCCGCAAATGGCCGCGGCATTGGGTCTGTGCGGCGTGATCCCCAAGGAGTTTCCCAATGTCACCTGCTTCAACGTGGACTTGCCTGGCCCGCGGACGTTGGACGATTCAACCGACGCGCTCATTGCCATGATTCTGTCGGAGTTTGGCCAGCCAAACCAAGCCGCGATCGTGGCCTACCGCGGGCGGCACCGGTGGAAGCGAAAGTTTGAAAATGCAAGGCTGCCCGCTCCGAATCCTGTGCACAGCCCCGGCGATCAGACACCGCTGAAACGCTTGCGGACCCGCGGAGTCTATCTCATCACGGGAGGAACCGGCGGCCTTGGCCTGGCCATCGCCAGGTATCTGGCCAAAGCCTGTCAAGCCAGGCTCGTATTAACCAAGAAGACTGCCTTCCCGAATAAGTCCGAGTGGCCAAGGTTGCTGACTGCCGGAGACTCCCCTGAACCAGTCGTCAAGCTCATCAAAGAACTCTTGGAAATCGAAAGTCTGGGGGCGGAAATCGAGGTCTTCGTCGCCGACGTTTCGGATCGGGAGCAGATGCGCGGAGTCCTCAGTGAGACACTGCGGAAGTTCAGCTCAATCAACGGCGTCATCCATGCCGCGGGAGTTGTCCGAGCGGGCCTGATTCAAGCTGAAACCAAGGAAATGACCGACGCCATCCTGTCCCCTAAAGTCCAGGGAAGCCTTGTCTTGGATGAATTGCTGCAGGACCTCGGCCTGGAGTTTCTGGTTTTGTTTTCATCAGTCGCTTCGGTCACCAGGCCCTTTGCCCACGCGGCTTACAGCGCGGCCAATTCGTTTCTGGATTCATTTGCGGCTTTTTCCAATGCGCGAATGAAATACCACACCGTGGCCATCAATTGGCCGGTTTGGCAGGAAGTCGGTGCCGTCGCAAACCTCGAAGCTTTCATGGGTGTCGAAAACTGGAGGGAGGAGGCGCTTAAACATGCGCTGCTCACCAGAGAAGGTTTGGACGCATTTGAAAGAATACTAAATTCACATCTTCAGCAGGTCATCGTTAGTCCGGAAAGCTTTGATCGTGTCCTAGCGCAGTCCAGCAAGACACTTGACCTGTCGATGCCTGTTTCCAATGTCCGGACTTCGGGAAAGGCAACCGACAGAGTTCCGATTATTGGCACCGATCAGCCGTCCAATGAAATTGAAGCCGCGCTGGCCGGGATTTGGAACAGCCTGCTCGGCATCGGGCAAATAGGCATCCATGAGCAGTTCGCCAGCTTGGGCGGGCATTCACTGCTGGCCTTGCAAATCGTTACGAGGATTCGCGCCATGTATAGTGTGGATGTTACGCTGCGCGATTTTTTTGAGGCCCCTACCATTGCCCAGCTTAGCTCTTTGGTCCGGGACAAGCTCATCGGGGAAATCGGGAATCTTTCTGACGGTGAGGTTCAGGCCTTGATTGCCAAGGAACTTAGGCAGCATGTTTAATGAAGCCGCCAGTCACCTTACCGAAAAAATGCTCTCCGATGGATAAGCAGGCGCCCCTATCCGCGAACCGGCAGCGGCTCCTGGACCTACGGCTCAGACGTTCCGCCGCGGTGTCCCCAGAACATCGCCCAATTCCGAAGCGGCCCGTAGGTCAGCATCCGCCCCTGTCCTCCGGTCAGCATCAGATGTGGATCATCGACCAGATGACCCCCGGCAATACGGCTTACAATATTCCGGTCGCCTGCCGCATCTGCGGCGAACTCGATGTCTCTGCACTGCAAGAGTGCTTTAACCAAATCATCAGCCGACACGAATCGTGGCGGACGACCTTTCGTGAATCCGGTGGCGCTCCCGTGCAGGAGATCCACCCGGCGTGCAGGATTCAGCTTCGTACGACGGATCTCGGATACCTGCCAGCCGGGGAGCGTGAAGCGAAATTTTCCGCGCTGGCAGCCGAGGAGGTGGCCGAACCGTTCGACCTTCGCCGCCTTCCGCTGCTCCGGGTTTCGTTATTCAAACTCGGCCAAGACGAGCACGTCCTGCTGATCAATCTGCACCACATCATCTGTGATGCGTGGTCTTGGACCATTCTCGCCCGCGAACTCACCGCGCTCTACGCCGCCCGGCTGTCCGGCCAGCCGCATCCGCTGCCCGATCTGCCGCTGCAATTCGGCGACTACGCGCTCTGGCAGCAGCAGAAATGCGCGGGCCCGGCCATGGCCTCGCAACTGGCTTTCTGGCGCGAGCGTCTGGGCGGCGACCGCGCTCCGCTCCCGGTCCCGGCGGACCATCCCCGGCCGGCCCGTCCAAGCCCGCGCGGTGGGCTGAGCGTCCGCGACGTTCCCGGCGGACTTGCCGCGCTAGTGCGCAATCTTGCGCGCCAGGAAGGGGTGACGCTCTTCATCCTCACGCTCGCGGCCTTCAAGGCGCTGCTCGCCCGCTACAGCGGCGAGACAGACATCTGCATCGGCTCACCGATCGCCCAGCGGCCCAATGTGGAGACCGAAGGACTGCTCGGATACTTCCTGAACATGCTCGCGCTGCGGAGCGATGTTTCGGGCGATCCGGATTTTCGCGAACTGCTCCGGCGCGTGCGCTCGACAGTGCTCGATGCCTTCCAGCATCAGGACGTGCCCTTTGAGAAAATCGTGGAGGAGCTCCAGCCCGCCCGCGACCCCAGCCACCAGCCGCTCTTCCAGATCGCCTTTGTCCTGCTGCCCGCCGGGGAGACGGTGCCGGCCTTCGCCGGGGCCACGGTGCGTCCTCAAGCCGTCCCGGCCACCACCGCAAAGTTCGAACTTACGCTTTTCATCGAGGAGACGCCGGGCGGCCTGCGCACGATGATGGAATACAGTGCGGATCAGTTTGAGGCGGCCACCGCGGATCGCATGCTCGAGAGTTTCGAGCTGCTGCTCGCAGGCGCCGCCGCCGACCCGTCCACCCCGCTCTCACGCCTGCCCGTCCTCAGCGCCGCGCAGCGGCACCGCATCCTTACGGAATGGAGCGGCTCCGAGCGCCCGTACCCGCGGGACCAGACGATCGCCGCGCGCTTCGCGGAATGCGCCGCGCAGACTCCCGCCGCCCTCGCCGTGACCGCAGGCGGCGAACGCCTGACGTATGCGGCACTGGACGCCCGCGCCAATCGCACGGCGCGCTTTCTCCAAGCGCGCGGCATCCGGGCCGGGGATTTCGTCGGGCTGCGCGCCGAACGTTCGCTGGAGTTTGTGGTGCAGGTACTCGGCATCGCCAAAGCGGGCGCCGCTTACGTGCCACTCGATGAGCACGAGCCTGCCGCGCGCCGCGCCACGATGCAGGCGGCCTGCAAGCTGATCCTCGGGCCGGAGCCGGAAGGCGAGGTTTCCGCAGAACCCGTGGCCTCCGCGGCGCCGGCCGACGGACCCGCGTACGTGCTTTTCACCTCGGGCTCCACGGGCCTCCCGAAAGGTGTGAGCATCCCGCACCGCGGCATCACCCGGCTGGTCGTGAACAATGACTACGCGCCGTTCCAGCCCGACGATGTCGTGGCCTTCGCCGCGAACGTCTGCTTCGACGCCGCGACGTTCGAGATCTGGGGTGCGCTGCTGAATGGCGCGGCGCTGGTCATCACACCGCGCGAGGTGCTGCTCTCGCCAACGGCGCTTGCTGCTCACCTCGCGCAGCACCGCGTGACCGTGCTTTTCCTCACGACTTCGCTTTTCAACCGCCTCGCACATGAGGCCCCCGCGATGTTTGGCGCACTGCGAATACTGGTCTTCGGCGGCGAGGCGGCCGATGCCGCGAGCGTCCGGCTCGTGCTCGAAAATGGAAAACCTCAGCGGCTCGTTAACGGCTACGGCCCGACGGAAGCGACCACGTTTGCGATCTGTCATGCGATCGGAAAGCTCGCCGGCGCCACCGTCCCCATCGGCCGGCCGATCGCCAATACGCGGGTCTTTCTCCTCGATCGGGTGCGGCAGCCGGTACCGGTCGGCGTGGCCGGGGAAATCTACATCGGGGGCCCCGGCGTCGCGCTCGGCTATCTCGGCCGCCCGGAACTCACGGCGGAGTGTTTTGTCGAAACCGCATTTGGCCGTCTCTATCGCACCGGCGATTTTGCCCGCTGGCTCGCGGACGGCACCATCGAGTTCCAGGGCCGCCTCGACCAGCAGTTCAAGCTGCGCGGTTTCCGCATTGAGCCCGCAGAGATCGAGACACAGCTCCGGCTGCATCCCGCCGTCGCACAATGCGCAGTGCTGCCCAAGGTGAACCCGTCTGGCGAGACCGTGCCCGTGGCCTACCTCGTGCGCCGGGCCGGGCAGGCCGCCGTCAGCGAGGCCGATTTCCGGCAGTACCTCGTGCGGAATCTGCCGCCGCCTTTCGTGCCTGCCCAGTGGTTCTGGCTCAGCGCGCTGCCGCTCACGGCCAATGGCAAACTCGACCACCGCGCGCTCCCCGAGCCGACCAGGGAAGCCACGCCGCTGCGGGAATTTGTGCCGCCGCAAGGCCGCGTGCAGACCCAGCTCGTCGCCCTCTGGGAGGAGGTGCTGAAGCGCCACCCCATCGGCGTCAGCGACGATTTTTTCGACCTCGGCGGCCACTCGCTCATCGCCATCCAGCTCATCAGCCGCATTCGCGAAACTTTCCGCACTGACCTGCCGGTCCACCGCCTTTTCAGCACGCCGACCATCGCCGGCGTCGCGGAATACCTCGCCGCGCACGGCACCCCGCCGCCAGCCGCACCGCGGCTCCAGAGCTTGCTCGCCATCCAGCAGGGCGATGCGCGGGAGCGCCCGTTTTTCCTTGTGCCCGGTGGCTGGGGAGCCGAGGTCGAGTTTCTCGTCTATGGCATGCTCGCGCGCCACGTCGGTGCCGATCAGCCATTCTACGGCCTGAAGGCGCGGGGCTCGGACGGTCTCGCCACACCGCACCGCACCCTGGCCGAAATGGTCGCCGACTACGTGGCCGAAATCCGCGCGCGCCAGCCGCACGGCCCCTACCTCATCGGCGGCGAATGTGTGGGCGGCGTCGCCGCCTACGAGATCGCGCGGGCGCTGGAGGCGGCCGGCGAAAAGGTCGCGCTGCTCGTGCTGCTCGGCACGGTGCCGCCGAGCCGCGCGGCCCTGCGGCGCTTCCGCTCGTGGGATCGCGCGCAGGATCGCGAGCGTTTTTGGAAAGTGCGGATCGCGCAGCCTTTTCACGACCATGTCCGGCGGCTCGCGCAATTGCCGCTCGGAGGAAAGCTGAACTACCTGTGGACCCGCGCGACCCGCCACCGCTCGTGGAACGCCACCACCGACGCGGCGGAAAGCGAGCCGCTCGATTCCCGCAAAGTCCTCGCCCACTACCCGCGCATGCTCATGGGCCACCAGCTCGGGGCCTACACCGGCAAACTCACGCTGCTCATCGACGAAACCACGCACGGCCTGCTCGCCAATTCCGGCTGGGACAAGGTGCATCGCAGCGCGCTGGAAGTGCACGTCCTGCCCGGCACCCATCTCAGTTACATTCGCGAATTCGCCGCCACTGCCGCGGCCAAACTCCGCGAAGTCCTCGACCTCGCCAAAACCAACGACACTCCATGATCATCGCCCTCGAAAACTGGCAGTCCACCCGCGAACCCGCCCCGCTCCGCGCCGGTGAGGTGCATCTCTGGCGCGCGCCGCTCACGCCTACGCCGGAGCTGAGCGCCACGCTTTCGCCCGCCGAATGGCTGCGCGCGAGCCGCTTCCATTTTGAACGCGACCGCGAGCGTTTCATCGCCACCCGCGGCCTGCTGCGCACCATCCTGGGCCACTACACCGGCACGGCTCCGGCCGGGCTGGGCTTCACCGCCGGAGCGCACGGCAAACCCGAACTCGACGGCCCTGGCACCTCGCTCCGCTTCAATCTCAGCCACTCCGACGACCTCATGCTGCTCGCTGTCACCCATTTCCGCGCAGTCGGCGTGGACCTGGAATTCATGCGCGCCAATCTGCCGTTCGAGACGCTCGCCGATCACTACTTTGACCCCGAAGAAGCGTGGGATCTGCGCCTGCTGCCCGCCGCCCAGCGCGCGTGGAAATTCTACGACACCTGGACCTGCACCGAAGCACGGCTGAAAGCAAGCGGCGTGGGCCTGGCGCACGGGCTGCAAGTCGTCGAGCCGGACCGCTGGTCGCTGCTCAAACTCACGCCCGCGGCGGGCTACGCTGCGGCGCTGGCCGTCGAAGGCGGCGATTTTCAACTGGAGTGCCTGTCATGGCCGCAATGACTCCCGCCACCGACTACGAGGTTGTCATCGAACCGTCGCGCGGCTGGCTGAACATCGACTGGCGCGAGCTGTGGGAATACCGCGACCTGCTGGTGCTGCTCGTCCAGCGCGACTTCATCTCGCGCTACAAGCAGACCCTGCTCGGCCCGATGTGGCACTTGCTCCAGCCGGTGATGAACGCCGCCATCTACGTCGTCATCTTCGGCCGCATCGCCGGCGTTCCGACGGACGGGATTCCGCAGCCGCTCTTCTACCTTTGCACCCAGCTCGCGTGGAATTACTTCGCGCAAAACGTCGCCATCGGCGGCGCGACCTTCATCAATAACGCGGCCCTTTTCGGCAAGGTGTACTTTCCCCGCCTCATCGTGCCGCTGTCCGTGGTCGTGGCCAATCTCATCGCCCTTGCGCTCCAGTTCATCCCGTTCCTGCTCTGCTACGCCTACTACGCGTTTTTCACCGCGGAGACCGCCGCCCAGCATCCTGGCTGGCGGCTGCTGCTCGCGCCGCTGCCGCTCATCCAGGCCGCGCTCCTGAGCCTCGGGGTCAGCCTGTGGATGAGCGCCTCCACGGCCAAGTATCGCGACCTCGTCCATCTCAACACCTACCTCATCCAAATCTGGATGTTCGCCACGCCGGTCATCTGGCCGCTGTCGATGCTCAAGCTGCATTGGAAATGGATCGCGCTCGCCAATCCCATGTCTGTGCCCGTCGAGGCCCTGCGCATCTGCCTGCTCGGCCGCGGCACGCTGGACCCGACGGAAATCGCCATCTCCGCCGCGAGCACGCTGCTGATCCTTGTGTCCGGCCTCGCCGTTTTCCAGAAGGTCGAAAAGACCGTTGTCGATTCCGTATGAAGCCCGTCGTCGAAGTCCACCACCTCTCGAAACTCTACCGTCTCGGTGCGATCGGCGCATCGAGTCTGCGCGAGTCCGTCGAGGGGCTTTTAGGCAAAAAGCGCAACGGCAGCGTGCCGCCGCCTGAGGCGAAAAAGGCCGTCGCCGATGACCGCGCCGGCCCCGTGCCCAATTCGTTTTGGGCGCTGCAGGACGTTTCATTTTCCGTCAATGCCGGCCAGATTGTCGGCGTGGTAGGCCGCAACGGCGCGGGCAAATCCACGCTCCTGAAACTGCTCTCCCGCATCACCGAACCGACCAGCGGACGCGCCATCCTGCGTGGGCGCGTGGTCTCGCTGCTCGAAGTCGGCACCGGCTTTCACCCCGAGCTTTCGGGCCGCGAAAACATCTTCCTCAACGGCGCAATCCTCGGCATGCGGCGCGCGGAGATCGCCAAGAAGTTCGACGAAATCGTCGAGTTCGCCGAGGTCGGGAAATTCATCGACACGCCGGTGAAGCGCTATTCGAGCGGCATGTTTGTGCGCCTCGCCTTTGCGGTCGCCGCGCATCTCGAGCCCGAGATTCTCCTCATCGACGAGGTGCTCGCCGTGGGCGATGCGGGCTTTCAGAAAAAGTGCCTCGGCAAGATGGGCGAAGTCGCCGCGCAACAGGGCCGCACGGTTTTTTTCGTGAGCCACAACATGGGCGCGGTGCGCTCGCTGTGCGAGGCAGCCATCCTCATCGATGGCGGCCGCCTCGTGATGTCCGGCAAACCTGGCGACGTGATCAGCCACTACCTTTCCGCCTCGATGCCCAAGGACAGCGAGATCGAGGGCCAGATCTGGTGGAATGGCGATGCGAACGCGCCGCGCTGCGAAGACGTAGCGCTGCGCGGCATCCGCCTGCTCAATCCCGAGGGCGTGCCGCAATCCACCTTCGAGGCCGACAAGCCCATCGCCATCGAGATTCATTACGAAGTCCTCCAGCGGCTCCGCGGCGCGCGTTTCTGCCTCATGCTCATCACCCAGGAAGGCGAGCTCGCCTTCACCGCGACCGACCATCTCTTCCAGCAGGAGACGCAACTGCCCGGCCGCTACAAGACCGTGTGCCACGTCCCGGGCGGCCTGCTGAACCGGCGCAATTATGTCGTCAACGTGCAGTGCGACGTGCCCGGCGAACGCTA
>JANPHJ010000126.1:0-5970 GCA_031424395.1 Chthoniobacter sp.
CACCGTCGTCGGCCGCGTCATCGTCGAGGAAAACGGCAAGCTCTTCGTCATGACCAGCGCCCTCGCGCCCGACGCCCAGACCGCCGTGGATGCTGCCAACATCAAGCATCGCGCGCCCTTCAACGTCTCGATGATGCCCGCCGGCCTCATCAACGGCCTGAACACGGACGAATTACTCGACCTCATCGCCTACCTCCAGTCCGCGGGCAATCCGGCGGACAAAGTCTTCGCGCATAAATAGCGCCCGGCGCCAGGGATGGGCGGTCTTTCCATCGCCGCTTGGCCGGTCGAAACTCGACAGCGCCACTCCCCCGGCCAATCTTCCGAGCCGTGTCTGATCCTGCCAAATCCCGTCGCAATCCATTCGAGAGTCTCATCTTCGCGAGCCGCTGGCTCCAAGCTCCGCTCTATGCCGGGCTAATCGTCGCGCAGTGCGTGTATGTCTGGCAGTTTCTCGTCGAGCTGTGGCATCTCATTTCTATCGCCTTTGGCCAGGCTGCGCCGGTGCTCGCCGCGCATGGGGCGCACGATGTCACGGCGACCTCGGCGAGCGAGGCGATCATGCTTTCCGTACTCGGGCTGATCGACGTGGTGATGATCGCGAACCTGCTCATCATGGTCATCATCGGCGGCTACGAAACCTTCGTCTCCCGGCTCGATCTCGCCGATCATCCCGACCAGCCAGAGTGGCTGAATCACGTCAACGCTGGCGTGCTCAAAGTGAAGCTCGCCACGGCGCTCATTGGCATCTCGTCCATCCATTTGCTCAAGTCCTTCATCGAAGCGGAGCGCCGCCCCGAGCAGGCGATGAAATGGCAGGTCATCATCCACCTCGTCTTCGTTTTCTCGGCTTTCGCGCTGGCGTGGACGGACCGCGTGATGATCACCGGGGTGAAGCCGAAGGAGCACTAGGCATGGCCGGGATTTTCACTCCGGCGGCGCAGGGTTTTTGGCGCGCGCTATGAGCATGGACTGGAACCAACTCCTCTGCGCCGGGCGGCTCGGCAAGGACGGCCCGCCGCGGCCGCACGATCCGGCGCGTTCCGAGTTCCGGCGCGACTCGGACCGGCTGATGTTTTCGACGGCGTTCCGGCGTTTGCAGGACAAGACGCAGGTCTTTCCGCTGGCCGACAATGACTACGTGCGGACGCGGCTCACGCACTCGCTGGAGGTGTCGAGCGTGGCGCGCTCGCTCGGGGCGCGGGTGGGGGCGGTGGTGGCGCAGCGCCATGGGCTGGCGCAGCATGGGTCGGAGTTTGGCGAAGTCGTTTCGGCGGCGGCGCTGGCGCATGATTTGGGCAATCCGCCGTTCGGCCATTCGGGCGAGGATGCGATCCGGCATTGGTTCGCGACTTCACCCATCGCCGAAAAAGCGGGCGCAGGGCTGAGTGCGGCGGAGCGGGCGGACATCGCGGAGTACGAGGGCAATGCGCAGGGCTTTCGTCTCATCACGCGGCTGCAGATGCCGGACAATCAGGGCGGGCTGCAGCTCACGCACGCCACACTCGGCGCGTTTACGAAGTATCCGCGCGAGTCGCTCATTCCCGCCGGCCTGCCGCGTGGCGCGAGCGCGAAAAAGTTCGGCTTTTACCAAAGCGAGCGCGAGCACTTCGAGAGCGTGGCGGAGCATTGCGGGCTCCTTCGGCGCACGCCGGACGAGGCGTGGTGGGCGCGGCATCCGCTGGCCTTTCTGGTCGAGGCGGCGGACGACATCTGCTACCGGCTGGTCGATTTCGAGGACGGCTGCCGCGTCGGCGAACTCGGCTACGCCGAGGTGCGCGACGCCTTTCTCGCCCTCATGCCGGACGCGCAGAAGCCGAAGCGTCTGCACGAGGCGCACACCGACCGCCGCCGCGTGCAAATCCTCCGCGCCATGGCCATCGGCTGCGCCATCGACGAAGCCGCCGAGGTTTTTCTCGAAAACGAAACGGCCATTCTCAGCGGTGCGTTCGACACGCCGCTCATCGACGCCGGGGCGCGGTGCGCGGCCTGGGCGGACATCCAGCGGCGCTCTATCGAGACGATTTACGCCACGCCGCGCGGCGTAAAAATCGAGGCCGCCGGCTTCGAGGTGCTCGGGGGGCTGCTCGACGTTTTCGTCTCTGCGCTCAACGAACTCACCACCCACCCGCGCCGCTCGCGCAAGCTGCTTTCCCTCGTCCCCGCCGAGAACCTCGGCCCCGGCCGCGCGCCCGACGCGGAGCCGTATCCGCGGCTGCTGAAGATCCTCGATTTCGTCTCCGGCATGACGGACAGCTACGCGCTGGAGTTGTACAAAAACGTGCGCGGCATCGCCCTGCCTGGACATTGAGCGGGGCGGGCATGCTTCCTGCATTTGAGACGGGGGAAGTCACTTCTCTCATCCTTATGAAAAACACCCTCCTCACCGTCACCGCCGCCTGCGCCCTCACCGGCTGCGCGGGCGTCAAAGTCGCCCACACGGACATCGCCACCGGCGCCATCAAGCCGCGCGCCATCTACATCCGCACGTTTGCCGACGAGGCGCAATTCATCGGCCAGCATAGCGGCGGCTCAGGCGAACGGCCGATCCGCCACTCGCTGGCGCCGGCGGAATTTTCCAAGGCGCTGAAAGAAGAGATGGAAAAAATGGCCCCCGCCGCCGTGCTCGCGGATGACGAGACGCCGACCGTAGGCTGGCTCGTGGAGAGCAATCTCGAAGTCGTCGATGCCGGCACGCCGTTCTGGCGCGGCGTGAATGGCCCGCTCGGGCCGGGCTTTGGCAGCTCGAAAATCCGCATCCATGTCCGCGTTACCGACGTGGCCGCGCGCCACGCGCACCCCGACGCCAAGGACGTGAGCAAAGGCCCGCACGGCAATGTGCTCTACGAGTTTGACCTCGCCGGCGGCAGCCGCGGCCAGGGCGGCTCGGGCTCCATCTACGCGCCGGGCCTCGGCTATGCCACGCCGTTCGATTACAAAAACGCCGCCGAGCGCGTGCTCATGGCGCTGAGCGTGGATCCAATGCGTACCGGCGAGCGGACGTCGTCCACGATCCTGCGCTAAGATTTTTCGTTGGTGGTTCCGGGAGGGCGGGACTTCCGCTGGGCGATGGTGACCAGCGAGTCACCGCCCGGCAGAAGCCCGCCCTCCCGTTTTTTTGCAACGCAAAGCCCGCGAGCCGGCCCAAATTCACCGCCGTAGTAGAGGTAGGTGGAAACGCGTCCGCTGCACTGCACCGCGAAGCCCGCACCGATGGGCGCGCGCTCGCGCCCGAGGTCCGGGCCGGTGACGGTAAAGCTGGAGCCGCCGGTCTGCGCGAAATGCGAGGCGAGCGGGTAGGCGGTGTCGCCAAATTCATGCTGCCACGCGGCGCGCACCCCGGGCCGGATGAGCAGCCCGGGCCATTTCCAGTGGTAAGAAAGTTTCCACCCGGCCGAAGTGCGGATGGACTCGGCATTTTTGATTGGCGTCCGCGAGTGGCGCGCGCGAACCGCGCTCGGTGAAGCCGCCGAGATCCATGTAATGTAGTGGAAATCCGCGGTCGGCCCCACGGTCAGCGCGCTGCATTTCCAGTCATAGCCGTCGCCGCAACGCCATCGAGTTCGCCGCCATTTTCCGACAAGCCAGCAGGGGGCCGCCGCGTCTCGAAAATATTCCCACCCACCACCGCGCACTGGCGCGAACTGGCAGCACACCTATGAAGCAAACCGCATCCGCAGTCTGGCAGGGCAGCCTGAAAGAAGGCACCGGGACCATCTCCACGGGCTCCGGCGCACTCAGCGCAAAGCCTTATTCCTTCAAGACCCGCTTCGAGGGAGCGCCGGGCACCAATCCCGAGGAACTGATCGGCGCGGCGCATGCCGGCTGTTTCTCCATGGCCTTCTCCATGATCCTCGGCATCGAGGGCTACACGCCGGAAAAAATCGCCACTACCGCCACTGTCACCCTCGAAAAAAAAGGCGACGGCTTTGCCATCACCGCCAGCCATCTCGATGTCACCGCCACCATCCCCGGCATTGATGAAACCGCCTTCCAGCTAGCCGCCGTCAAAGCCAAGGCCGGCTGCCCCGTCTCGAAGCTGCTCAACGCCCACATCACCATGGAAGCGCGGCTCGCCTGACCGCGGGCCCGTGAAAGTCCCCCTCGGCACTGACCACGCCGGGAAGCAGCCGAGAAACAATGGGTGACGAGCAGATCGAACTCCATGCGGGCGGCGTCCAGTCGCGGAGGTCGGTGTGGATGAACTCGACCGCGTGGTCGCTCAGGCCGTGGGCGCGCAGATTTTTGCGGGCGCAGGCGAGCCTGGGGGCGGCGGCATCGACGGAGGGGAAATGGGCGGCGGGATGCGCGCGGAGCAGGGCCGCGAGGGGACGGCCGTGGCCTTCGCCCATGAGCAGGACGCGGCCCGGCGGGGCTCAGGGGCAGCAGGCGGTGCGGCAGCGCTGGAGCTTTTCGCCGGCAAAGAGCCGTTCGATCCAGCGCTAGTGCGGGGCAAGGCGCTCGAAGCCCATTAGGCGGATGTTTTAGCCACGGACGAAACACGGATGCGGAGAGGAAAGCCGATTCCTCATCCGTGAAAATCCATGTCATCCGTGGCTTAATGCTTCTCCCGCGGTCTTCGCCGGAATGTGACTTTGCGCGGGGCGGCGGGGCTGGCTAGTCTCGCGGACTTTTATGAAAGCCTTCACCGCCGCCCATTTTCTCAGCCGCGAAGTGAGCTGGCTGGAATTCAACCAGCGGGTGCTGGACGAGGCGCTCGATGCGATGAATCCGCTGCTGGAGCGGGTGAAGTTTTTCACCATCACCAGCTCAAATCTCGATGAGTTTTTCGAGGTACGGGTGGCTGGGGTGAAGCAGCAGATCGAGAGCGACGTGGTGGTGCGCAGCGTGGACGGCAAGACGGCGAGCGAAACTTTTCGCGCCATCCGCAAGCGGGTGAGCGCCATGGTCGAGCAGCAGTACCGCTGCTGGCGCGAGGAACTGCTGCCGGCGCTCGCGGCGAATGAAATCCATCTGCTCGATTACGCGCACCTAGACGCCGCCGACCGCACCTGGGTGGAGCACTATTACCGTGCCAATGTGCGGCCCGTGCTGACGCCGCTGGGCATTGATCCGTCGCACCCTTTCCCGCAGCTCCTGAACAAGTCGCTGAACATCGTCGTGCAACTTGAGATCGAGCGGAACGGCGAGACCCAGCGCCGCCTCGCCGTGGTGCAGGTGCCGCGCGTGCTGCCACGCCTCGTGCGGCTGCCGCGCGAGGATGACCGGCGGGATTTCGTCTATCTCGGCTACCTCATCGGCCACTATCTGGCGGATCTTTTTCCGGGGACAAAAATCCTCGGCTTCTGGCATTTTCGCGTCACGCGGAACAGCGAGCTGTATCTCGACGAAACCGACGTGGGAAACCTGCTCAAGGCCGTGGAAAACGAGCTGCACAACCGCCGCAAAGGCGCCGCCGTGCGCCTCGAGGTGGAGAGCACCTGCCCGGCGGAGATCTACCACTTTCTCCTCGAAACCCTGGAGCTCGAAGCCGACGACCTCTACCTCATCGACGGCCCGCTGAACCCCGTGCGGCTCATGGCCATCTACGAGGGCGACCACTCGCCCGAGCTGCGCGACAAACCGTTCAGCGCGCCCGCGCCGCCCGCCTTTCGTGGCGAGAGCGATCTCTTCGCCGTCATCCGCCAGCGCGATGTGCTGGTGCATCATCCGTACGAAAGTTTCAGCGCCAGCGTGGTCGATTTCCTCGAACAGGCCGCCGCCGATCCGCACGTCCTCGCCATCAAGCAGACGCTTTATCGCACCGGCGGCGACCCGCGCATTGTCGGCGCGCTCATGGACGCGGTGCGCAATGGGAAGCAGGTCACCGCCGTCACCGAGCTGAAGGCGCGCTTTGACGAGGCGAACAACATCGCCTGGGCGCGGCGGCTGGAGGAGGCCGGCGTGCATGTCGTGTACGGCATCGTGAACTACAAAGTTCACAGCAAAGTCGCGCTCGTGGTGCGCCGC
>JANPHJ010000127.1:0-14733 GCA_031424395.1 Chthoniobacter sp.
CGCGGTCGAAAACATCCGCACCACCCCCTTTCCGCAAAAGCCCGCGACCACCGCCGCCATGACGGCCGCTCCACCGAGCGGCCCCGGCATGATCCCGCTGCCCCCCGGCACCGTGCAAAGTCCCGCGCAGAGCGGCTACGCGCCCGCCGCCAAACATGGCGCGCCCATCGGCACGCTCATCGCCACGAGCTGCGCCGTCCTCGCCGTAGGCGTGGTCATGTGGAAGGAATTCCGCCGTCCCAGCGCGCCCGGTCCCGACAGCACACCCGCGCCGAAAGCGGCCGCCGTCACCACCGTACCAAAGGCGGAACCCCCGCCCACCGAACCCGACCCGCCGAAGCCCGAGCAGTTCGGCCCGCTGGCCACCCCAGATATCCTCCTCGCCGCCACCACGCCGGAAAAGCCGCGCGAGCCCGTTGCCCCCGTGGCCCCGCCACCGCACGAAACGCCGGTCGCCGTCGCCGTGGTGAAAATGCCCGTGCCGCCCTCCATTCCGCGCGCCGCACAGGTCAGCCCCGGCCAGACCACCATCATCGGCGGGCCGCGCATCAGCCCGGTCACGCCCATGACCCAGGGCCAGCCCGTGCCCCCGCCCGTCGTCAGCCCGCCGCCCATCGACAGCTCCCTCCTGCCCAACGACTGGCGCAGCTTTGTCTCCGAAGGCGACAATTACCTGCGCCGCCGCAAGGCCGACGACGCCATCGACTCCTACAGCTCGGCGCTCGAAGTCGCGCGCGACAATCCGAAGCTTGTCTCGCCTGCGGAATATGGCCGCGTCTGCATGGCCCTCAGCAGCCTCCAATTGCAAAACGGCTCCCAGCCCGAAGCCCGCCGCACCCTCATCGACGGCCGCAAATTCCTGCTCTCCATCAAAGGTTCGCCGGGCACCATTCAGCAGATGGAAGCTCTGCTGATGAAGATTCAGAAAGAGTGACCCCGCGCGGACACCGATCCGCTGGCCTTTTCCGTCGCGCCCGCTAACGTCCCGGCCCTTATGTCACTTTGGAATACCGCCCACCCCTGGCTGCGCGAACTCGTCTCCTACGAACCCGGCAAACCGATCGAAGACGTGGCCCGCGAACACGGGCTCAAGCCCGGGGAAATCATCAAGCTCGCCTCGAATGAAAACCCGCTCGGCCCTTCACCCAAGGCCCTCGCCGCCATGCGCGAGATGCTGGAGCGCTCCCACTTTTATCCCGACGGCGGCGGCTACTACCTGCGCGAGGCTATCGCCGCGAAGACGGGGCTGAAACGCGAAAACGTCATTCTCGGCTGCGGCTCGAACGAGGTCATCGAATTCATCGGCAAAGCCTTCCTTTCCCCCGGCGATGAAGTCATCTGCGCCCGCCACGCCTTCGTCGTGTACAAGCTCATGGCCACGCTTTTTGGCGCGACTACCATCGAGGTGCCCGACCCGCATTTCGCCCACGACCTCGATGGCATGCTCGCCGCCATCACCCCGCAGACGCGCGAGGTTTTCATCGCCAATCCGAACAACCCCACCGGCACCCTGCTCGCGCAGGACGAGATCGACCGCTTCATGGAAAAGGTGCCCGCGCATGTCGTCGTCGTCTTCGACGAGGCCTATTACGAGTTCCTCGAAAACCCGCCCGACACGCTCAAGTTCGTCCGCGAAGGCCGCAACGTCGTCGTGCTGCGCACCTTCTCGAAAATCCAAGGCCTCGCCAATCTCCGCATCGGCTACGGCCTAGCGAAACCCGAACTCATCGATGTGCTCCAAAAAACGCGCCAGCCCTTCAACGCCAACGGCATCGCCCAGGCCGGCGCCCTCGCCGGTCTCGCCGACGACGATCACCAGCGCAAAACGCGCGAACTCACCATCGTCGGCCGGGATTTTTTGCAACGCGAGTTCACCGCGCTGGGCCTCGAGTTTGTGCCGAGCTTCGCGAACTTCGTCCTCGTCCGCGTCGGCGACGGCCAAGCCGTTTTCCAGGCGCTCATGCGCAAAGGCATCATCATCCGCGACATGACCTCCTACGCCCTGCCCGAGTGGATTCGCGTCAGCATCGGGACAATGGAGCAAAACACCCGCTTCCTCGCCGAACTCCGCCAGCTCCCCGCCCTCGCCACCACCGCGCCCCGCTGACCCGCGTCCGTCCTTTCGCCGGCGCGTGCTACTGCCGGAGCTTGATGAGCTGGTTTTGCGTGGCGAGGTAAAGCGCGCCATTGGCGGCGGTGGCGGTGGCGCTGTAGCCGGATTTACCTTCGATGTTCGCCAGGACTTTCAGCTCTTGGCCGGCGGCGAAAATCCAGAAGTCGCCTTTGCGGGTGCCGATGAAAACTTTGCCGTCGGCGACGAGCGGCGACGCCCAGACTTCGCCGCGGAGGTCTTGCTTCCAATGCTCCGCGCCGGTCTCGGCGTCGAGGCAGTGGAGGGAGCGGGTGTCAGCAATGAAGGCAAGGCCATCGCGGATGGCGGGTGTGGTCATGACGTGACGGTCTAGGGGCGCGCTCCAGACCTGCGCGCTGCTCGTGACGTCGCCGGTTTTGGTGGCGTCGAGGCACTTCATCCACGCCTCGTTTTTGCCCCACCAGATGTCGCCGCCGCCAGCGACGTAGATGCGGTTTTTGTAGAAGACAGGCATGCCGTAGATGTCGCTGGGGCTTTGCTGCTTGTTGCCGGTGAAACGATGCACGTCGGTCTTCGGCGCGCCCGGATCGATGTCGAAAAACCAGACTTTTTTCAGCTTCGGCACCTCGCCGTCGGGCGGGCTTTTGGTCACCGGCTCGAAGGCGCGGACGATGCCATCGCCACCGGCGAAGAAGATGAGCGGCTGGCCATTCACGACGGCGAAGGACGGCGAGGACCACGTCGAGTGGAAAATGTTGTCGCCGATTTTTTCGTCATCCTGCGCAACGAGGCGTCCGGTTTTTTGGTCGAGGACGATGAGGCTGGGAGCATCGGGCCGGCGGACGACGCGGTGGGTGTTGTCCACGCCATTGCCGGTGTTCACGTAGAGGAAGTCGCCGTGGATGAGGATGGAGCTGTGCGCACCGTCGTGCGGCCAGGTGCCGGATTGCGCCGGGAGGTCGTAGAGCCACACGATGTCCGCGTCGTGCGGGCCGGGCTCCGGCAGCGCGGCGAAAGTGGCGACGCGCACCGGCTTGAAATCCGGCGGCGGCGCGGGGAACTGGCGCATGTGCGCGGCTTCATCGGTGAAGGGACCGTCGTTGCCATTGGCCATGCCGGCGACATCGAGGCAGACGACTTCGCCGCGGTTGGTGAGCGTGTAGGCGCGATCGCCTTCGACGGTCACGGGCGAGGCCATGCCGGTTTTCGGCCAGTCGAAATACTGGTCCTCGGTGCGCTTCGGCACGACGAGCTGCCAGAGCAGATGGCCGTCGCTTTCGTCGAGGCAGAGGAGCACGCCGGAGTCGGCGGGAAGCTGCGGGTCGCGCGGTGCTTCGTTATTCGTGCCGATGAAAACGCGACCGCCCGCGATGACCGGCGTGGAGTGGGTTTGGGTGCCGAGCGGGACGGTCCAGGCGACATTTTTTTTTGTCGCAAGGTCGAAGGTGTCCGTCAGCCCGCGCTCGTCCGAGACCATGTTGCGGGTGTCCCTTTCGCCCCACTGCGGCTGGTCGGCGGCGTGGAGGATGGAGGACAGCGCAAGGGCGAAAAGGATGGGGAGTTTCATGGAAGGGATGAGCTGTTTAACCGCAGAGGCGCAGAGGGGCGAGCGAGGACTGAGGAGGGATTTTCAAAAAACAATCGCTCTGCACTCCTCTCCGCAACCGCCGCGCCTCTGCGGTTCAATCGTGCCCTCAGCGGCGGGCAAGCCGAGCCTACTTTTTTCCCGCTGACGGCACCACGACCACGGGGCATTTCGCGCCTTTCAAAACGCCCTGCGTAATGCTGCCGACGAGCAGCTCGTAGAGCGCGCCGTGGCCGTGCGAGCCCATGACGATCATGGCGGCGTCGCGCTCATTCGCCTGGTCGAGGATCTTCTCCACGATGGGCCCCTGCACATGCAGCGCGGTGACGGCGATCCCGCCGCCGGTGGCCTGCGTTTTCAGCTCATCGAGCTTGGCATGATCGGCGCGGAAGTCGTGCGCCACGGCCACGCGGACGGTCTGCGGGCCGGGCTCGAAGCCGACGAAGTCCGGTTCGGGCTCGGCCACTTTCAACAGCACGAGGTCAGCGTCGAACGCTCGCGCGAGCATCTGCGCCTGGGCCACGACGGGCGCAGTGGTGTCGGAAAAATCCACGGGAACTAGAATCGTTTTCATAATGGTTGCCTCGGTTGTTGTTATTGGATGCCGGAAGATAACTGCACGCCGGCGTTTCGTCCCGCCTTTCCTTGGCGAAAACCGGGCGATATTTGGCAGGCTTTTAACCGCAGAGGCGCAACGGTACGAGGGAGGACTGGGGAGCGATGTTTCAAAAAATGTCCCGCTGCGCAGCTCTCTCAAACCTCCGCGCCTCCGCGGCAAAAAAATAGCCGCCCAACCGGGCTTCGCTTAACTTCACGCCGTGCCCGACCTTTTTTCCGACCCCGATGCCCCGCCCGCGCCCGCCGCCGCCAGCGCACCGCTCGCGCAACGGATGCGGCCCGTTTCGTTGGACGAATACGCGGGCCAAGAGCACATCCTCGCGCCGGGGAAGCTGCTGCGCCGCGCCATCGAGGCGGACCGCATTTCGTCGATCATCCTGTTCGGCCCGCCGGGCACGGGGAAGACCACGCTCGCGGAGATCATCGCCAGCGCCACGCAGTCGCGGTTTGAGCGGCTGAGCGGGGTGGAAAGCAACGTCGCCGACCTGCGCCGGGTCATCGCCAGCGCGGCCAACCGGCTGGCGAACAAGGGCGGCAAGACGATCCTGTTCATCGACGAAATTCACCGCTGGAACAAGGCGCAGCAGGACGTGCTGCTGCCCGATGTCGAGCGCGGCACGGTGCGACTGATCGGCGCGACCACGCACAATCCGTACTTCTACATCAACTCCCCGCTTGTCTCGCGCTCGCAGGTTTTCCAACTCGAACCGCTGAGCGTGGAAAGCCTCGTCGCCCTGCAAAAACGCGCCGTCGCGGACAAGGCGCGCGGCTTTGGCAGGATGCGCATCGAGCTCGCGGACGACGCGCTCGCCCACCTCGCCACCTCCGCCGACGGCGACGCGCGCAAATGTCTCAACGCGCTTGAAATCGCCGTCGTCACCACACCACCTGGCGCAGACGGCTTCATCCGCATCGACCGCGCGACCGCCGAGGAAAGCATCCAGAAAAAAGCCGTGGTCTATGACGCCGACGGCGACCAGCACTACGACACGATCTCAGCTTTTATCAAAAGCGTGCGCGGCTCCGACCCCGACGCCGCGCTCTACTGGCTGGCGAAAATGCTCTACGCGGGCGAGGAGGTGCGCTTCATCGCGCGGCGGCTGGTGATCCTCGCGAGCGAAGACATCGGGCTGGCCGATCCGCACGCGCTCGTGCTCGCGGTCGCGGCGCAGCAGGCCGTCGAGTTCATCGGGCTGCCGGAGGCGCAGATTCCCCTCGCCCACTGCACCGTCTATTTGGCCACCGCGCCGAAATCCAACCGCGCCTACGCCGCGCTCAGCGCCGCGCAGGCGGATGTGAAAAAGGGGACGACGCTCGCGGTGCCGCGGCATCTCCGCAGCACGGGCGACAAGCGCGCGAAGAAGGCGCTGGGGCACACCGGCTACCAGTACAGCCACGACGGCGAAGGCGCTTACATCCCGCAAGCCTACCTCCCCGAAGGCCGCCACTACTACGAGCCCGGCGAGCAGGGCGCGGAGAAACGCATCAAAGAACGGCTCGATTACTGGCGCGCGCTGTTCGACCAGGCGCAGACGAAATGAGTGCGCGCTACGGAGCCGTCACCATCTTCCGCACGACCCAGCTCGGTGTGGCGTTTTTCACGACCATCTGGAGGTCGAGCTGCTTTTTTTTCCCGTCGTCATCGTAGTAGATCGACTCGGTGTTGTTCACGATGCCGACGACCGCGCCGCGCTCGTCGAGCACGGCGCAGCCGCTGGAGCCTTTCGCAAAGTCCGCGGTGATGGACATGAACGCCTCGTCGCCCGCCGCCACGCGCCAGACGGTGTGGCGCGCGACCATGCCGGTGGTGAGCATGAAAAAGCGGTCGTCGGGATGGCTCATCACGGCGATGGGCGAGCCGACGGGCGCGGGCGCGGGCGCGAGGGCGAGCGTGGGCAGCTTCACGTCGGCGGGGAGGTCGAGTTGGAAAAGCATCACGTCATTGAGCGGATCGACGGCGAGGACTTCGCGCACGGGAAAGACGCGCCCGTCGCGCAGCATCGCCACGAAGCCGCGCGAGCCGCGGTCCTTCGCCACATGCTGGCTGGTCGCGCACACGCCATTTTCGCCGATGACAAACGCGCCAGCCGCGACGCTGAACTGCACGTCCTTCGATTTCCCTTCGCGGTAAAACTCGCCGAGCACCAGCGTGGCCGCCTCGGCTCGCGCCGCGACCTCGGGCCAGGCGAGCTTTTCCCCCGCCGGCTCCGGGAGCTGCAGCGCGCAGGAGCGGCGTTCGAAGCTCAGCTTTTTGATCCGCCCGCCAGCGAGCAGCTTCCGCCCCTCGAGCTCGACGTACAGCTCCACCTCGCGGTCGTCGAAAGGCTCGCCCGCGACCGGGGCGCGCGCCACGAGCGGCGGCTGCTGGTCTTTGGCCTTCGCTTTTTCCAAGGGCATGGGAGCGGTGCCTTTGGTCGCCGCCGGCCCGTCCGCGCTCCACGCGAGCGCGGGGAGCAGCGCGCAAAAAATCGAACAGGTGAAAGCTTTCATGGTGCGCCGATGTTCGGCGACGCCGCGCCCAATTTCCAGCGCGCGTTGACGGGGGATGCGTCCGCCGACGCGGCGACGCGCGCATCATCCGCCGAATGAAATCGTCAAGCTCCGCCACATCGCCCAAACTCCGCGCCATGAAATCCCGCCAACGCTGGGCCGCGCGGTGGCGCGCTTTTCTCCACCCGCTGAATGACGAAAAACTGGGCGTGCTCCGCGCGCGCTGGTCCTCGCTGCCGGCGGAGCTGAAAACGCCGAACCAAATCTCCGGGCGACATCTCACGCACTGCGGTTTCACCACGGGCGCGAGCTTCTGCTCGTTTCACTGCACGCACTGCTACCTGCCGAAAAACGCGAACGAGACGCCCATCCCGTCGCTCGCGGAAATGAAGGAGCAGATCGACGCGAACCGCCGCTTCCAAGGCCCCGGCGGCGGGCTCCAGCTCACGGGCGGCGATGTGGCGGACGCCTACTGGCGCTCGGGCCGCGCCGACGAGCTGGTGGAAATCGTGCGCTACGCCTACGCCGTCGGGCTCGTGCCGATGCTGATGACGCACGGTCAGACGCTCATCGAGCAGCCGGATTTTCTCGAACGGCTGATGGTCGAGGGCGGGCTACGGCAGGTCGCCGTGCACATCGACGTGACGCAGGCCGGACGGCACGGCTTTCCCATCGGGCGCGTGCAGAGCGAGGCGGATTTGCATCCAGTGCGCGCGGCCTTCACCGAACTGGGCTGGCGGCTGCGGGAAAAAACGGGGCTGCCGCTGGAGTTCGCGCACAATTGCACGGTCGCGCGCAAAAACCTCGCCGGCGTGAGCGAGATCATCCGCTGGGTTTTGGCGGAGCCAAAGCGCACGCAACTCTGGCGCATGCTGAGTTTCCAGCCGGAGGCGGACACGGGGCGCACGCTCTTCAGCGCGGAACCGATCACGCCCGCGGACGTGTGGGTGGAAATCTGCGCGGGGACAAACCTGCCGCTGCGACGCGACGCCAGCATCTTCGGCCACCCGGACTGCAACTCGTGGGCGTCCGTCCTCATCTCGCGCCGCACCGGCGAATTTTGCCCGCTGCTGCCGGACGACCAAAAGTGGGACGCGCTCTTTGGCCAAGTGCTGGCGCGGATCGGCGGGCTGTCGCTGGTCACGGACGACGCGGGCACCGCGCCCTTTCGGCTGCTGGGCGTGCTGGCGCAAAATCCCGGCCTCGCCGCGCGCCTTATCGGGCGGCTGGCCGCGCACGTCATCGCGGGCCGGCTGCCGGCGGCGATGCTGCCCGCCGTGCTTGCGGGCGAAGTCCACACGCTCGGCGTGGGCATGCACAACTTCATGGATGCCGCGATGGTGGCGCGCGCCGACACGGACGCCACGATCAAGTCCCGCCTCGACTCCTGCGTTTTCAAAGGCGCGGTGAAGCAGGACGGCGAGTGGACCGCCGTGCCGATGTGCAAGATGAACGAGGCGAAATGGAGCGAGCTGTATGCCCGCCGCAACGCCGATCCGGTGCTGCGCGCGCAGCCGCAGGCCAAGGAACTGCGCGAGCCTGCGGAGGTGTCAACGGATTTTTAAAAACGTAAGGCCGCAGAGACGCAGCGGGGGGAAGGTTGCGGGCACAACGCGGGGTGAGGAATTTGATCTCCAAGCTCTCTGCGTTCGCTGCGTCTTTGCGTTAAAAAACAAAACGCCGGCCATTGTTGGCCGGCGTCTGTGGGGCTGTTGGGAATTGCTTCCCCGGCGGGGCCTAGTGGCCGGTCACGCGGACGGTGGTCTTGCGAGTCGCGACGACCGTAGCCACGGGCTCGGGCGGGGTTATGCGGCCGCCGGCTTTGCGCGGCGCAGGCGCTACGCCGGGCTTCGGGTAGTCGGCGGCGAGCTGGCGGTTCGAGGTGGGCACGAGGCGCTTGGCGCCCTTGGCGTTGTTGCGCCAGCCGTTCGGGTCGGCGTATTCCTCGCCGCTGTGGCTGAGGCCGGTGACCTGATCCTCGAGGCCGGTGCCGTAGCCCTGCTCGATGATGGTGGGCGTGACGAAGATGAGCAGGTTGCGCTTGTTGCGCTGCGTGAGTTTTTCCTGAAAGAGGTAGCCGAGGATCGGGAGATCGCCGAGCACCGGAACTTTGGTGCGGCCTTTGGTCTGCTCGTCCTGGAGCAGGCCGCCGATGGCGAGGGTGTCGCCGCTGTGGATGAGGACGTTCGAGTCGAGGGTGCGTTTGTCGATGACCGGACTGGTGACGGTCGCGCCGCCGAAGGCAAAGGTGGCGTCGGCAACCTTGTTGCTGATCTCGGGCTTCACCTGCATGGAGATGTAGCCGTCCTTGTTGATCGAGGGTGTGACTTCGAGCGTGTTGCCAAACTCTTTGTCCTGAAAGCCGCTGAAGACGGCCTGGGCGGTCTGCTCGTTGAAGTTGAGCTGCGGCACGGGCTGGGCGCGGGTGATCTTGATGGTGGCCTTGAGGTTGTTTGAGGTGACAATGCGCGGATGCGCGAGAAACTCGGCGTCGGCGTCCTCATTCAAAAGCCGCATGGTCAGCGACATGGCCGGGATGCTCAGGATGGCGAGCTGGCTGCCGATGGCGTCGCCGATGGCGCCCGCGGCGCCATTGGAACCGCGGAGAAGAAAATCCTGCGCATCGAGCTTTCCGTTCACGGTGTTCACCGTCGGCAGCGAGCCGATTTGCGCGCCTTGGACCGGCAGGCCGCTGGCATTGAAAAGCGGCGAGACGGTATTCGTGGTCACGCCGCCCACGACGTTGGTGGTGACCTGCTGCGCGTTGGCGATGGTCTGCGTGCCGATGGATGAGCCGCCATACTTGAGGGTCTGCGGCGCTCCGGAGCTGCCCACGATGCCGGCCCAGTTGATGCCGTAGCTCTGGCGCGGGTTGGCGGTGACTTCCACGAGGCGCGCCTCGATCATGACCTGCTTGGTCGGGCGGTCGATGCTTTCGAGAAAGAGCTGGATCTTGTCGATATTCGAGCGGTTTTCGCGGTAGTAAATGGTGTTCGTCCGCACGTCGAACTGCGGCGGCACGGCGCTCTGGAGTTGCCCCTGGAGCAGCGCCACGGTTTTCTCCGCGGTGGCGTAGCTAAAGGTGTAGCTCCCGCTCTCGGTCGGCTCCTTCGCTTTTTCCGCCGCGGTCTTGATGAAATACACGCCCTTCTGCTCGTCCATGATCAGTCCCTTGGCGGTGACGATGGTATCGATGGCATCCTTCGGCGTCTTGTCCTCGATGCGCATGGTGACGGTGCCCCCGGTCGTGGCCACGGCATCGCTGATAACGATGCTCAGCTTGGCCTGCCGCGCGAGAGTGCGCAGGACAAGCCCGATTTCATCGCCTTGAAACTCGACGGTCTTCACCGCATTTGGTGAAAAGGTCGCCGACGCGGTGGCCGGCGGCAGGCCGCCGGGGAGCGTGGTATCGGTGGCCCCCACGCCGCCGACCGCAGGCGGGATGATCTGCTGGCCCGCCGGCACCTGGATCGGTGGCTCGATGGGCGCCGGAATGACCGCGGCCGCGCCGGGTGTGACGGCGGTCTGCGCGAGCACGGAACTCACGGAAAGTACTGCGAGGGCGCAAAAGGTGGAGTGAAGTTTGGTCATGGGAATGAGAGTTTCTGGTTCGAGGTTGTGACTCCAATAAGCAGCCCTCAGGCCATGAGAGTCCGCGGTTGAAAAATGAGACGCTTCTCTCGGGAATGAGATGGAATTGCGTCTCGATTCCGCAGGATGAGAATCCCCGCCGGTGCCAGGCCGCGGCTGCCTCTGTGGAAAAAAACCGTACTTTCGCCTACCGCGGTAAGGCCGCAAAAAACCGCGCCATCCGTTCGGCGTCCTTGCGGCGCGCGTCGCCGGCCACCTCCACGCCGCTCGCCACATCGACCGCATATGGCCGCACCGCCTGCACCGCCGCGGCGACAATCTCCGGCTGGAGGCCGCCTGCGAGAATGAGGTGCAGCGCGGGATGCCGCCGCACGCACGACGCCGCAAGGCCAAGGTCGATGGGCGTGCCCGTGCCGCCAAAGGCCGCCCCCGCGTGGGCATCGAGCAGCACATGGGGCGTGGCAAAACCGTCCGCCGTTTCCACCGCCGCCGCATCCCGCAGCCGCAGCGCTTTGACAAAAGGCCGCCCGAACCGCGCAAACTCCGCGCAGTAGGCTGCGTCCTCGTCGCCGTGGAACTGCACCATGTCGATCTCCGGGCGCGCAGCGAGGCGGCGCGCTTCGTCGGGCGGCACATTCACCAGCACCGCCACGCGCGTGACAAAGGGCGGGAGCGCCTGCATCCATGCGGCTTCGCGGCCGAGGTCGATGAACCGCTTTGAGCCCGGAAACAGATTGAAGCCCAGCGCATCCGCCCCGAGTGCGATGGCCGCGAGCGCATCCTCGCGGTTCGTCACGCCGCAGATTTTCACTCGGAGGCGGGCCGGCTTTGCACCCGCGCTCACTCGATCACTTTCCCCTGCACCTGCTTGATCTGCCCGTGGTGGGTGAGGATCTGGTACTTGCCATCGCTGTCTTTGAAAACCGCGCTTAGCACCCAGCTCACGATGCTGACCACGATGGAGCCGAAGAAGGCGTTGCCAAAGCCACCGACGTGAAAGCCCGGCACCATGCCGCCCGCAAACCACAGCATCAGCGCATTCACCACGAGGATGAAAAGGCCGAGCGTGACCAGAATGAACGGCAGACTGAGCAGCAGCAGCACCGGGCGGATGAAGGCATTGATGATGCCGAGCAGCAGCGCCGTGCAGACCAGCGCGGTCACGCCCTCCGCCCACATGCCGGTGAATTTGACGGCCACAGCCACGGCGATTGTCGTGCAAAGCCAACGGATGAGAAACGGTTTCATGCGCCCAGGATAGGCGCGCGCCGTCCTGATTCCAAGCGGCTTCGCGAGCTGCGCGCACTTTCCACGCGGCCCGCTTGAATGAGCGCACGCGGCTGATAGCATCCGCCGCGTGCGTCCCATTTTTCTGTCGTTGCTGGCCCTCTGGATCCTCCAGGCAACGGCCTTGCGCGCCGACACCAGCGACGAGGAAAAGCGGCGGCAGTTCCTCAAAGCCCGCGAGGAAATGCACACCGTTCCGATGACGCCCCCGCCCGAGACGAGCCCGAAACCCAAACCCAAACCGAAGCCCGCTGCCACCCCGCAACCCGAGACCACCCCCAGGCCCAAACCCAAGCCCGAACCCGAAGCGACGCCGAAACCGAAACCCGAAACCACGCCCAAGCCGAAACCAAAACCCGAGCCCGAGACCACGCCGAAACCCAAGCCCAAGCCGGAGCCCAAACCCGAACCGGAAACGCCGCGCCCGAAACCCGCCACGCCCATGCCCGTGACGCCGGTCCCAGCCACGCCCGTCCCCGTCACGCCTGTCCCGAGGCCGTCGCCCAATGTGCCTGTCACCATCGAGAAGACCGGCTTCGAGCAGCAGCGCGGCTTTCAGCCTGCCCCGCCCGTCGGCTGGTTCGAGCGCTGGAAATATCTCTCAAAATCCGTCCGCGCCGAGATTGATCGCGCGCCCGTGCTCAGCCGCCGCTGGCGCTACATCGTCGTTCACAACAGCGGCACCCGGCAGGGCAACGCCAAGGCTTTCGACTACTACCACCGCAACGTCCGCGGCATGCCCAACGGCATGGCCTACCACTTCGTCGTCGGCAACGGCGCGTCTTCCGGCGACGGCGAAATCGAAATCGGCAACCGCTGGCGGCGACAGATTCAGGGCGGCCACGTCCACAGCGACTACCTCAATAACATTGCCCTCGGCATCTGCCTCGTCGGCGACTTCAACCACGACACCCCCACCGCGCGCCAGATCGAGGCCACCGAGGAGCTCATCCGCTACCTCCGCCAGCGTGTCGGCAAAATCGACCGCACCTGGGCCATTGTGAAACCGCACCGCGAAATCAACCCGCCCCGCTGGCCCACCGACTGCCCCGGCGACAAATTCCCTTACCGTTGGATCCACGGCCGCTTCGACCAGCCGGGAACGTAAGGGATTTAGGATTGAGGATTTAGCGTTTAGCAATCCGCGGAAATGCTCCGTCGCGTATGTCGCCTGAATCTTAAATTCTAAATGACCATTGGCCTCACCGGCGCGACCGGCTTCATCGGCGGAAAAATCATCGACCTCGCGCTGCGACGGGGCCACGAGGTCGTCGCCTTCACGCGTGATCCCTCGCGGAAAATTCCCGGCTGCGAGATGCGTGCGTTTTCACTCGAGGCGGTGCCGGACCTCACCGGCTGCGAGGCCATCATCCATCTCGCGGGCGAACCCGTGGTCGGACTTTGGACGGCGGCAAAAAAACGCCGCATTGTCGAGAGCCGCGTGCTCGGGACGCGGCGCATCGTCGAGGCCATCAACGCCGCGCGGGAGAAACCCGAAGTGCTGCTCAGCGGCTCCGCCATCGGTTTCTACGGCGACCGCGGCGACGAGGGACTCCTCGAAACGTCACCTGCGGGCAGCGGCTTCCTCGCCGAAACCGTGCAAGCCTGGGAAGCCGAAGCGCACCGCGCGGAAGGCGTCCGCCTCGTCACGCTGCGCACCGCCATCGTCCTCGGAAAACATGGCGGTGCCCTCACGCCGATGACCCCCATTTTCAAACTCGGGCTCGCCGGCCCGCTCGGCGACGGCCGCCAGTGGATGTCCTGGATTCACCTCGAAGACCTCGCCCAGCTCGCCCTCTTCGCCATCGAAAACCTCGACCTCCGCGGCCCGCTCAACGGTTCCGCACCATGGCCCGCGCGCAACGGCGACTTCACCAAAGCCCTCGCGCGCACACTCCGACGCCCCGCCTTCTTCCGCGTCCCCGGCTTTCTGCTCCGCGCCGCGCTCGGCGGCTTCGCCCACGAACTCCTCGACAGCAAACGCGTCCTTCCCGCCGCCGCCCTCGACCACGGCTTCCGCTTCCAATTCCCTGACCTCGCACCCGCGCTCGCCAACCTCCTCGGCTAATTTTTGACGGGATTAACGGGATTTAACGGGATTGGATGAAAGCGCCTCTGCGTCCACCCGCGCGCCACTTGATTTCCCAATCCCGTCCATCTCGTTAATCCCGTCAAACCCATGAGCTCTCCGCAAAACACCATCGCCATCGTTTACGACTACGACCAGACGCTCTCGCCGAACTACATGCAGGACGTGGTGCTCTTTCCCACCTTCGGCATCGACGCCAAAAAATTCTGGGCGCGCTGCCACGACCTCGTGAAAACGCAGGGCTTTGACAACGAGCTCGCCTACATGAAGGCGCTGCTCGATGTCATGGACATCGACCGCCCGACCAATGCCCGCCTGCGCGAACTCGGCACCGGCCTCCAGTTCTTCCCCGGCCTGCCCGAGATGTTCGACGAATTCCGCACCGGCCTGCTCACCCCGCAGCACGAGGCCCACGGCATCCGCGTCGAGCACTACATCATCTCCAGCGGCCTGAAACCGCTCATCGAAGGCTCGCGCATCGCCCCGCATGTGCGCTCCATTTTCGGCTGCGAATTCGCCGAGGATAAAGACGGGCGCATCACTTTTCCGAAGCGCGTCATCTCGCACACGCAAAAGACCCAGTACCTCTTCCGCATCAACAAGGGCCTGCTCGACCACGCCCAGGACGTGAACGACCACATGCCCGCCGAACTGCGGCCCGTGCCCTTCGAGCACATGATCTACGTCGGCGACGGCCCGACCGACGTGCCCTGCTTCACCGTCGTCCGCCAGCACGGCGGCCACGCCATCGCCGTGTACAACGCCGCCGATCCCTCGCGCTCCAGTTTCAAAAAGTGCTACCAGCTTTCCACGCACGCGGACCGCGTGCGCCATATCGCCCCCGCCGACTACCGCGCCGGCTCGCACCTGCGGCTGCTGCTCGAGCAGATGGTCGAGGAAGTCGCCACCCGCATCGTCGAGCGCCGCGCCCGCGACCTCGAAGCCGGCACCATCCGCGCGCCGAAGCACACCGACTAAGCG
>JANPHJ010000128.1:0-13659 GCA_031424395.1 Chthoniobacter sp.
ACGGCTTATACCCCGACCGATACAGCATCGGGTTCTTCGTCGGCTCCGGGCTGATCTCGCTGAACGCTTTGATGTTCGACGTGAAATGCACATTCATCTCGCCGCTCACCCATTCGAGCAGACCCTTGAGATCGTTCGGCGTGCGCGCCCAATCCTCGGCATCGGCGCTCTTGATCTTCGTCAGCAGCGTCGGCGGCTGCGGCGGATTCTTCTTCTCCTGACGCTTCTGCGGCACCGCCGGATACGGCAGCGGCGGCATGCCCTCGCTCGATGAAACCTGCGCCGGCGGCGGCTTCGGAATCTCCAGCGGCGGCGGCGCGGGCGGTTGCGGCCCGGCGAAAGCGGTGACCACCGCGCTGCTCAGAAAGCACGCGGCGACGATGCGAGTGGTGAGGAACGGGCTCATGGTGATTTTGGATTTACCGAAAAAGTGGCTTTCACGCCAACTTTCATTTGCCTAAATCATTAGGCTGATCCGGGCAGCGGCAGTTAGAAAAACACTGTCTTCCTGAGCGGAGTATCCAGCGGGCGCAGGCGGGCGAGACGCTGTCGAAGGATCTCTCGCATACCGCGGGCGGAGGCGGTGGAAGAGTGCGCACTGCTCCGCATCCGCCCATGGAAAAGTTAGAGATCCTTCGACTGCGCTGCAAAGCCTCCGCTCGGCTCAGGATGACAGATTTTGATGTTACCAACCTACCGCTGGTAGATCGGCAGGAAGTGGTTCTTCACCGCCAGGCTCAGGATGGCCATGGAAGTCGCATACACCTTCCCGCCCTGCCGCTCCTCGCCGTTCATCCCCTCCCACCAGCCTTCCCGCGATTGCAGCGGCAGCAGTAGCTCGCCGGTAAGCTTTCTTCCCGCCTCCGCGTGCTTCCCGCCGCGCTGATACATGCCCTGTGCGTAGTAGTAGGTGGTGTAGAAAAACCAGCGATCCCCCTGCTTCACGCCGTCCCGCAGCAGATGTTCGGCGGCGCCGACAGTCTCCTCGGCGTCATACTCGCCGCACACCTGCATCGCGAGCAGCCCCTCCGCCGTCGTGGAGGTTTCGCGCCCCGCGCCTTGATAGCCAAAGCCGCCGGGACGGTTCCGCCCCTTCTTGTCGCCCTCGGGAGAGTAGAGCCCCTTCATGTATTTCACCGCGTCGTCGATAGCCTGCCGCGGCACATCGAGCCCCGCGTTTTTCGCGGAGCGCAAAGCCATGGTCTGCCACACCGTCACCGACATGTCCGAGTCGCCCGCATCCGGCGAGTAGCGCCAGCCGCCGGTGTTGAAGTCGTTCTTTTTCACCTTCTGCGCGCGCAGCGTCAGCTCGATAGCGCGACGGCATTTGTCGCGAATCAGCTCATCTTGTTGCACGTCGAAACCCATCCCGAGCATCTCCGACAGCATCAGCGTGACGATGCCGTGCCCGTACATTCGCGAGCCGTCCGCCTGGCCGAAATAGCCGTCCGCCGTCTGCCCCTCGGGCCGCAGGACAAAGGCCAGCGCCTTGCGCATGGCCAAGCCTTCCGGCGTCGGGTCGCCCGGCTGATGTCCGCACGAAGCCAGCGCCAGCACCGCCAGCGAAGTCATCGCCGTTTCATTCCGCTGCTTGTTGTGCAGCCCGCCATCCGGCTGCTGCTGCGCGACCAGGTAGGCCGTCGCCTTTTTCAAAACGTCATCCACCCTGTCCTCCGCGCGCGCTTGCGAGGGAAAAAACCCAGCGCTCAAGGACGCGGCAACGCACGTCCACCGCGAGAGGCCGCGCCCGATCGAGAATCGAAAATCAAGAATCGAAAACCTCATCACGGCTTCTTCGATTTCTCAGCGATGACGCGGTAGTACGTCTCGATCTGGTTGCGATATTCGCCGGCCACGCCTTCGCGCTGACCTTGGGCGAGTTGCTCCGCCATCTGCTTCGGCAGCTTGCCCCAGTCGCCGGCTTTATTATTGGCCGCAGCGAGAGCGCTGTGCGAAAGCGCGCCCGCCTGCGCTTTCGCGCCGCCTTTGGAAACGGGCGATTGCCCGCCCTGCGCCATCGGCCCGCCGGGCTGTTCGGACGCGGCTTCGGAACGGCCTGCTTTCATTGCAGCGGCCGCGGCTTGCGCCGCTTGGGCCATCGCGGCCTGCGCCTCACCCTGTCCGGGCTGGTGGCCTTGGCCCGGTTGCTGGCCGGGCTGCTGGCCCGGCTGCTGACCTTGCTGGCCGGGTTGCTGGCCCGGCTGGTTTTGCGCGGCCTGCGGATCACCGCTCTGCGCGGCCTGCGCATTGAGCGCGGCGTCGAGCGCATCGAGCGTGCGCGCCATCCACACCTGCTCCTGCGGTGAAGCCGGGGCCGGGCCCGGCGAGCCGGGTGGCTGGCCGGCGGGCTGCCCGTTTTGCGGCGCGGGCGGCTGACCGGCTGGTTGCCCCGGTTGCTCGCCGCTCGGCTGCCCGGCCTGTTGTCCGCTGGGTTGCGCGGCTGGCTGTCCCGCTGGTTGCTGACTTTGCTCGCCCGGCTGCAGGCCGGAATTCTGCGCCTGCGCGAGCTGGTTGAGTTCGTTTTTCAATTCCGCGTTTGCCGCGTTCACCGCCGGCTGCGCCTGCGCGGCCTGCTGGGCTTGGGCGAGCGCCTGCTGCGCCGCGGGCACCTGCTGCTGCGCGGTCTGCTGCACCGCGCTGCCGAGCTGTTGGAGTTGCTCGCCCGCCATCGTATTCAGCAACCGCTCCTCGTGCCGTCCCGCGCGAGCAATCTCATTCCCCGCTTCGCCCGCTGCCTGGGCGATCGGCGGCTGCGCCTGCGCTGCCTGCGCGAGCGCGGCATTCTGCGCGGCTGGCGGCTGGGCGTTTGGCGGTTGCTGCCCCTGCGCATTTTGCGGCGCGGCGTTTTGCGCCATCTGCGGTTGCTGCGCCATCGCCGCTGCTTGCTGCGCGGCGGCCTGCGCGGTCTGCGCTGCCTGCTGGGCTTGCTGTGCAGCTTGCTGCGCCGATGTCGCCTGTTTCGAGCTTTCCTGATTCTGCGCCTGCTGCGGGCTCGCGTTCTGCCCCGCTTGCTGCGCCGTCGCCTGGGCTTGCTGCGCGGCTTGCGCCGATTGCTGCGCGTGCGCCGCCGCTTCGCCCGCCTGTTGCGCGGCCTGCTTCGCACTCTCCGCCATTTGCTGCGGCTGCGCGGATTGCTGCGCCGCCTGTTGGGCGGATTGCGCGGCTTGCTCCGCGCTCTGCGCCGCCTGCTCGGCTTGCGTCCGCGCCTCGCGCGCTTGGTTCGCCGCCGCCTCATTGTTCGCCGCCTTCGCCGACTGCACCGCATTGTTCGCCGTTTCTTTTGCGGTCTGCGCTGCTTGCGCCGCCTGCTTCGCCGCCTCGGCGGCTTTTTCCGCAGCCTGCTTCGCCGTCTGCGGAGTGGTCGGGTTTGCCAACTGCCCGACCTGCTGCGCCACCGCATTTTCCTGCGTGCTTGCCTGCTGCAATTTCTGTCCCGCGTCCTTCAGCTCATTCTGCGAAATCGCGCTCAGCTCCTTCTGCATCTCGGGATGCTGCGGCAGCGCCTTTTCGAGCTGCGCGAGCAGTTCCTGCGGCGACTGCTGCGCCATCTGCGCGAGCTGCTCCGCCTTGGCAAATTGCTCGTCGAGATCGGCCTTAATCCCGTTCTCCTCCTCGGTCGCGCGCAACGCCGTGCGCGTCTCGTCGGCCTTGCCCTTCTCCGCATTTTCATAGTGCTGCGCGAGCTGGTTCAGCGCGTCCGCGAGCTTCTGCTGTTGGTTCGCCGCCTGGGTCAGCGCCTGCTGCTGCGCGGCCGGCTGTTCACTCTGCGCCGCGCGCTGGAGGTCTTCCGCCGCGCGGGGCGGCGGCTCCTTGAGCATCGCCAGCGCATCGTCCGCATCGCGCGCCCGCTCGCGTCCGTCCTTCTGCATCACGTCCTGCTTGTTCGCATCGGCGCGCAACGCGTCCTTCAGCGCATCCACCTTTTCATTGATCTTCTGCTGCTCGGCCAGCGCGTGCTGCGCCTCGGCTTTCGCCTCGTTCCGCTGCTTGTCGTTCGCCGTCTCCGCCTGCGCCACCGTCTCCGTTTTCAAAGCCTCCGTCTCCTTCGCGAGCTGCGCCATCATCTCGGCGAGCGTCGGCGCCATCGCCGCGATTCCCTTGCGCGCCTCGTCCATCGGTTTGCGTAAAAGATCGAGCGCCTGCCGCACCATCGCCGCCAGTTTTTCCGCGTCCTTCGTGGTCGTCAGCGGAGGACGCTGCCCGTCAAAGCGCGCCTCCATTTCCTGATTCATGCGCACAAACGCCGCGTCGCCGCCAGACTTCCACAAAACGTCCTGCACCTTGGCGAGCACCGGCTTGATCTCCTCCGCGGTCAGCGCCTTGCCCAGCGCATCCGGCAGCGCCCGCAACCGCGCCTCGATCCATTTCCAATCGTGCGGATTCGCCGTGCGCGACTTCGGATTGAAAATCTCCCACCGCTCCACGGTCGTGAGATGGTTCAACTGCTCATACACCTCCGCGACATCGTGCCCGCTCTCCAGCAGCCGGAAATCCTTTTCGAGCGTGGCGAGCTGCTTCCCCACATCCTCGGGCGAAAGCGACGCGCGCTTGTCCTTCAGCCCATTAAGCGCGAGCGAAGCCGTCCGCACATCGTTCACAAAATAGCTGTCCGAATCCGGCCGCGTCTCCTCCGCGTCGCCATGCGCCTTGAGCACCGCGCCCTTCGCCTCCCATCGCCCGTCGATCAAGGGCGCACGCACCTCGGCGGGCAGCTTGTCATTGCGCGCGAGCACCTGGCTTTCCTCCCGCAGCATCACGAAAGCGGCGTACGTCGGCTGCCCGTCATCGAGCAGTTCCTTGTATTTTTTCGCTGGCTCCCATTGCAGCCCGCGCCGCGCGTCGAGCGCCTTGCGCGCGCCGTCGGTCATCGCGGTCGTCAGCGCCAGCACCGGCGCGAGCAGCGCCTTGCCGGGCTCCTTGCCGGCCAGCGCTTTCTCCACCGCCGCGCGCTGTTTGTTGATGTCCTTTTGCATTGCGCGCAACCGGTCCGGCATCCCCGCCGCCGCATGCTCAGCGCTTGATCCCGCCAACTCCTCCAGCCCGCGCGTCTCGGTCAAAACCACGCGCATCCGGTTGGCGAGCTGCGCCCATTTCGGCGCGCTGTCGCCGCTGTTCTTGGCCAGCTCCGCCAGCCGCTCCTGCTCCTTCGACACCACCTGAAAATTCTCCACCAGCACGTCCGTTTCCTCCGCCGTGAGAAACATCCGGTACGACTCCAGCGCCAGCCGCGCCCGCTGCTCCGCCTTCGCGCCCGCGTCCGCTGCCTCACGCATCAGTTCGCGCGCAAACGGCCCCGCCGGATTCCCAGCGAGCACGTCAAAATTCCGCCGCGCATTCTGCGCCACGCCCGCATTCGCCCGCGCCACGGAGCGCGCCACCAGCACCAGGTCACCCGACTGATGCCCCGCCAGCGACTCGCGCAACGTCGCCCCGAGCTGCGCCACCGCCGCCCCGTTCTTCGCCTCGAAATCCGTCATCGCCGCCGCCGCCGAAACCAGCGCCTGCTTGCGTCCCGCATCGCCATCCGGCAGCCGATCAAATTGATCGCGCGCCTCGCCCGCCCGCTTCGCCAGTGCCTCCGAGGCCACCTGCTGCGCCTTCAGCGCTTCGAGCAGCGCCCGCTGCGCCTCCAGCGACGACAGCCGCTTCGCCTCAAACCCCGACGCCGTGATCGTCACCTGCAACGGCCGCGACTCGCCCCGGTTCCCCTTCAAATCCACCGCCAGCAATTTCATCGTCACCAAATCTCCCGGCTTCACCCCCGCCTCGTACAAATCCCAGCGCCGCTCGACCTTCGACTTCGCGCCCGGCTCCTTCACCAGCGGCACTTCCTTCCACCCGCCGTCGTTGATCTTGATGAGCTGCGAAACCTTGGCCAGAGCCAGATCGTCGCTCGCCGTCCCCTGCACATCCACGATCTCGTTCGACGGCAAAATCAAATCCTGCTTCGGCAATTCCAGCTCCACCTGCGGCACCAGATCGGCCTCCGCGCGCAGCTCGTATTCCGGGCTGAACTTGTTTTCAAAACCGCTCTCCGCCCCGACCAGCCGCACCCGATAAATCCCCGACGCCGTCAGCGGCACCTTCGCCACAAGCTGCCCGCCGTCCGCCGTCAGCGGCACCACCGTGCTTTTTTTCCCCTGCTCGATCCGCAGCTCGCCGTCCTTCACCTTCTGATTCGTCGTCAGCCGCAGCTCGACCTCCGTGCCCTCCACCGCCGCGAGGTCGCCATTCTCCTCCGTCACCCGTTTCACCGCCAGACGACTGTACTCTGGATACGTGTAGGTTTTGTGAAACTGTACCACCGCCGGCCGCGCCACGCTTTCCAGCGCATACTTCCGCGTGATCGCATCGCCCGCCCGCACGCGATACTGCACGTCCTCCCGCGCCACCTGGATCGTCGCGGAAAAGCGGTCGCCACCCAGCGGGTTCATCTGCACCAGCTCGCGACCGCCGGTCTTGGTGAAAGTTTCGAGCATCGCCTTGTTCGCCCGCTGCCCGGAAAGCTGCACGACCAGCGGCACCGTGTCGCCCTGCGGCACCCGCATCTCCGCCGGCGTCGGCTCCACGATGCTCACCTGCACTTTGGAAACCCGCCCGAGATTTGCCATCGGCAAAAGCGCCCGCATCATCAGCGTGCCGAACTGGAAACCCGTCAGCGCAAACGCCACCAGGCACGCCACCGCAATGCCCGCCGCAATCGCGGTGTAACGCCGCACCAGATTCGCCGGCAGCAGCCGCTCCACGTCCACCTTTTCCATCCGCGCCGCCACATCGCTCTGCACCAGCCCGCGGAACTGCTCCGAATCAAACGCCGCATCCGACCGTGCATCGCCCAGCTCCACCGCCGAGAGCAAATCCTCCCGCAACTTCGGCTCCGCATGCTCCACCAGCCGCGCCAGCCGCTTCGGCCCCGGCGCATGCACCAACAGCCGCAGACACGAGCGCCATTCCACCACGATCACCGCCCCATAAGCCGCCACACTCAACCCCCACCGCACATTGTCCGGCAGGACAAAAATCCAGTCGATGAACGCAATCAGCATCATCGTCGCCAGCAGCGTCGCCACCGCCGCGCAGACGCCGCGGAAAATAATCAACTTCCGCCGCCGCTGGCTGAAAGCGGCGAGCTTTTGCAAAATGACCGGATCGATTTGATGACTCATGGAGGATGGAAAAAGGCGCGTGGAAACGAACGCAGCGCGCTCCGTCCCCACACTCCCAGACACTCAACTCCCCGCCAAAGACATTATTTGCCTCTTTAGCCAAAGAGAACACGCTCGCCCCGAGCCCGCCGCAGCCGGCCCTCAACGCATCTGCGGCCACCACGCAACCCTCATCGTCCGCGAATTCGCCGGCTAGGAGTTCCCGCTTGGCGCGGTGCGCGGCGGGTGCTTGGCTGCGTAGGTCGTGTCCAAAAAGCCCGTCCTCCTCCTCAGCGCGGTCATCGCCGGGCTGCTCGTGGCGGCATTTGGCCTCATGGTGCTGCGAAAGATCGAGAATTATGCACGTCAGCACTTTGTCGAGAACCACGAAGCCGAAGGCTAGCTGGCTGAAAAGAAAGGTGAATGGCCCCGTGCCCTCAAAGAGTTCAACACCGCAGCCACCAAGACCAACCATGCTCGCGACCCGCTCGAAAGGTCCCGCATTCAATACGGCATCGCCTACGTTCTGGAGGACCTTGGCAACTTGGCCGAAGCCGAGCCGATCCTCCGGCAGGTTATCGCCGACCGTCAGCAACTCCTTGGCCCGGAGCATCCCGAAACGCTGAGAGGCCGAAACAGTCTGGCCGGTGTATTCTTCAGCCAGCACAAATACGTCGAGGCCGAGCAGGAACAGCAAGCCGTGCTGTCCCTCCGCGAGCGAGTGCTGGGTCCCGAGCATCCCGATACGCTGACGACCCGGAACAATCTGGCCCTCACGCTGAACGACCAGGGCAGACATACCGAGGCAGTGCGCGAATACCGGACACTACAAGCTATCTATGAGCGGGTATTGGGTGCGGAGCACTTCGATACGCTTCGGAGCCGGAACAATCTCGCCCTCGCACTGTATGGCCAGGAAAATTTTGCTGATGCAGAGCGGGAATATCGGCTGGTATTAGCCGGCTGCGAGCGGAATCTCGGGGCGAAACACCCGATCTTCCTTCGGGCGTGTCACAATCTGGCCCTTGTCCTGAAAGAACAGGGTAAGCTACCGGAGGCTTTGAGCTTTGCCCGGCGGGCATGGGACGGATATCGCGAGATTTTTGGAGCAGAGCATCCAAATTCAAAAGAAGATCAGGACATCTGCGAGCGCATCGAGGCGGAATTGGCCGGGCAGCGGTCGGGGAAGCCCGAGTAGAAGGGGCACGCCGAAGGTGTGCCAGTCAGTCAGCCCAAGGTTGCGAGGGACGAGCTACCCCGACCGGCGGTTCACAGCATCCCCACCCGCTTCCGCACGATCCACTCGATCGTCAGCAGCAGCACAATCGGCACGAACCACCACCAGCTCTGCCACAGCACCGTGTCGCTCTCGATCACCTTGCCCTGGCTCATCGGCGCGAGCAGCTCAGCGAGGCGATCGATGTTTTCCTCGCGCAGATATTCCCCGCCCGTCACGGCCGAGACCTGCCGCAGCAGGTCTTCATTGAGGCTGAGTTGGATCAGTTCACCCGTCTCGCGCGGCTCGACTTTGAATTCCGTCCGCGCCTTCGCATCGCGCTCGGCGATGGCCGCAGACTCCACCGCGACCTCGTAGTTCCCCGGCTCCAGCCCCGCGGTCTTGCCGCGGAAAAGTCCGCCCGCATTGTCGTCGAGCGCGAGGCGGATGGTCGCGACTTTTTTCCCGTCGCGCGAAAGCACCGCGTCCACGCCCGCGTTCGTCACTGGCTTGCCCTCGCCGTCGCGCAGCCGCACGCGGATTTCCGCCGACTCGCCGGGCCGGTAGGTGATCCCGCCCGCGTCGAGCGACACGAATTTGTCCCGCACCGCAAACGGGATTTCCGCGATCCAGTTCGCGACCTGATTCCAGTATTTCACATGGTTCAGATCGGCGACCTCGAAGCGCCAGCGCCACGAATCATCGAACGCCTGGTAAAACACCTTGCCCGCGCCATACGGCCGCGCGACCACCGCCGGAATCTTCTGCCCACCGGCCTCCGCCTCGACCAACACCTCCGCGCCCGGCAACGCCGTCCCGCCGGAAAGCCAGTGCGGCGGTGGCAGCCTGCTCCACACCTCCGCGTTCTGCGTCTTCTCCGGCGCGAGCGAAAGCGCCGCGAGCCCCGCACCGCGCTCCGTCAGCGCAATTTTCGTGATGCCCTCGCGCACGCCCGCGCCTTTCCACTCGACGGGAAAAAGCGGCGCAATCGGCGTGTCCGCGTATTCCTTGAACCGTTGCCGCGCGCCGTCGATGAAGGCCACCGCGCCGCCGCGGTTCGCCACGAAATCGCGAATCCACTGCAACTCGTCGCCCTTGAAAATCGCGCGCGGAATTTCGCCGAAAATGATGAGGTCGAAATTTTGCAGCAGCGCCGGCTCGCTCGGAAACTGCCCGGCTTTCTCCCCGCGCGGAAAGCCCTGCTCACCCGCGCTCGTCCCCGCGATGACCGTGCTCACCTCCCACTGCTCATCGCGCTCGAACATGTTCCTCAGATAGCGCGTCTCCCAGCGCGGACGCCCGTCGAGCAGCAGGATGCGCCGCCGCTGCGTGACCGCGCGGAAGCGCAGCCCGCCCTCGTTGTTCGACAGCTCGCGGTCGCCCTCCACCGGCGAAACGCGGACCTGCAAATCCAGCGGCACCGAGGAAACGGCCACGTCGGCCTTCTTGTTTTTCATCCGCTCCTTGACCTGCTCGCTGATCGGAAAATCAAACGCCACTTTGCGCACGTTGCTGCCATCGGTGATGAGCTGCTGCTGCCACAAAACCTTCTCGCCGTCCGCCACGCCCACTGTGAACGGCAGGCCCGCGGGCATGTCGTCCTTGAGCATGATCGTGCCGCGGATGTGGTCCTCGAGAAAGACCGACTCCGGCCCGTCCACCCGCATCACCGCGAGATCGCGCGGCTTGAGCTGGCTGCCAAAACCGACCGTGAAAACCGTCATCCCGCGCCCGGCGAGCAGCTTTGCCGCCTCGACCGGCGAGTCGCCTTCGTTGTGCTGCCCGTCGCTGAAAATCACCACCGCGCCGCGCTCCTCCTTCTGCTGCTCGCCGCCACGGTTCTTGAGCCCGGCGGAGAGGTTCGTGATGTCGCCCTCCGGTTTCGGCAGCGCCAGCGGGAGCGCGGAATCCCGCGCCATCGGCTGCCAGATTCTCTTCGCCTCCGCGCCTTCGATGTCGAGCAGTTGAACCGCGTAGCTTTCCCCAAACCGCGCCAGCAATTTCCGTTTCTCGCCCTCCAACAGCATCGACTGCAACCGCTGCGTGCGCGGTAGCGCGTCGAACTTTGCGAACGCCGCACGCAACGGCGAATTCTCGCCCGCCGCCAGTTCGCCCACGGCCTTGTCAAACCGCTCGCGCAACTCCGTCTGCCAGCGCCCTGCGGCATCGCCGAGCCGCGCCAAATCTTCCATCGCGCGACCCCGGTCATCGAGCTGCTTCATGTCGCGTCCCGCGATTTCCCTAGCCGGCTCCGCAAGTTCCTTCGTGAGCGCATCTAGCCGCGCCGGATCGCCGCCCGCTTTCGCCAGCGCCTCACGCGCCGCGCCCGTTTTCGCCGCAAAATCCTGCGTCAGTTTTTTCCAGTCGTCCGCTGGTGCCGCCTGCATCGTTTTCGCCTTAGCCGCGAGCGACTGCGCATCCGCGAGCAGCGAACCGGCCTGCGGCAGATCGAGCGCGATCACGCCCTCGCGCAGCAGGCCGAGCCGCTGGCAGATGAGTATCTTCCGGCCCGCATCCATCGACGGATCGGCCAGCCCCATGCTCTTCGAACCATCGACAAACAGCAGCAGCCGCGAAAGCTGACCGATCACCTTGCGATGATGCAGCACCGGTCCCGCGAGCATCAGCACGAGCATGATGACCGCCAGCGCCCGCAGCGTCGGTAGCAGCCAGTTCACCCACGGGTTGATGGGCCGCGTTTCCCGCCGATAGAAAACCCACGCGGCCGCACCGAGCGCCAGCGCCAATCCGACGCCGAGCCACCAAGGCCAGTCGCCGACGAAACGAAGCGAGGTTTCGATGCGTTCGTTCATCGCGAGATGCTCGGTAAAAACTCTCCGTCATCCGGAGCGGAGTTCCGCACGGGCGCAGGTGGGCGGAACGCAGTCGAGGGACCTCGGCGATCCATTGACGTATTGAGCGTGATCGAACCGCCTGGGGGCTTCGACTTCGTTACACTCCGCTCAGGATGACCCGCGTTGGTAGGGTGGCCGAAAGCGATCATACGGACTGTGCCGTCGCGGACTTTGGTTTAGAGGTTTGTCCTGAACCGGAAGCGCCAGAGCCAAAGTTCACGCCACCCACCTTGCTGCGGACACGACCGAATTTCTGCTGCAAGAAAACCTCGGCGAAGACGAGCGCGAGGATCGCCCAGAGCAGCGGACGCCACATCTCGAAGCCGTAGCGGCGCGTGTGGTCGAGCTGCTTGTATTCCGCGCCGCTGTGCACCAGCGAGACGCCATGAGTTTTCGCGAAGTCTGCGATCTCTTTGTCCGTCAGTTTTTGCAGGTCGGACTCGCGGCGCGAGGCATTGACGACGTAATAGACCGGCGAACCGCCCGGCGGGTTCAGCGTGTAAAGACCGGGCCGTTGCGTCTTCCCAAATTCGACCACGCCGCGCTCGCCCCTCTTCACGATCGCCACCTCCGCCGGCGTGCCGTCCGGCGCGATGACCGTCGCCTTTTTCCCCGCATCCGTGACCGGCAGAAACGCGACGAGCGGCTTGCCCACATCGAGATTGCGCGGCGGGTAAACCGTGGACGCGAGATAAACGGACAGCCGCTGGAGCAGCGGGAGGTAAAACGGGCGCATCGGCAGATTGCTCCAGTCCGCATCAACCGGCACCGCGCATTCGATGACGCGGCCATCGCCGAATTGCTTCTCGACGAGAAACGGATCGCCGCTGTCGAGCCGCGCGAGCGTGGTCGTGGGCATGGTCGCGGCGGACTTTTCCTCCTGCTCTTTCATGCGAAACCACAGCTTGATTCCAGCGTCGGTGAGCGTGCCGTTGCGCGGGTCGTTGAAGATGTCGAGCGCCGGATGCTCGAAGCGCTGCGAGACGATACCCACCGACGGCGCGCCTTCTTTTTGATCGCCCGCGAGCGCGCCGAGCGAGAGCGGCAGCAGACCCTTGCCGTCCTTGAGCAGCGCGCTGTTGTACCACGCGGTATCGCTGCGATTGCCAGGAAAAATCAGCAACCCGCCACCGCCGCGCACGAAGTCCTCCAGTGCGCGAAGCTGATCGTCATTGAGCTTGCGGACATTGGCCAGAATCACCACCGCGGAATCGGTGATCGCCTTCGCGCTCAAATCGTCGGACTTCGTGACTTTCGTAGCGATTAGGTCGGCAAGTTCCACGCGCCCTGCGCTGTAAGGCTGGAGCGCGATCTCGGCGAAATCGACTTCGCTCTTGAGCGGTTCGGCGCTCGGGTCGCCATCGACGAGCAGCACCGGCACCTTGTCGCGCACCGGGATGCTCGCGAGATAGCTGTTGTCGGCCTTGAGCGCATCGGCGTCGGCGACGACCTCGACGACGTGCGAGCCCGGCGTGTCGAAGGCGTGCGAGAAAAGTACCTGCCCTTTTTCATGCGGCCCGAGATTGATCTGCGACACGGATTTTTCCTTGCCGTCGGCTTTGAAATAAACGCGCAAGTCGTGATACGGCACGTCGCCGAAATTGCGCAGGTTCGCGCGGATTTGAATCTTCTGCCCGACGCCGACCATGAGCCGCGAAAACTCCAGCGACTCGACGGCGACGTTATCTTTCACCTCGCTGCCCACATCGAAAAAAGTGATCTCCGGCGCGATTGGCAGCGCCTTCAGCCGCGCGATCATCTGGCCGACCTGCGCATCCTCGGTGGCCTCGAAACTGATGCGCTGAAAATCCGTCATCACCACGAGATTCCGGCTCGACTCGCGCATCTGGCCAAACACGCCCGCCGCGTAATCCAGCGCCGCGGGCACTGTCGCCGCGCCGAATCCGGCGTCCGTCTTTTGCAACGCCTGACTGAGCCGCGCGAGATCGTAAGTCGGCTCATCGAGCAGCGGAGCGCCGCCTTCGCCCATGAGCACGACCTGCGCATCGGAGCCGAGCTTGAGTTCATTGACGATCCGCGCCGACTCATCGCGGGCGATGGAAAAATTCGTCGCGCCCGCGCGTCCACCTTCCATCGAATAGCTGTTGTCGAGCAGCACGACCGTCGAGGTCTTCGCCTCGCCCATCAGTTTCTGCGCGCCCTTCCACACCGGTCGCGCCATGCACAGCGCGAGGATCGCCGGGATCGCCGCGCGGATGATGAGGAGAATGATTTGCTCGATCCGGATGCGGCGCTGGTTCGTGCGGAGCACAGCTTCTAGCAAATGCATCGCACCCCACTTCACGATCTGGAAGCGGCTCTTGTGGAAGAGATGGATGATGATCGGAATGGCCAGCGCGGCCACGCCACCGAGGAGGGCGATGTTGAGGAAGCTCATGCGCGCGTCCTCCGGCGACTGACGTAGGCGGCGAGTGCGTCGGCA
>JANPHJ010000129.1:0-19823 GCA_031424395.1 Chthoniobacter sp.
AGGACGTGGACGACGGGGGCGAGGCAGTTCGTGGTGCAGCTAGCGTTGGAGATGATGTGGTGGCTCGCGGCGTCGTATTTCTCATGGTTCACGCCCATGACCACGGTGATGTCCTCGCCTTTCGCCGGAGCGGAGATGATGACTTTCTTCGCGCCCGCGGTGATATGGCCTTTGGCTTTTTCGCCGTCGGTGAAAAGCCCGGTGGACTCGATCACGATGTCCACGCCGAGCGCCTTCCATGGGAGGGCGGCGGGGCCTTCTTTCACGGCGAGGCATTTGATCTCGTGGCCGTCCACCACGAGCACGTCATCCTCGGCCACGTCGGGTGAGGATTTCTTGGAGTACACTTCCTCCTTCGCCTTTCCCTGCGTGGAGTCGTACTTCACGAGGTAGGCGAGGTTGTCCGCGGGGACGAGGTCATTGACGGCGACGACGTCGATCTCTTTGCCGAGCAGGCCCTGGTCGCAGATGGCGCGGAAAACGAGACGACCGATGCGGCCGAAGCCATTGATGCCGATTTTGATCATATAGGTAGGTGGATGGTGGTGTGGTGTGTGCGGAAAAAGGGCGCCAATCAATAGGCCGCCGCCGGGAGCGTCAAGGGAATGATCGCGCCCGCGGGGCGGTTGCCGATTGACGGCGGCGCAAGCCCGGCTAACCTCCGCGCGTCCGCCGCCCCTACGATGAATCACCTGCACCTCACGCTTTGCGCCGCCGCTCTCCTGAGCCTCGCGGGCGCGGCGTCGGCGGAAGACTCGCTTTTCGACCGCAGCCACGCGCAGCCGCTGGCGAAGGAGGACCAGTCGTTCTTTGGGCCAAAGTCGGCCGGGATCGCCTATGACGCGCGCATGATCCGTGCGGCGCAGATCGCCAAGGCACGGGCGCATCCAAAGATGACGTGGCACTGCTGGAAGTACGTGAAGGATGCCCTGCTCGCCGCGAACGTAGTGACCAGCCGCCCCACGAGCGCGTGGGCCAAACAGGCCGGCGACGAACTGTGCCGCAACTACGGCTTCACCAAGCTGCGGGTGACGAATCCTTACAAAGCGCCAGTCGGCGCGGTGGTGGTGTACGGCGGGACCGATGCGGGGCATGTGGAAATCCGCACGGCGGAGGGCTTCGTCAGCGACTTTGCCTCGCGCACCGCGTATCCGCGGCCGTTGGTGGGCGTGTACGTGAAGCCGTCGTAGCTCACGCGGGGATTGCCGCGGCGCGGGCCGGTGGGTAGCCTTCCGGGCGATGTCCCACCCGGAAAAATTCGAGCACTACGAGCTGTTGAAAAACGACGACGGCACCGTCGTCGAGCTGGGGCACGGCGCGATGGGCCTGACCTACAAGGCCTTCGACACCAACCTGCGCTGCGCCGTCGCGCTGAAAGTCATCAGCGCGAACTACCTCGGGGACCCGACCGCCGCCGAACGCTTTCTCCGTGAGGCCCGCGGCGCGGCGCAACTGCGGCATCGCAACGTCGCCTCCGTTTTTCACCTCGGCCGCCACGGCGACTCGTACTTTTACTCCATGGAATTCATCGAGGGCGAAACCGTGGACGCCCGCGTGAAACGCGACGGCCCGCTCGACGCAAGCGCCGCGCTGGAGATCACCGCGCAGGTCGCCGGCGCGCTCATCGCCGCGCACAAGCAGGGCCTCGTGCATCGCGACATCAAGCCCTCGAACCTCATGCTCGTGCGCGAGGGCGACGGCGAGCTGATCGTGAAAGTCATCGACTTCGGCCTCGTGAAATCCGCGCTCATTGGCTCGACCGCCGGCGCGCTCACCACCACCGGCTTCGTCGGCACGCCGTACTTTGCCAGCCCCGAGCAGCTCGACCAGCGCAGCGAGGACATCCGCTCCGACATCTATTCGCTCGGCGTCACCCTCTGGTTCATGCTCACGGGCAAGCCCACGTTCCTCGGCTCGGTCGCCAGCGTCATCGCGCAGCACTTGGACAAAGTGCCGGAGTTTGAGGCGCTCGCCGTGCTGCCCGCGGGCGTGGTCGGGGTGCTGCGGCGGATGCTGGAAAAGGACGTGGAAAAGCGCCTTCAGACGCCCACCGAACTGCGCGCCGAGCTGCGCCAGTGCCTCGCCGCGCTCAAGGCCGCGAGCAGCTCCGCCGCGTCCGCGCCGCAGACGGTCACGTACGACGAGGCGTTTGAAACCATCGGCCTCAGCAGCTCGCGCGGGCTTATGGAAAGGCCGCGCGCCGGCGCGCTCATCGCCGAGCGCTACCGGCTGATCGAAGACCTCAATCCCGCGAATCCGAACCGCACTTTCCACGCCGAGGACGTGACGCTGAAACGCCGCGTGCGCGTGAAAGTCGTGCGCGCCGAGGGCGAGGCCTTTGCGCAGCTCGAGGCCGACGCCGCGCGGCTGAAAGCGGCGGCGCAGGCGAATTTCATCGACGTGCTCGCGGTCGGGCGCACCGCGGGCTTCGGCTTCGTGGTGCTGGAGTGGCTGGAGGGTTTTGCGCTCGTCGAGCTGCTCCGCGCGCGCCGTGAACTCCCGCTTCGCGAAACCCTCCTGCTCCTCGCGCAGCTCGCGCCCGCGGTGGATGCCGCGCGCACGCTCGACGTGCGGCTGGAAATCACGCTGCGGCACATCCTCGTGCATTTCCCCGAGGGCTTTGATGAGCCAAACGCCAACGTCATCCTCCGCTGCCCGCTCGCCGAGTGGCCCGTGTTCGTCGTGAAGCTGAACCCGCTGGGCCGCGCGCGCGACGACGAGGCGGCGGCGGAACAGACGCAGGTCTGCCGCGATCAGCCCGGCTGCGATGTCGTCCAACTGGGCGCGCTCACCTGCGAGCTGCTCGGCGCGAAACCCGGCGGCTTCACCCCGCTCGCCAATGTCCCCGAGCAGGGCAATGAGGTCCTCCGCCGCTGCGTCTCGCCGGACGACACCTACTCCACCGCGCAGGACTTCCTCGCCGCGCTGCGCGGCTGCCCGTCCGCCGAGGCCGCACCCGCGCCGGTTCGCCGCGCCGCGCCGCCAGAATCCGCCGCCGTCGCCAACGTCAGGGCCGCCGCCCCGCCGCCTGCCACCCGCGATGACGCGCCCACTTTCACCCCGCCCGCGCGGTCGGGCCCGCCCGCCGCGCGCGGCAAACTGCCGGTGGTCGCTGCCGCCCTCGCCGTCCTCGCGCTGCTCGCTTTCGGGGCGAAGGCGCTTTTTTCCAAAACCGAAAACCCGCGCAGTAATCCCATCGCGACACCCGGCGCCACGCTCAAGCCCGTCGCCACCGCGCCGCGCCAGCCGCCACAGCCCGGCAAGCCGTGGAAGAACACCCTCGACATGCGTTACGTGCCTGTCGGCGACATTTGGTTCGCGACCACCGAGACGCGCGTGCGCGACTTCGACGCCTTTTTCCAGGCCAAGGGTTACGACGCCACCGGCGGCATGCACGCGCTCCAGCGCGCCGGTTTCAAGGAATACACCTGGCAGAATCCCGGCTTCCCGCAGACGCCCGAGCATCCCGTGGTTGGCATCTCGTGGGAGGACGCGCGGTATTTCTGCGACTGGCTCACCGCCAAGGAACGCGCCGAGGGCGCGCTCACCCCGGCGCAATTCTACCGCCTGCCGACCGACCGCGAGTGGAGCCAGGCGGCGGGTCTGCCGTACGAAAACGGTGCGACGCCCGAGGAGCGCAGCGGCAAAATCAAAGGCTTGTACCCGTGGGGCAAAACGTGGCCGCCGCCGGGCAGCGCCGGCAACTACGCGGGCTCCGAGGCCCGGGCCGGCGCGCCCGCCGACTGGCCGGTGCTCGCGAACTACCGCGACGCCTTTGCCCGCACCCGCCCCGCGCCCGCCAATGCGCCCGGCGTCGCCGACCTCGGCGGCAACGTGTGGGAGTGGTGCGACGACGCTTTCAACAGAAAGAGCGGCTGGCGCACGCTGCGCGGCGGCTCCTGGGCGACCTCGTCCGCGGACGAAATGGCGGCCTCGTTCCGCCGCGGTTTTCCACCCAGCTTCCGGCACGACGACATCGGCTTCCGCTGCGTCGTCGCCACCGGCGAAGGCGCCCGCTGACTTATGAAAACACTGCTCCGCTTCAACGTCCTCTTCCTCCCGCTGCTCGCGCTCACGCTCGGCGCGGTCGCCCTCATCGCGCGCCAGCTCCTCCAGGCCAATGCGCGTCGGCAGATCGTGGAAAACGCACGCATCATGATGGAGACCGCCAGCGCCAGCCGCCTTTACACCACGCGGAAGGTCGCGCCGCTGCTCCAGCACAAGAATTTCAACCTCCAGTCGGCCATCGCCGAGTTTCAGAAAACGCTCGACGCCCTGCCCAAGGATGCCGACCCCGTGATCCCGAAAGACGTCCACTACACCAGCGCGAAAAAGGCCTACATGCTCGGCCAGCAAAAGCTCCTCGCCGCGCAGCAGCAGGTCATCGAGTCCATGAAAGCCAAGCCTGCCGAGCTGCTCGACAGCGAGTTCCATCCCGAGTCCGTGCCCGCCTTTGCGGCCACCGAGATTTTCGACAACCTGCGCAAGAGCTACCCCGAGTATCTCTACAAGGAAGCCACGCTCAACCCGACCAACCCGCTGCACCGCGCGACTGACTGGGAGGCGGACATCGTGAACCAGTTTCGCGGCGACCCGAAGCGCCTCGAGTACCTCGGCGACCGCGCGACGGCCACCGGCCCCGCGCTCGTCTTCGCGCGTCCGCTGAAGGTGACCAACGTGAGCTGCCTGACCTGCCACAGTACGCCCGACAAAGCGCCGCCGGAGATGATGAAGCAGTACAGCTCGGCCAACGGCTTCGGCTGGAAGATGGACGAAATCATCGGCGCGCAGGTCGTCTCCGTGCCCATGGCGCTCCCGCTCGGCCTGGCGGAGGAGACGTGGAAAGAACTCACGCTCTGGCTGGCCGGGGCGTTCGTGGCGATCGGGGTCGCGGGGAATGGGTGCGTCTTTTTTCTCGGCGGACGCGGGGCGTGAGGAGTTGCGCGTGAAGACGCCCGCACGGCCCGCTACACCCGCTCGCGCTTTTTCAGCGCGAACCACGCGACGAAATACGTGACCACGCCCCACAGCGCGTGGCCGAGCAGCGCGAGCACGGCGGGGCGGCCGCGGTTGTACACGTCGCCGGTGGAGATTTCGTGCTCGGGATCGAGGTTCACGAAGGCCTGGTGATGGTCGCTGAGGATGTCGCCTTTCGCCTCGCGCATCCACAGGAAGCTTGTGTCCATCACGGTCTGCGCGCTGAAGGTCGGCGTGAGGCGGCTGATGGCGAGCACACTTTTCGTCATGTCGCCGGGCGCCACGGTGTAGCCGGAAAAAAGAATCTGCGGGATCAGGATGAGCGGTACAAACATCACCGCCTGCATCACCGTGCGCGAGAAAGCGGAGATGGTCAGGCCGATGCCGACGGCGGCAAAGGCGGTGCCGAAAAGCGCGGCGCATTGGAGCTTCACCGAGCCGTCGCTGCCGCCATTGCCGATGACCATGGTGGCGTAAAGGATGAGCGCCTGCGCAATGGTGACGGCGGTGAGGAAAAGGAACTTGCTCGCGAGGTAGGAGTGCGCGCCGACGCCGACCAGCCGCTCGCGCCGGTAGATGGCGATTTCCTTCACGATCTCCTGGGCGGCATTGCTGCACCCGAACCACAGCGTGGCGAGGTAGGCGAAAAACATGCACAGCGCGCGGTTCGTTTTCTCCGGGTCTTCCTTGTCCTTGGCCACCCACACCACGAGCGCGGCGATGATGAGCGGCTGGCCGATGAGCAGCGCGAAATTGCGCCAGTCCGAGCGCAGGATCGCCCGCTGCCGCGCGAGCAAAATGGGCAGCGCAAAGGCGCGGCGCGCTTGGTCCGCGGCGAGCGGCGCGGCGCTCGCCGCGGCGGCGTCGATGGCCCCGGCGAGGTTGCGCTCGAGGAAGGCGGCCTGCCACTTTTTCGGCGGCTGTTCGCCGAGCCGGTCGTAGAGCGCGGTGAGCTTCGGCACTTTGAAATATTCGCGCGCACTTTGCGCCGAGCCCTGAAACGCGAGGCAGCCGCCGGTCAGCACGATGAGCTGATCCATGAGGTAGGCGTTTTCCATGACGTGCGTGGTGCAGACGATGGTGCAGCCGGTGTCGGCGAGGTTGCGGAGCAGCTCCATGAGCTGAAATTCCGTGGCCGGATCGAGGCCCGAGCTGGGCTCGTCGAGGAAGAGAATCGAAGGCCGCGCGAGCAGCTCCACGCCCACGCTCACGCGCTTCCGCTGGCCGCCGGAGAGATTGCTGATGGACTTCCCGGCGTGCGGGCGCAGGCCGAGCTGGTCGAGCGTTTGCAGGACGAGCTTTTGGATTTCCATCGGCGGCGTGTTGGCCGCCAGCCGCAGCCGCGCGCTGAAGCGCAGCGCCTCGCTCACGCACAGCTCGGGATGCACGATGTCCTCCTGCGGCACAAAGCCGAACGAGCGCGGATCGTGGCCGGAATAGATGTCCTCGCCATCGACAAAAACCGCGCCGCGCTCCGGCGCACGCAGGCCGCTCAGCGTGGTGAGCAGCGAGGATTTCCCCGCGCCGCTCGGGCCGATGATGCCGACGAAACGCGACGCCGGAATCGCGAGGTTGATGTCGTCGAGAATCGTCAGCGGGCCCGAGCGGAAGACGACATTGCCCGCGCGGATGGTGCCGCCCGCGGCGTTGGCCACGCGGTTCAGCGCGTGCCCGTCGAACTGAAAATAGAACGGCCCGATTTGCAGCCGGTCGCCGATGGTCAGCGGCTGCGTGTCAAAGCGGTGGCCGTTTACGAACGAGCCCGCGGTGCTGTTCAGGTCGGTGACCACCACGCCTTTGCCCGGCTGCATCGTCACCGTCGCGTGGCGCCGCGAGACCCCGGGATCATTCAGCCACACGTCGATCCCCGCATCGCGCCCGATGGTGAGCTCGCCGACCACCTCGATGCGCTCCGCCGGCTGCCCGCGCACCAGCATCTGCGCGCCCGGCCCGCCCGCCGCCAGCGTTTCCTGCGCCTCGATTTTCGGCGGCTCGCCGAGGCCAAATTCCACGATCGCCGGCCCGATGCCCACCTTGTCGCCCGGCTGCAAAGTGTACGCCGCCGCGATGCGCTCCCCGTTCACCTCCGTCCCGCGGACGCTGCCGAGATCCTCGACCAGACAGTTCTTCCCATCCCAGGTGAAGCGGCAGTGCTGTCGCGAAATCTCCACATGCTTCAGCGAAAAATCCGCCTCCGACGACCGCCCGACCGTGCAGGTGCCCGGCTTCAGCTCGAAGACTTTCGGCGACAAGCCTGCGGTGACGGCGAGGTAGGGCATGAATGTTTGGAGGGCGGTGGGTCGGCGTATATGAATGCCCAAGACGGCTCGCGAATTGCAAACCGATAGCGCGGGGCCGTGCGCCGCGACCATCCCGGTCTTTACTTTTTCCCCGCCATTCAGAAACGTTTCCGCCATGTGCCGACTCCCGCTTTTCCTCCTCGCGCTGTACCTCCCCATCGGCGCCCGCGCCGCGGAAAAAACGCCGCCCGTCATGGCGGCGGCGCAGCAGCGCATCGCGGCTTTCCACGCCGGGGAAAAGCCGAGCGGCGCGTTCGTGCGCGTCGTCTATTTCCACGCCGCCGATCGCGAGCCGCTGCCGGATTACGCCGCGCGGCTCGACCGCGTGATGACGGACATCAGCGCGTTTTATCGCGACGGGATGGAGCAGCGTTTCGGCGTGAAAACGGGCGGGCTGCCGCTGGAGCGGAAAGCCGGGAGGCTCGTGATCCACATGGTGCGCGGCCAGCAGCCGGCGGCGCATTACCAGCACGAGTCCGGCGACGAGACGTGGGGCGAAGTCCGCAAGGCGCTCGCGGGCAAGGTCAATCCCGAGCGCGAGCATGTGCTCGTGCTCTACGGGCTGTGTGAGCGCGAGGCGGACGGGCGTTTTGTTTTCACCGCGCCCTACTACGGCGCGGGCTGGAGCGATCAGCGCCACGGCCTTTGCCACGGCGCCGATTGCGACCTGCTCGATCCCGCGCTGCTGGCGCAAAAGGACCAGCCGTTCGTTTTCAAAGAGCACAACTACGACCGCATGCAGATGACCGTGGCGAAGTTCAACTCGTGGTATCTCGGCGGCATCGCGCACGAACTCGGCCACGGGCTCGGCTTCCCGCATGACAACGGCGCGCCTGGCGAAGCGCCCGGCGTCTCGCTCATGGGCGGCGGCAATCTGCACTACCGCGAAAACCTGTGGGGTGGCCGTCAGCCCGCGTATCTCGCGCTCGCCACCGCGCTGCGTTTCGCCGCGCATCCGCTCACCACGCAGTCCGACAAAGCGCGCTGGCAGCCCGCCGACGCGGTCTTTGAAAACCTCACCGCCACTGCGGAAAGGGGCACGCTGCGCCTCACGGGCCGCGTCCGCGCATCGGTTCCGCCGTGTGCCGTCATCGCCTCCGCATGGCCAGACACCGCGCCGACCGATCACGGCGCGATGACCTTCTGTGCCGCCGTGGATGACGATGGAAAATTCGCCGTCGAACTTACCAAGCTGAACGCGCCGTCGTGGCACCTGAACCTCAGCAGCCTGCTCGTGAACGGCGCGGAGTCGCGCGAACATTTCACCGTCACCTGCAACGAACGCGGCGAACCCAGCGCCGAGTTTCTCGCCAACCGCATCGTGGACACCACCGAGCAAACGCTCATGCGCGCGCCCGCGCAGGCCGGGAAACTTCTCACCGACGAAGCCATCGCCGCCGCACCTGCCGAAGAAACCCGCCGCCGCCTGCGCCTGCTCCGTGCGCTGCAAAATCCCGAGCCCGAGCCCATCGACCTCGCGACTGCGAAAGCACCGCGCGTTTTTCTCTCCGACGCCCGCTGGACCAAGGCCGAAGTCGGCTGGGGCAAAGTCGCGCGCAACCGCTACTGGTTCCATCCGGGCCAGTGGGAAGGCCTGCTCCTCAAAATCAAAGGCGAAGTCTTCGCCAAGGGTCTCTACGCCCACGCCGATTCCGCGTTCGTCTTTCCGCTCGGCGGAAATTGGAAAACTTTCACCGCCACCATTGGCCTGCGCGAAGGAGCCGCCGACCAGGGCTCCGCCGTCTTCACCGTCCTCGGCGATGGCCAGGAAATCTTCCGCTCAAAAATCCTGCGCGCCGGGCAAAAGGAAATGGTCCGCGTCGAAATCCCCGGCCTCCAGCAGCTCGAGCTTCGCGCGGTGGGCGGCGAAGGCCACAACCACAACTCGTGGGCGATTTGGGCCGATCCCGTGGTCGGAAAATAAGCTCACGGCAGCACCGCCCAAATCTCGACGATGCGGTTTTTTTCGAGGTTCTTGTCATCGAGCAGTTTCGAGCCGCCCATGCCGACCGTGTGCATGACGTTGATGACCTCGCATTTGTCGCGCATCGCTTTCAGCACGGTGTCCGCGCGGGCCTGCGAGACGGCGATGTTTTTCTGTGCGTCGCCCTTCGGATCGGCGTAGCCGAGGATGACGAAAACCGCCGTGGGATCGCCGCGCAGCTTGGTCAGCTCGGGCTTGTCCAGCTCGGTCTTGAGCTTCTGCACGTCCGCCGCGCTGAGGTCCGACTTGCCCGAGCCAAAGGGAATCGTCAGCACGATGCCCATGCTGCGCGCGCGCTCCACCGCGCCGTAGAGCTTGTCCTTGTTGGGATTGGAAACCTTGGGCATCAGGTCCACGCGTTTCAGCACCTCGGCCTTCACGGACTTGTTTTCCTTTTTGGAAACGTCGAGGTCGAGCTTCGCCGGGGCCGTCATCTCGGCCGGCGGCTCAGCGGCGGGCGCATTGGCCGCGGCGATTTGCTCCGGGGTGAGCCCGGTGTCGGGCGGGCCTTCGTCCACCACGGCCGGCGCGGGCGTCGCGTCGTGGCTCTTGCGCGGCTTGACCAGTCCGGGGATGGAAAAGAGCGCGATGAGACCCACCACGGCGGCGAGGCCGAGGCCCGCGCCGTATTTCAACCACATGGCCGAGGGCGGCTTCACCGCGGTCAGCGGCTTGCCGCATTCCGCGCAAATGAACGGGTGGCCTTCCTCGACTTCCGTCTCTTCGCCGCGATAGGCGAGGAGGCAACCTGCTTGGTTCTGGCATTTTCCAAATCGGGACATGCGCGGTTTATAGGCCGGGTGTTTCGCCCGCCGCGAGGAAATTTTCCGCCATCCACCCGGCGAGGTCGGGCGCCAGCGCGGACGCCCACGCGAGGCCGAGCGCGGGCAGGCGCAGCGCGGCGGAGTGCAGCGCGTGCCGCGGCAGCAGCAGCCGCGCGGCGAGCGCGGGCGTCCACCCGGTCTCGATGAATTCGAGATAGCAGCCCTCGTCCGGCCCGTAGAGCTTGTCGCCCACCACGGCGTGCCCGGCATGCGCCAGATGCACGCGGATCTGGTGCGTGCGCCCGGTCTCGGGAAAAGCGCGGACGAGCGCAAAGCGGCCGCCAGGCGTGCTCGCCCGCGTGAACCGCCGCTCGACCCGAAACCGCGTGCGCGCCGCCGCGCCGCCGGCATGCACCGTCCGTTTCAAATAGATGCGCGACGGCTCGACCGTGCCGCGCCGGAGCAGGGGAGCATCCACGGCAAATTCATCGCGCTCCGGCCAGCCCCAGACCAGCGCGAGGTATTCCTTTTCCACCCGCCGCGCCATCATCTCCAGCCCGAACTGCCGCGCTGCCACCGCCGTCTTGGCGATCAGGGTCAGCCCGCTCGTTTCGCGGTCCAGCCGGTTGATGATCGAAACCTGCCCACCGTTCGCGATTTCGTACGCGAGCAGTGCGCGCAGCCCGTCCCACAGCGTGCCGCCGCGGCCCGGCTTGCTCGGATGCGCCTCGAGATGCGGCGGCTTTTCCACCACCAGCCAAGCGGCGCTTTCCGCCAGGACGGGGAAGGGGTTGAGAGTTGGGCGTTGAGAATTGGGAGCCACGTAGCGGAAGCTGCGCGACTGTCCCCAATCGCCGCACAACTTCCAACCTCCGCTTGATCCGCCTCGCCCACATCTCCCGTCGCTACGGTTCCATCGCCGCGCTCGCTGACGTCTCGCTCGCCATCGCGCCCGGCGAATTTGTCGCCATCACCGGCCCCAGCGGCTGCGGCAAAAGCACCCTCATGCACCTCATCGGCGGCCTCGACACGCCGGACGCCGGCGAGCTGACCGTCGGCGGCCTCGCCCTGCACCGCGCCAGCGAAGCCGAGCTGACCGCCTACCGCCGCCGCCAGCTCGGCATCGTCTTCCAGTTTTTCAACCTGCTCCCCACCATGAGCGTCCTGGAAAACGTGAGCCTCCCGCTGCTCCTGCGCGGCGAGCCCATGTCGGCCGTGCGGCCCAAGGCCGAGGCCATCATCGAGCTCGTCGGTCTTGCCGACCGCGCGCGGCACGGCATGCACCAGCTCAGCGGCGGGCAGCTCCAGCGCACCGCCATCGCCCGCGCGCTCGTCCACGAACCCGCCGTGCTGCTGGCCGACGAACCGACCGGGAACCTTGATTCCGCCAGCGCCGCGCAGGTCATGGCGCTGTTGCAAAAGATTTCTTCTCAGCGCCGGACGACGATGGTAGTCGTCACCCACAGCGAGGAAGTCGCGCGCCAGACCGCGCGCCGCATTCGCCTCCGCGACGGCCAAATCCTCCATACCGACCCATGAGCACCAGCAGCAGCGAGATTCGGGAAAAACTCAAAGGCAAATCCCTCTTCCTCGAATTCACCGATGACGAGTTGGGTGACTTCCTCGAACTCCTCGACGTCGTCGAGGCCAAGCGAGGCGAGGTCATCGTCAAGCAGGACGATTCCGGCGACTGCATGTTCGTCCTCGTGGACGGCGGCGCCCGCGTCCTGCACCACCGCGGCGGAAAGGATGTCGATCTCGCCGCCCTCCAGCCCGGCGATTTTTTCGGCGAGCTTGCCCTCGTCGATTCCGGCGTGCGCTCGGCCGACGTGGTGGCCGCAGCGGACTGCACCTTGCTCCGCATCACCCAGGCCGCGATCTCCGCGGCCGCGGGCGTCTATCCCACGGCGGCCTTCAAATTTCTCATCGCCATCGGCCGCATCCTCGTCGTCCGCCTGCGCCAGACCAACCAGCGCTACGTCGATACGCTGCTTTTCCCCACGCAGGGGAAGGACTGAAACAGCCGGCCTACCGCTCGTTCCACCCCACCAGCCCGGTCGCTGCGGGGAAAATCTCATCGCGCAATTCCTCGGCGAGATCAGCCATTAGCGGCAGCGCCGGGCCGGTGTTGGCAATGCCGGCCAGCTCGACGGCGTGGTGCAGGACGGGAATTGGGCCGTGCGCGTTACGCAGGGATTCGAGAGCGTTGAAGCGCTCACGGATCGCCTCGGCGCGCGCGAAGTCGCCGGCTTGCAGTGCGCCGAGCATTTCCTGCGAGCGGCGCGGGGCCACGCACACGCAGCCAGAGGTGAAGGCGCGGATGCCAAACTCCCGCCAGTGCGTGATCGCCGGCTGCTCGCCGATGCCGCTGACTACGAGCGCCGGACCGACGCTGTCCACGATCGCGCGCAGCAGCGGATCGTCCGCCGGATTTGCGCGCACGACCGCGTATTTGATCCACGAAAGCGCGCCCGCCGCGACGAGCGCTTGGACCACTTCCGCGGTCACGTATTTATCGTCCTTCACGTAGAGCACCGCGGGGATGCCGGCCTTTTCCACAAAGCGCAGCACCGCCGTGCGCACGCCCTCCGGCGTGCTGACCGCGCTCGCCGGCAGCACCATCGCCGTGGGAAATTTTCGCTGCGCGAGGATCGCCGCCTGATCCATCATCGTGCCGAAATACGGCCCCACGCTCGGCACGATCCACGTCTCGGGCGCGGCGGCGGCTTCGAGCTGGTCGAGCACGGCGGCATATTCCGAGAGCGCGATATTGTAAAAATTCGCATTGCCGCCGTAGAGCAGCGTCGAGACGCCGCCTGCCTCAATGTGGCGGATGAGCCGCGCGTTCTCCGCGGCGTATGGGTGCAGCGCCGCATCGCGGCAGAGTGGCGGCACGGCGATGATGGAGGCGTGGAGGTCGGCGGTGGAGATGATAGTTTTCATGGGCGAAAGCGGCGCGGCAGTTCCACCCTTTCCGCCCGCATGCGGCAAGCGGGAAGTGCCGGCCCGGCGAGCTGTCCGCATCATCCGTCCGAAGCCCTAGACAAATCCCCGCGTCACCCGCGTCATACACCAAACCGGCCCATGCCCCCCGACCTCCACCAGCTCTACGACGACCACGCCCCCGCGCTCTTCGCCTTTCTGCTGAACGTCACCCGCAGCGAGGCCGACACCCGCGACGCCCTCCAGGAGCTTTTCCTCAAACTCGCCGCCCGCCCCGCGCTGCTCTCCGGCGTGCTCGCGCCGCGCGCCTTTCTGCTGCGGCTCGCGCACCGTCTTGCCATCGACTCGCACCGCCGCCGCACCGCCCGCACGCGCGCCGTGGAGCGCGCCGCCGCCGAGCCGCCCGCGCTTTTCGCCCCGACCGCTGATCCTGATGCCCACAGCTTCCGCGCGGCGCTCGCCGCCGCGCTCGCCGAGCTGCCCGAGGAGCAGCGCGCCGTCGTCCACCTCAAGCTCTGGGAGCAGATGACCTTCGCCGAAATAGCTACCGCCCTCGCCATCCCGGCCAACACCGCCGCGAGCCGCTACCGCTACGCCCTAGACAAACTCCAGGCGCACCTGCGTCCTCTTTACGAAGAACTCCGATGAACGACTTCGAGCAAAAACTCGCCCGCCAAACTTTCCGTGCACCGCCCGCCGGGCTCCGCGCGGAAATCCTCCGCGCCTGGGCCGCCGCGCCCGCCGCGTGGGCGTGGCGCGACTGGCTCTGGCCCGCGCCGCAAGCGTGGGCGGCTCTCGCCGCGCTGTGGCTGGTCTTCGCCGCCGTACAGTTCGGCGATCGCCCGGCGCCCGCCCTCGCCGCCCCGCGCGCACTCGACTCCGCCACGCTCCTCGCTTTTCACCACCCCCGCGCCTACCTCCATGACCTCGACCTCCCCGACTGAACCGCCCGCCAAACCGCCACGCCTCCGCCGCTGGCTCGTCCGCGCGGGCTTCCTGCTCGCCTGCCTCGTCACGCTCGTCATTGCGCTTTTCCTCGAGGAAAAAATCCGCGGGCGCGCGGCGTGGCGGGCCTACGAGACCGCGGCGCGGCAGCGCGGCGTGAAACTCGACTTCGCCGACTACGTTTCGCCAAAAATTCCCGACGCCGAAAACTTCGCCGCCATCCCTGTCTTCGACGCCGTCTTCCGCGCTTCGGACGCGCACGAAATAATCCCCAACCCATGCAAATTGCCGGAGGTCGCGGGCGTCAAGGAGCCGAGCTTCAGCGACCCCAACAAGCAGGCGCGCATCGACCTCGCCGCATGGCAGCAGTTTTTCGTCGCGACAAAACTCCTCCCGGCCACGGGCGACAGCCCCGCCGCCGACGTGCTCCGCGCGCTCGACACTTTCGCCGCGCCGCTCGCGCAACTCAGCGCAGCGGGCACGCGGCCGCACTGCCGCTTCCCCGTGCATTGGGAAGACCTCTACGCCGCCCGGCTGCCGCACCTGGAAGTCCTCCGCGCCGCGTCCCGGCTTTATGCCCTGCGGCTCACTGCCCATCTCGCGCTCGGCCAGAGCGAGGCGGCGTACCAGGATTTTCGCGACGGCTTGCACCTCACCACGGCGACCCTCGAGGATCCGTCGCTGGTTTCGGGACTGGTGCGCATCGCCGATGTCGCGGCCATGCAAAACGCCCTCTGGGACGGGCTCGCCGGGCGCCAGTGGAGCGCGCCGGAGCTGCGCAAAATCGAGACCGACCTCGCCCGCTTGGACTGGCTCAAAGACTACTTCTTTGCCATGGGCTGCGCACGTGGCGGCGCGAACAGCATGACCGACCTCCTCATCAAAGATCCCTCGCAACTCGCCACGATCATGGGACTCGCCGCCGGCAGCGCGCAGCCGGCCCGCTACGTTGGCCTGTCCCTTTACCCGACGGGCTGGTTTTACCAAAGCCAGGTGCGGTCGAACCGTTTTTTTGACGAAATGTTTGCGCGCGTCGAGCCCAGCCAGCGGCGTTACTTCGGCGAGCGCCCCATGCCCTCGGGACCGGACGCCCGCATGGGCCTGCCGGAAAAAATGCAATACCTGCTCTTCGCGGTCCTGGCCCCCGCGGTGGAAAGTGTCGGGCACCGCTTCGTGCAGGCCGCCAGCGTCACCGACCTCGCCCGGCTCGCCTGCGCGCTGGAGCGCTGCCGCCTCGCCCGCGGAGCCTTTCCCCAAACCCTCGCCGAACTGACGCCCGAGTTCCTCGCGACCCTGCCCGCCGAAATCGTCAACGGCGAACCCTACCGCTACCGCCGCACCGATGAGGGCACCTTTCTCCTCTACTCCGTCGGCCTCGACCTGCGCGACGACGGCGGCCTCATCGACTTGAAAAAGCCCTCCAAGGGGCAGGCCGACTGGGTCTGGCGCTATCCGGCCCCGTGATCCGGCGGCCCGCGCCCTGAGGGCGAAATCCCGGGGTTGAACTCCGCTGCCGGTCGGTGGCACCCTCCGCTGCTCACGCCCATGTCTGACCGCACCGGAATCTTCATCGCCTACTGCTTTCCCGAAAAGAAATGGTTCGACCGCGTCCACGCCGCGCTCAAGCCGGTGGCCGGGAACGAGGGCATAGTCGCGTGGGACGAGCGGCGGCTGCGCGGCAGCGGCACTTGGAAAACCGAACTGCCCGAGGTGCTCGCCAGCCGTAAGGTCGCGCTACTCATCGTCAGCGACCTTTTTCTCGAATCGGATTTCATCGTGCGCGCGAAACTCCCCGCGCTGCTCGAACACGCCCGCGAGCAGGGGCTGAAAGTCTGCTGGGTGCTGGCCAGCCACTGCCTCTACGAAGTCGCCGGCCTCAATGCCCTGGACGCCGCCCACAGCCTCCAGTCCGCCCTCGACGGGCTCGGCCTGGAAAAGCGCGACGCCGAGCTGGCCGAGATCGCCCGCCAGGTCGCGCTGCAGCTCGGCCGCCCCGCCGCGCTGCCGGCTGCACCCGCCGCCACGACCCCCGCTTTGCACACGCTCGACGCCGCCATCCAGACGCGCCACGAGAGCCTCCTCGACCTCCGCCGGCTCGCGCGCTGGATGCTGCTCGCTGCGGTCGGCCTTGGCGTCCTGGCGCTCCCGGCGGCGCTGCTGGGCTTCACGCATTTTCTGCTGCTCGCGGGCTTCGCCGGCTTCATCGCCTGCCAGGCGCTGCTCGTCCGCGCGCGCATCGGCTTCCTCGTGCAGGGGCTCATCGGCATGCGCTACACGCGCAGCGGGCTCGCGGATGAAACCCTGCCCAGCCGCCAGCGCGAGCCCCTCGTGCGCCGCGCGGAAGAAATCGTCGGATAACGCAACAACCCGGAAACTATGGCCGCACTCAACACCCCGAACGCTGATCTCGAACAGGCTCTTTTCAAAGCCAACCTCAAGGAAAGGCGCCTCCGCCAGCGCGTAGTCCTCATCGCCCTCGTGCCCGCCGCCATCGGCGCGCTGTGGCTGCTCTACGCGCTCTACGAAGTCACCACCTGGCAGACACGCGCCCGCGAAATCGGCGAGCGCGAAGCCGCCACCCAGCAGCGCGAAAACGAGGCGCACCAGCAGGTCGCCGACGCTGACGCCAAACGCATCGCCGCCGAGGCCGCCGAGAAGACCGCCCAGGCCGCGGAGAAAGCGGCCAAGGCCCGCGCCGACGACATGCAGCAGCGCCTCGTCAAAGCGCGCGCCGAAATCGGCGGCCTCGCGCCCTTGCTGGCCGAGGTCAGCTCCGTAAAAGCGAAAGCCTCGAAGCTCAACGCGAGCGAAGCCGTGGAGACCGACCTCTCCGAAATCCGCACCACCCTCGGCCGCACCCTCGGGCGCATTGAGCAGGAGATCGACAAAGGGCTGCCCGCCGCCGAGCAAAAGGCGCGCGTCTATCTTTTCTATGCCGACGACGCGCAGCGCGACACCGCCAAGGCGCTCGTCCCCGTTTTGGAAAGCGCCGGCTTCGACGCCTCGCTCGCCAAAAGCCCCGGCCGCAAAATGGACGCCACCGAGATCCGCTACTTCCACGAGCCGCACGACAAGGCCGAGGCCGCCCGCATTCAGGCGCTCGTGGCCGCCCAGCCCGGCGCGGGCGAGTGCAAACTCAACCCCACCACCGACGCCGACCACGCCACCGGCAGCCGGAAGTTTCAGGTTTGGTTTGGCAAACCCGCGGCCCCGCCGCGCTAGCGCCGCGCGCGCTCCGTCGGTTCCACCGCGACCCACGCGTAATACTCCGGCACGCCGCCGCCGGCATCGACGATGCCGGAGCGGATGAGCACGTTGCCTTCGGGCCAGTGGACTTGCAGGTCGCCGCGCGAGATGGGAGCGAGGAAAACGTGGCCGTCCAGCGTGCCCACCTCGCTGGTGAGGCGCACGGCGTCGCCGTTGACGAGGTGGAGCGTGGCGGCATCGTCGGCGTCCATGAAAACGGCGTCGCGCTGCGCGCCGGTGAGCGGGTCGATCTCAGCGTAGATGAGCGAATTGAACTGCTTCCCGCGGCGCGTGCTGATGCGGAATTTTCCCGGCGGGCGCGTGCGGTCGGGCAGCTCGACAGCGTGCAGATGGCCCTTGCCGTCGGGTGTCGCGAAATGCCCGTCCACACAAAGATGCGGGCCGCCGTACTGCACGGCGTCGCCGGTTTCGCGGAGGTGCTGACTGCCTTCGTAAAAAGGGACGACGCAGGCGATTTCGGCGCGCACTTTCCAGCCGTCCTCGCAGCCGAGCAGATGCGCGCTCTCAGGCTTCACCGCGGCGGCGAGGTCGCGGAGGATTTTCCATTCGGCACGCGCTTCGCCGACCTGCCGCGGCAGCTCGGGGCTGAAGGCGATGCGGCGCTCGGTCGTGGTTTCGATGCCGCCGTCGTCCTGCTCATAGCGCGTTTTTGCGGGGAGCAGAATCACCGCCTCGCGCGCCGGGATGAACATCTGATCGGTGAGCAAAATGTCCTGGTGCACGCGCAGCGGGACGTTCGCCAGCGCGGCACGCACGCGCTCGGGCTCGGGGAGGTTGCGCAACCAGTTTCCGCCCACGCTGTAGAGCACGTCGAGGGCGCCGCGGGCGCACGCTTCCAGCATCTCCGTGGTGCTCAGGCCGGGCTGGTTTGGAATGTCGAACCCGTACTGCCGCGCGAGTGCGCTCGCGCTGGCCGGATTGATCGCGACGCCGCCGGGAAAGGCCGTCGCATAGCAGCCCATCTCCGCGCCGCCCTGCACGGACGAGTGCCCGCGGATCGGCATCAGCCCGCACTTATCGCGGCCTACCCAGCCTTTCAGCAGGCCGAGGTTCAGAATCATCTGCACCGCATCCGCGCCGAACGCGTGCTGCGTGATGCCCATACTCCACACCAGCACGCCGGTCTGCGCGTCGCGGATGAGTTCGGCAAATTCGCGGATCGGCGCGCGGTCCATGCCGCACCCTTTTTCGATTTCCTCCCACCCCACTGCCGCTGTCGCGTCCCGCAGCGCGGCGAAGTTTTTCACCCGCTCGCGGACGAATTTTTCATCGAACCACCCGTGCTCGAAAATCAGCTTCAGCACGCCGTAGAGAAACGCGATGTCGCCGCCCTGCGCGACCGGGAACCAATAGTCCGCGATGTCCGTGCCGAAGAGCGCGCTGCTCGCCGTGGACGGCACCCAGTAGCGCTGCATGCCCGGTTCGAGATACGGATTCACCATCACGACTTTCGTGCCGAGCAGTTTCGCCTCGTGCAGGTATTTCGTCGTCACCGGCTGGTCGTTGGCCGGATTCGAGCCAAAGAAAATGATCAGGTCGGTGCCGTACCAATCCTTGTAGCTGCAAGTGCTCGCCGCCACGCCGACCGTGCGCTTCATCGCCGCGGTCGAGGGCGAGTGGCAGATGCGCGCGGCGTTGTCCACGTTGTTCGTGCCGATGAACCGCGCCGCCTTTTGCGCCACATAATAGACTTCATTGGTCACGCCGCGCGCGGTGATAAAGAACGCCGTGCGATCCGGCACCGACGCGCGGATTTTCCCCGCGATGCGCCCCAGCGCCTCATCCCACGACAGGCGCCGAAAGCCGCGCGCGCCCGTCTCGCGGATCATCGGAAACGGAATACGCCCCAGCTCGCGCAGCTCCGCGTTGTCGAGCCGTGCGAGCGGCGCGATGTCCTCGAGCACTGCGGGATCGAAGGCTGGCATGGTATTGAGCCGCAGCAGATTCAGCCGCGTCATGCACAGGTGCGTGCCCTTGATCGTCCAGTCGTGCAGCCCCGCCACGCCCAGCGCGCAGCCATCGCACACCCCGCGCGTGATGACCTTCCACGCGTACGGCAGATTGTCCCGGTTCCGCCACACGATGCCCAGCATGTCGCGGAAGTGCTTCGGCTTCGTCTGCCCCAGCCCAAACGGCGCGAGCCGCGCGAGACGGCTTTTCCAAGTGGGTTCGAGGCGGCAGGACATGGTGAAAAAATCAGGCCGCGAACAAAACAGCCGGTCGGCGTCGTGCGCCTATTTTTTCTTCCCGCGGCCTTTGAAGGTCAACTCGGCGATGCCGGATTTGTCGAGTTCGCCCAGGCCTTCCCGGGCCATGCGGGTGTATTGCTTGAAGGTGGCGGCGGCGAGGGGAAGATCCAGCTTCTGTTTCTTCGCGAGGCTGAGGGCGATGCCGGAATCCTTGGCGGCGTGCGCGGCGGAGAAGAAACAGGAATGGTCGCGATTCTGCATGTCCTCGCCATCGGTCTTGAGGACCTGGGAGTTTGCGCCGGTTTGGGAGAAGACTTCACGTAGCATCGTGAGGTCGAGGCCGAGGGCCGCGCCGAGGCCGAGGCCTTCGGCGAGACCGGCGGTATTGATGTTCATGACCATGTTCACGAGGGCTTTCACCTGCGCGGCTTGGCCGGTGGTGCCGACGTAACGC
>JANPHJ010000130.1:0-26609 GCA_031424395.1 Chthoniobacter sp.
GGGTGGGCACGAAAACATGCTGCTGACCGCGGGCGATCCGCTGGATGCGCTGGGCGAGCAGGGTTTCGCCAAGCTAAGCAAGGAGGAACTCACCCGCTACGCCTCCCAGGTTCCGCCGCTCGCGTTTTATCTCACCGATTGGGAGAAGCAGGCAGGCTGGCACAACACCCCGACTTACTGGAGCATTGACCTTCCCAACGAGAAGGTGCTCCAGAACTACTACGACTACATCTCGGAGATGAACCGGATGCAGCCCGCGCGAAAGAACGGGGACTACTATCGGGCGCTGAAGTGGAACAACTCCTTTTACGAAGAGGGGGAGGCTTATCCGTTGCGGAAGAAGTTTATGGATCAAACCGAAGACCCGGAGAAACACACGAGTCCGGCCTTTCGTTCCTTCACTTATTCGGATGGCACCCGCCACTCGATGCGGGAGGTGTGCCGGGTTTACACGATTGATTGGTATCTCAAGTCGAACGTGTTCCCCGACCGCCGCCGCACGGCGATCTATCAGATCTATTGCAATGCCTTCGACACGATCAACGCCAAGCTCATCACCCCGGCGGATTCCACGATTCTGGGTTTCGCGTGGTTTGGCACGGATAACGATCTGCCTTACCGCCAATACTGCCGCATGGAAGGAGGGTGGCTCGGTTACTACAACCGCATCGTTCCGGCGGCGTGGTGGGTGATGACGGCCACCTACGTTGGTCATTTGTTTGGCGATGGATTTCACTGGTGGCATGACCAGTCTCCGGAAGGCAGCGACCGCAAGCGCCGTCCCGAACCGGGGCCAAACGGGCCGTTCGGCATGGGACCTTACATTTGGGAGCCAGACGCCGGCGGTCCGGCCCAAGCTCCGCTCGTGTTTGGCGGCACGACAGAAAAAGGCCCGCTCTATCCCCGTGAACCCCGCTACAACATCGCCTACACCAAGCTCGCCGAGTATCGCCTCAAGCAATACGAAAGTTTCCTGACAATGCCTCGGGCCGTCGCGGCATACAGCCTCGACGCCGGTAAATCGTGGGTAAGCCCGGTGGGGAATGAACGCCGGGACCTCCTCGAAAAAGCGGAGAAGAAGCAGCCGCTCTGTTTCAAGTGGGACGACGGTGGCGACCTCGTGATGGTCTTTCTCACGTGGCCCTTCGCCGACTCGCCCGAATGGAACGTGAAGCTGCGGATTGCACCCGGTCAGGAGCGCGACGTGAAGATGCACCGCCAGTGGCCCATGCTCCGCGTCTTCAGCAAGAGCAACCCAAGATATGGCTTGCCAGCACTGCCGCGATGAGTGCCGGTTTCCCACGATATTTCTCACGCATGAATGCTCTCCGCTGGCTCGTCGCCGTCCTCCTCACTTCCGCTCCGCTACGAGCGGAGGATGCCGTTCTAAGAGCGGATTTCTCGGTCTCCACCGGAGCCATCCGCCCGCTCAACGGCATCAATAAAGGGCCGCTGGCACCGGGAGGAATCTTCGATGTGATCGCGGAGCAAAAGGAACTGGGGATTCCGTTCACGCGCCTGCACGACTGCGGCTGGCCGAATCCGTATGTCGTGGATCATCACGCCGTTTTTCCCAACCCGAACGCCGATCCCGCACTGCCGGAAAGTTACGATCCCCGGCTGACGGACGAATATATCGCAGCGGTGCGCAAAGAGCATCTCCGCGCCGCTCACCGTGCGCACGCCGCCGCTGCCGCCGGGCACTTACGAGGACGATTTCGGCGGCGATCTATCCGCGTGGAAACTGGACAAGCGAAGGCCGAATCCGGCAAACTGCTGCTGCAAAACTGGTCGGGCGAAGCGTCGGCAATCCTCACCGGCCCGACGTGGGCCGCGCCTTTCACCCTCTGCTGCGGGATCGACGTGGTCGGCTCCGCCCCGGCGAACACGGCCTTCATCCGCTTCAGCCATCGCGACGACCGGAACACGAGCTGGCTGGAAATCCGCGGGAAAGGCCCGAACGCCGCGCTGAGCCTGCCCCAGACCGTGAACGGCCAGAGCCAGAAGCTCGCCGAGCACAAAGGCTGGAGCGGTCACGCGCTGGAAATCGCCCGCGAGGCGACTGGGGCGATCACCGTCCGCGCGCTCGACGGCTCGAAGACGGAAATCCTTTTCGACAAAATCCCCGCGCCGAAGCCCGAGCCCGGCACCATGGGCTTCCGCACGCAATATCAGCAACTCAGCGTAGACAAACTCCGCGTGACCCCGCCCTAGCCAGCCCATGCACTCCGTTATCCATCCCCGATTCATCATCCCGCTCGCCTTTCTCTTCGCCGTCGCCGCCGCTCGCGCGGAGATGCCCACACAAGCCGCGGATCGTTTTGCCGACAGTATCGGCGTCTGCACGCACTGGTCGTATCCCGACACGCCGTATGGCTTCGCCTTCGAGGGCGTGAAGCAGCGGCTCGTGCAGAGCGGCATCCGGCATGTGCGCGATGGCATGAGCGCGCGGCTCGTGGATCTCGGCAAGCTCGGAATCCGCGCGACCGTGGTGGTGGATGCGGACAAGCCGATCGCGGATCAGCTCGATGCGATCAAAAAGGCCAACGCGGAAGGCGCGCGCATCGTCGCCATCGAGGGGCCGAATGAGGCGGATTTGTTTTGGAAAAACAACAAGCGCAGCTACGCGGGGCAGGGCGCGGATCAAGGCGACGCAGGCATCATCGCGGGCGTGACCGCTTTTCAAAAAAACCTCTACGCCGCGGTGAAAGCCGATCCCGCGACGCGCACGCTCACCGTCATTGGGCCGTCGCTCGGGAAGACTTACGGGTACGACACGAAGTCGCCGCTGGGCAAAGGGACGCTCACTGATTTCGTGGACTGGGGAAATTTCCATCCGTATCCCGGCGGTAATCCGTTTAGCGTGCCGTCGCCTTATGCCGGCTTGGAGAAATATGTTTGGCATGGCGGACAGCCGTCCGCGAATATGGATGAGTTTCCCTATGCGTTCGACGTGTATGCGCCGCCCTTCGCGCCGAAACCGATGGCGGCGACCGAGACCGGCTACTCCACTTTCAACGACGGCGCGAGCGAGGCCTCGCATGCGAAGTATCTCCCGCGCTTGTTCTGCGAGTATTTTCGCAAAGGAGTGCAGCGGACTTTCAGCTACGAATTTACGGACGAATGGAACAAGCCAGAGGAGCGCGAGGCGAACTTCGGGCTCGTGCGCCATGACCTTTCACCGAAGCCCGCGTATCACGCGCTGCGCCGGCTTATCGCACTGACGGCGGAGCCAAACGCACGCGCCGATTTCCAGACCACACCGCTGCCCGGTGATCTCAAGGTGAAGCCAGGAAAGGGCTTCGACCGCGTGCAATACGTCCATCACCTCGCGCTCCAGCGCAGCGACGGCACGTTTCTCATCCTCGTCTGGCATGACATTGCGCTCGACGACACAAGCAAAAAACCGTGGCGCCGCGTGCCGCTGGCACCGCCTATGCCTGCGACCCTCAAGCTCACCAAGCCGGTGAACCGCGCCGAAGTTTTCATCCCAAACGACGGTGACGAAATAGTGCAAACCTTCACCAACACTGACACGCTGCCACTCACGGTTCCTGATCGCGTGATGATCGTGCGACTCCAGTTTTAATCCTACCCACAGATTCGTCGACCTAGAGCACCTGCGTTGTTTTGGCAGAATTCATTTTCATTCTTTAATCGGGGAGGATGGGGCGGAGAGCCGCACTTGCCACGAAATCCGGTGTATCCCCGTCGTCCTCTGTTGCGGTTCCTTCATACTGCGAAAAGCATGAATGGCCCACGCTCTAGACCCCTGCTGAGAACCGATTGCACCGCCCAAAAAAATCGTCAGCGGACACGGAGATTTTGCCGGTCGGCAACAACTCCGGATGAAAAAATCGCTGGGCGGAACACTGCTGAACTTCGTCAAACATCCCTGCACTTTTGGCCAGGTGTGTCCCCATTTTTGTTCCCATTTTTGCCATTTGGGGGCCTGTATCTTGCGTAACTTCCTCTGTATGATGATGGGAGCAGGTAGCGGGAATAGAACCCGCATAGCGCCAGCGGAAGCCTACGAAGATTTGGTGGGGTGATCGGCAATTTTCGCTCCGAAGGCCGTGCGGCAAAACCTAACGGGTCAAACGCCCGTTATGTTCCCGAATTTTTCGGACAGTTTCGGACAGTTGAACTGCGTAATTCCGCGCGATTCCGAAAAAGTTGCAATTTCACGGAGCGCAGCTAATACGCTGCAATGCGAAAGGTTGTGCAGTTTTCGCGAAGCATCACGAAATCGCGGAAGCGGGTTCGAATCCCGTTAGGGTCGCCAATTCGCCACCACTCATTGAGCGGAATTGGGCTTAACCTCAAGCACTTATGGCAGAGATTTGAAATCGGCCTACCCAAAGCACCTTGGATTTTGCTCGGAATTTCGTCATAAAGTGTCATACGTCTGGCATGGCCCAAAAGCCCGGCAAACGCGCACAACCCAAGTCGAACTCCGAGCGTCACACTTTCGGTTCGATCCGTGTGAACGTCTATACGAACCCGGACAACGGTGCGCGCATCTTCTCCGCCACGGTCGCCGGAAAACGCTACCGGATCGCGCGGGGGGCCAGCACGCCCGTGCGCGGGGAGGCCGCGAAATTCGCAGCGGACATCGCCAAGGGGCAGCCCGAGAGAAGCGTCGAGTTCAGCCAGAAGAAGCTCGAGTATTACTCGGCGCTGGAAACACGGCTGAGCGGCACGCCCCTCGACGTGGCCGTTGATTTCTACCTCGCGCATCAGGACGAGAAGCTCGTCAAAAAGCAGGTGCCCGAACTGCTGAAGGCATTCCTCGCCGAGGTTCAGCCGACGCATTCGCGCCGCTATTACGACGGGCTTCAAGACGACTTGGAGAAATTCGCGGGTGTCTTTCCCGGCTTCATCTCCGACATCACTACCGCGCAGATCACGGGCTGGCTTGAGTCGCGGAAAGTGGGACCGAAGCGATGGAATAATCTGCGCGGCTCGCTCGGTCGGCTCTGGAAATTCGCGCAGCTCCAAAATGCGATCCTCCGCAAGGAGAAGACCGTGCTCGATTGGGTGCCGACGAAGAAGCTCAAGGCGACATCACGGGAAATCTACACTCCCAACGAGATGATGAAGCTCTTGAAGGCGTGCGACCGCGAAATGCTTCCCATCTTCGCGCTCGGCGGATTCGCCGGCATCCGCAGCGCCGAACTGACCGGCGTGAACACGGAGTACCGCGGCCTCGAATGGGAGAAGCACATCCTCTGGAACAAGAATGTGATCATCGTCCCCGGACAGGAGATCGTGAATGAGGACGGCGAGCGCGAGGTTCTGCATCAGCGGTTGGTGCCTTTGCTCCCGAATCTTCGCGCTTGGCTGGAACCGTATCGGCGCGAAAAAGGTCTGCTGTGGAAGCTGAAACACATCCAGCACCGCATGGACAAACTGCAGGAGGATATGGGTTCGGTCAGGGCAGCATGCTCGACTTCCTTTTTCTCCTTTGCGGAAGTTTCGACTTTGCCGCTCAGCGCGTAGACGCCAACGGAGACACGTTTGAAGGGCGATTTGTCGCCCTCTTTGTTGATCGAGGCGTTCAGCACGACGCTGACCGTTTGGTTCAGTGTCGCACCGATATTAGAACGCAGCTTCCGCTTCACGATCGTATCCGCGATGTCCGTATAGTGCATCGCTTCGCCCTTCCCCTGGAGCACCTGCACAATGCAGTCATACCAGGTTTTCTCGTTTGGATTTTTCGCTTTTTTGAGCATTGCGGGCGGCAGCGGTTCTCGCTTTGTCGGGCGGTTCCCTGATGTGTAGACTCGCCCCGCACGAGAACGGCCTCGCACTCTCGAAAAATGCACACTGGATTTTCGACGAAGGGCTGTGGTCGGTGGATGAAGACTTCCGTATCGTCGTGGCGTCGAATCGTTTCACGGAAAACGGTCCCGAGGCGCTGAAGCTCGTGTCGTTCGCGGGGCGGCATTTGCAGTTCGATCCGAGCGCCAAGCTGCGTCCAGCGCCGGAGTTGCTGAAACGTCACCGGTATTACCACGGCATTCGGAGGCGCTAGACGGAAGCCAATCGAGAGTTGGATTTCGGGAGACGGCGTTCACGGAAATCGCCATGTTCATAGAGCCGTGAACCCGTCGTAAATCGTGAACATCGCTCTCTTGGCTTGCATTTTGTCAGATATAAGCAATCGTTATTCTGACAAAACACCATGAAGAAGCACGCAGACTCGATTGATGCAACCATCCTAGATCGAATCCGATCCGGGCAGTCTGGTCGCGTCTTCAGCCCGGCGGACTTCCTCGATTTGGGCGCGCGCGCGACTGTCGATCAAGCGTTGTCTCGGAACTGTCGCGCTGGCCGCATCCGCAAAATCGCCCGCGGCCTTTACGACGTGCCGCGCGACCACGCGCTGCTCGGCCGACTGGCCCCGGATCGAAACGCCTTGCTGGATGCAGTCGCCCGGCGGGATGCCGCGAAAATCTTTTCGACGGGCGCGCACGCCGCGAATGCCCTCGGGCTGAGCGATCAGGTGCCAATGCGCGCCTTTTACCTCACCACCGGACGCAGTCGGAAGATCAAGGTGGGCACCACCGACATCCAACTCAAGCGCGCGCCCGCCCGCTATCTCGCGGTGAAAAATCACGCCAGCGGGGTCGTCATCCAGGCACTCCGCTGGCTGGGTCGCAGGAATGTGGACGACGACACGATTGCCACGCTGCGAAGAAATCTATCGGCTGAGGATCGCGCCGCGCTGTTGCAGGACGCGCATCTCGCACCGGCATGGATCGCCGACATTTTTCACCGCCTTGCGAAAGACCAGACCCGCTGATGGACGCCATTCTCCAACTATCGCTGGGTGACCGTCACTCGGCGTGGCAAAAAGCATCCGAGCAACTCCGCCTCGAAGCGATGAGCATCGAGAAAGATTTTTGGGTCTGCTGGACGTTGCGCGAACTGTTCGCGCTGCCGGAGAGCGGCACGTATCTCACCTTCAAAGGCGGCACCTCGCTCTCGAAAGCGTGGGGATTGATTCAGCGGTTTTCGGAAGACATCGACCTCATTGTGGATAAAGAGCCGCTCGGCTTTGGCGGCGACGCCTCCCCTGATCGCGCGCCGAGCAAGAAGCAACGAAAGACACAACTCGAAGCGCTCATGGAAGCGTGCCGTCGCTGGGTACAGAAAATCCTCCGGCCCGCTCTCGCCGCGCGCATTCGCACGGCGCTCGGCGACGCCGGTTGGAAGCTGGAGGTGGACCCGGATGTGGCCGATGGTCAGTGCCTGCTGTTTCATTATCCCTCAGCGTTTCGCCCCGACGAAGCCGGCTACATTCGGCCTATTGTGAAGATCGAACTCGGCGCGCGTTCTGACGACTGGCCGCACGCTGACCGCTCGATTCGGCCCTACGTGGCAGACGCATTTCCGCATCTCGTAACGGAGACCGTCATCGTTCGCGCCCTCGCCGCCGAGCGCACGTTTTGGGAAAAGGCCTGCCTGCTCCACGAAGAAACTTTCCGCCCTGTCGATAAGCCTAGGAAACTTCGGATGGCCCGCCACTACTACGACCTTTGGAGTCTCATCCGCATGGGTGTCGGCGAGCGCGCCATTGCCGAACGCGGCCTTTTCACCCGCGTCGCCGAGCACCGCGAAATTTTCTTCCGCTACTCGTGGGTTGATTACACCACACACCGCCCCGGCACGTTCCGCCTGATGCCGCACGAACACCAATTGGACGCATGGCGAAAGGACTACGACGCGATGCTTGGGCCGATGTTCTTCGGCGACGTGCCGACATTCGATGAAGTCTTGAATGTCGTCCGCGCGTTCCAGGAAGCCTTCAACACGACAGCAGAAGCGACGTAACCGCTGGTGAAACAAGTGCCCTCGCGCGGCTTCATTTCGTGCATGACAGGCATGACAACAAAAATGCCGAACCCTGCCGGAAACTGCTTGCAGCCTTGATTCCGGGGCGATAGCATACATGCCTTATGTCACAGCATTTAGAGCAGGATTCAGTTCCTGCCTCGGATGCCGGACGTGAAATTCGAATCCCGTTAGGGTCACCATCACCGCGGGTTGCTCCGCGCATTTGCAAAATACGTGCAACCGCGGTGAATCCCGAACTCCCCATGCCAGCAGCGCTTTTCGATCTCCAGGTCAACGGCTTTGCCGGCGTGGATTTCCAGCGCGGCGGGCTGACGCAGGCCGACCTGCGCCGCGCCGTGGAGGCTCTGCACGCGCATGAGACGCAGCGCATCTTTCTCACGCTGATCAGCGCTGAACCAGACGCGCTCTGCGCGCAGTTGAGACGCGTAGAGGAGCTTCGGCGGCGCGATCCGGTGATCGCGGAAACGGTCTGCGGCTACCACATCGAGGGGCCGTTTCTGAGCCCGGAAGAGGGCTATTGCGGCGCGCATCCCGCGGCGCTCCAGCGCGCGCCCGACCGCACGGCGTTTCGCTCATGGCAAGCCGCCGCGGGCGGCAACATCCGCCTGCTGACGGTCGCCCCGGAATGGCCCGGCAGCGCTGATTTCATCGCTGAGGTGACGGGTGCCGGCGTGGCCGTCGCGCTCGGCCACACCAATGCCTCGGACGCCGAAATCGACGCCGCCATCGCGGCCGGCGCGACGCTCTGCACGCATCTCGGAAACGGCGTCCCGCAGACGCTCCCGCGGCACGATAACATCGTGCAGCGGCTCCTCGCCCGCGACGAACTCACCGCCTGCCTCATCCCCGACGGCGTGCATCTGCCGCCGTTCGTGCTGCGCAATTTTTTCCGCGCGAAGCCGCCCGGCAAAGTCATCCTGACCACCGACGCCATGGCCGCCGCCGCTGCGCCGCCGGGGCGCTACACGCTCGGCCCGGCGGAGGTCGAGTCCCGCGACGGCATCGTCCGCCAACGCGACCGGACGAACCTCGCCGGCTCCTCGCTCACGCCGGATCGCGGTGTGGCGAACGCCGTGGAGTGGCTTGGCCTCAGCGTCCCCGAGGCGCGCGCCCTTTTTTCCACCCGCGCAGCGTTGCTCTTCGGGATCGCGCTGCCCACGATCAAGGCCCTGTGAACCAGTTCGAACTCTGCCGTTACCTCACTCGCCGGGCGATGGGCGAAGGCGCCGCAAGCCGTGTGGCCGCGATCATCCGCGCCGTCTGCCGCGAGCGCGGCGAGGCGCGCGTGATCTTCGCCTGCGCGCCGTCGCAGGATGATTTTCTGAGCGCGCTCCTTGGCACCGGCATTGACTGGAGTCAGCTCGTTATTTTCCACATGGACGAATACGTGGGCCTGCCCGCGGCGCATCCGCAGAGTTTTCGCAGCTATCTCCGCGGGCACCTGCTCTCGAAGATTCCACCGCCGAAAGCCCTGCACCTCATCGGCGCCGATGCACCCGAGCCCGAGCGCGAATGCGCGCGCTATGCCGCGCTGCTTGCCAAGAAACCAATCGACTTGGTCTGCATGGGCATCGGCGAAAACGGCCACCTCGCATTCAACGATCCGCCGGTCGCCGATTTCCACGATCCGCGGCTGATCAAAGTCGTGGAACTCGACGCCGCCTGCCGCCAGCAGCAGGTCAATGACGGCTGCTTTCCCACGCTCGCCGACGTGCCGGCCCACGCGCTCACGCTGACGATCCCGCCGCTGTGCGGCGCGCGCCATATCTCGTGCGTCGTGCCCGGCGAGCGGAAAGCGCGCGCGATCCGGGACGCGGTGCGCGGTCCGGTCAGCACCGCCTGTCCCGCGTCGATTTTGCAAACGCACGGCAGCGCCGTCCTGCACCTCGACGCCGCGGCCGGAAGCCTGCTGCCATGAAGACGCGCTTCGCCTTTGCCGGCTTCCGGCACAGCCACATCCTCGACCTCCTCGCCGGAATCGAGGCGCACCCGGACACCGAACTGGTCGCCTGCTGCGAGGAAGACGGCGCCACGCGCGATGCACTCGCGGCGAACGGTCGCGTCCGCATCACGCACAACGATTTTTCCACGGTGCTGCGCGAAGTGGAATGCGATGTGGTCGCCATCGGCGATTACTATGCGCGCCGCGGCGCGCTCGCCATCGAGGCGCTGCGCGCGGGCCGGCATGTGCTCAGCGACAAGCCGCTCTGCACCACGCTCGAGGAGCAGGCGGAGATCGAGCGCCTGAGCGCGGAGAAAAAGCTCGCCGTCGGCCTGCAGCTCGACAGCCGCGGCTCCGGCGCGTTGCGCACGCTGCGCGAAATCATCCGTTCCGGCGAGATCGGCGAGGTCTGTACGATCCGCATCGATGCCCAGCATCCGCTGCTGCGCGGGAGCCGGCCCGGCTGGTATTTCGAGGCCGGCAAACACGGCGGCACGATCAACGACATCGGTATCCACGCGTTCGATTTCGTCCCCTGGCTGACCGGGCTCGAATGGCGCGGCACCGCCGCCGCGCGCTCTTGGAATGCCAAGGCGCGCGACGTGCCGCATTTCCACGACTGTGCGCAATTCATGGCGACGCTGAGCAACGGCGCGGGCGTCCTCGCGGACCTGTCGTATCTCGCGCCTGACCGGCTCGGCTACCAGCTTCCGCACTACTGGCATCTGCTCGTCCATGGCACGCGCGGGCTGGCGGAGACCCATCTCACTTCAGCGGAAGTCACCGTCATCACCGACGCCGCTGCCGAGCCGCAAACGCGCCCCGCTGCCACCCACCTCACGCGCGCATACCTCAACGATTTCCTGCACGTCATCGGGGGACATCCCGAGCTGGCCGACCTGCTTCCGGCCGATTGCCTCCGCGCCTCGCGCCTCGCGCTCGAAGCCCAGCGGCTCGCCGCTGGCTGAAGGCTCAGTCCGTTTGGCCGGCCGGGGGAAACAGGCCCTCGAAATGCGCCGAGGGCTGAAAGATGCCGCCGCTCTGCGCGTAGTAGTCGGCGTCGAGCGTGAAGACGCCCTGCGCCGGGCGCGCCCACGCGGCAGTCGGGAGCAGGGGATGGTGGCCGCGCATGGCTGCCCAGTTCCGGTAGTTCTGATGGCCGTTGGTTTCGAGCAGGCCGAGGCCGAGGCCGGGAAAAGGCGCGAGCCGGGCGGCCACGTTTTTGTTCCACTCGACGAGGATGGGATGAACTGTGAGGTCGGCGCAGAAGCAGGGCACGCCATGCTCGTGCGCGACCTGCGCGATCTTCAGCGTCATGCTCAGGGTCTTCGCGATGGGCTTGAGCGCGATCGCCTTGTACCCCATCTGGATGCGCACGAGCGCGTCGCGGTCGGTGTGGGCGCTCTCGTCGGCGGCGATGCGGACGGGTAGGTCGCTGATGTCGGTCTCGAGTTCCTCGGGAAACGGCTCCTCGATGAGCGTGATTTGCTCCAAAGCGCCGATGGCCTGGGCATGGTCGAGGAGGCGCAGCAGCGTGTCTTTGCTTTCGTAGCGGCCATTGGCGTCGAAGTAATAGGGCAGCTTGCCACTGGCCGTGTAGGGCGTGCGGGCGTGGCCGATGGCGCGGTGGATCTCGGTCAGCCGCGCCTTGTCCCTGGCCAGCATCTCGTCCTGCGTGCCGGGCTGGCCGATTTTGATCTTCATAAAAAAGTAACCCTCCTCAGCCGCGGCTTTGATTTCCCCGACGGGAATGTTGTAGGCCATCAGCGGAATGCTCGCGACCTGCGCGTGGCGGTGCGCGAGCGCCGGGCGGTAAGCGGCGGGGATGAGGTCGTCAAAGGACTCGATCCCGTTTTCCGCGGCGTAGAGGAGCCACGCGGCATTATCCACGGCCACGAGCGCATTAAGCGCGAAAGTTCCGCGCAAGTCCGCAAAGCCAGTGAGCTTCCGGCCATAGGCGAGGACCTCGCGCCAGTTCGCGTCGAGCATTTCGATCGGGTCCGAGAAACGCTGCCCCTTGAGCTGCTGCAGCGCGCGCTCAGTCATGGCATACATGAGCGCATTGCCGCCGCTCTCGGAGTGCGCGGCGAAGACTTGGGCGTCGCTCCACAGCACGCTTTGCGTCCCCAGTCCCACCCGCTGGCGGCCGCCGGCGCTCTCCAGCAGCGCGGCGCTCTGCCAAATCTCGGTCATGTAGCCGCCCTTGAAACCGAACGGCCGGAGCAGCGGCTCGCGCTCGAAATTCGCGCCGACGGCGGCGATGGTGAGCGGCTGGAGCGGCGCCGCGGGCTGGAGCGATGGAGTCATGGGCGACCCATCCTTTAGAGCGCGCGGGAAATCTCAACTCCCAACGCTCCGCTCTCCGGCCTATCATGGAGCTACCTTTGAATCCCGAACCCCACATCCACATCGGCACCTGCGCTTGGAGTTTTGAGGACTGGCGCACGGCGTTCTATCCCGGGCATTTGCCTGCGGCAAAATGGCTGGAGTTCTATGCGCGGCATCTGCCGGCGGTGGAGGTGGACTCCACTTTCTACCATGTGCCGACCGCGCACGCGGCCACGCACTGGCATGAGGTCACGCCGCCGCATTTCCGCTTTGCCTGTAAGCTGCCGCGCGAGATCACTCACGAGCGCAAGCTGCGCGACGCGGCGGAGGCGCTCGCCGAATTTCTCACCGCCCTCGAACCGCTCGGAGAAAAGCTCGCCTGCGTCCTGGTGCAACTGCCGCCGTTTTTCACCCCGCTGCACGATGCCGCGGCGCTGCGCGCATTCATCCTCGGGCTGCCCGGCGGCGTGCGTTTTGCCATCGAGTTCCGGCACGCGGGCTGGCACCTGCCGCGGTTCGCGCATCTGCTGGAGGAGCACCGCGTCTGCTGGGTGTGGAGCGATACGACGCCCCTGGCGGCGCAGGCGGACGGCGCATTCGCCTTTCTGCCGGACACCGCGGACTTCGCCTATGTGCGGCTGCTCGGTGATCTGGAAAAAAAGTACGACGGCGGCGGGCGCACCCTCCACCGCTACCAGGCGGTGCAGTGGCCGCGCGATCCGGGGCTAGAAAGCTGGGCGGTGCGCATCCGGCAGGCGGCGGAGACGAAGCGCGTGTTCGTCGCGGCGAGCAACCATTACGAGGGCTTCGCGCCCGAGACCTGCCAGCGGCTTGGGGAGCGGCTCGGCGTGAAAATCGAGCTGCCGCTGCCGGGCGGTGGCGCGGAACAACTCGCGGCCGCCGATCCGCAGATGAATCTGCTGTGAAAACCGTCGGCGCCGGTCTGGGGCCGGGCAAACTTTCGTTTGTGAGGGATCGCGGCGTGGTCAACCTTTGACCCGCCCCGTCCGCCCCCTAACCGGACGCGCCACTTTCCCCTCCTCAAACTACCTGCCATGAAAGCCCGCCTATCTTGCCTGCCCGTCGCGCTCTGCCTCGCGCTGGTGCCGAGCGCCTGGGTGCGGGCGGACTTTCCGGCCCTGGCGCTGAAGCCGGTCAGTCAGACGCAGATCATCTCGCCGGTGAATATCAGCAATGCGGGTGATGGGTCGGAGCGGCTGTTTGTCTGCGATCAGGCCGGCCAGATTCGGATCATCCGCGACGGCATGCTGCTGCCCGCACCCTTCATTGATCTCACTGGCAAGCTGGTGCCCAAGGCTCCCACGCCTTACCTCTTTCCGCTAAGCACGACCTATGACGAGCGCGGCCTGCTGGGCCTCGCCTTTCACCCGAATTACAACAAGCGGGACATCAACAGCCTGCCCTTGCCTGGCTTCGGCAAGTTCTACGTCTTCTACAGCGCCCCTTCGCCGAATCCCGCCCTGGCGACCGACCCCAATCCCGTCAACTGCCGCACCACGATCTCGGAGTTTCAAGTCTCCGCGCTCAATGCCAACATCGCCGACCCCAATTCGGAGCGGGTGCTCCTCGCCTTTGACAAACCGCAGTCCAATCACAATGGCGGCCAGCTTGAGTTCGGCCCGGACGGCTTTCTCTACATCAGCATCGGCGATGGCGGCGGGCAGCATGACAATCAGAACGGGCACACCGGAGGCAGCGGCACGTCCTCTCCCGGACCCAGTGGCGCGCTGGGCAACTCGCAGGATAAGACGAAACTGCTAGGCAAAATCCTGCGCCTTGACCCGCTCGGCGCCAATGGCCCCGGCGGGCAGTATGGCATCCCGGCATCCAATCCCTTCGTGGGTGCGGGCGGCGGAGTGCGCGAGGAAATCTATGCCTATGGCTTGCGGAATCCGTGGCGGTTCTCATTCGATGTCGGGCCGGGCGGAACCAACCGGTTGTTTGAGGGCGATGTCGGTCAGGACAAGGTCGAGGAAATTAACCTCATCGTCGCCGGGGGTAACTATGGCTGGCGGATCAAAGAAGGCACTTTCGACCACGATTCCACGGCCCCCAATGGCGGGTTGCCCCTGCTCGGCCCCATCGCCCAATACGCGCACAACCTCATTAGCATCGGCACCCCTGCGCTGCCTCAAATCGGAGCGTCAGTGACCGGCGGCTATCTTTATCGGGGCAGTGCAATTCCTGGTTTGGTTGGAAAATATGTCTTCGGCGACTACAGCCGTAGTATCGCCAGCGCCAGCGGCACCATCATCGGTCTGGAAGAAGTGCCGGCTAATTCCGGCAACTGGGTGCTCTCGCTGCCGGTGGTCGCCGGGGGCAATCCGCTGACCACGCGCATCTATGCCTTTGGCCGGGACGAGCAGGGCGAAATCTATGTGGCGGCGAAGGTTTCCAAGGGGCCGTTTGAACTTGATGGCAACGGCAAACCAACCGGCACCATTTATAAAATCGTCGCCGCCCAACTCTCGGCGGCCACGATTAACCCATCTAAGGATAACACGATCTTCTCCGAGCTGACCTCGAACAGCGATGCCGGAGGAAAGCTCACCGCCGGGCGCACCAATGTCGGCAACCTCCGGCGCGCCTTGCTCGGCTTCAATGTCGCCGGACTGCTGCCTCCCGGTACGGTCGTCGCGTCGGCGCAACTCAGCCTGAGCCTGAACCAGACGGTCGCCGGCCCGAATGCGAATATGTCATTGTTTCGGCTAAGTCAGGACTGGGGCGAAGGCACCTCCGACCCATCGGGCACGGCTGGCGGCGCAGGTGTCGCCGCGACGGTGGGCGACGCCACTTGGGCGGCGCGGTTCTTTGACCCGGCCAGTCCCACCCTTTGGTCTGCTGCTGGCGGCACGTACCTAGCCACGGCCTCCGCGACCGTCTCGGTAGGCAACACGCTGGGTTCCTACCAATGGACTTCAGTGCAGCTGGCGGCGGACGTGCAGGGCTGGGTCAACAGTGCTGCGAATAACTTCGGCTGGGTGCTGCTCGGGGATGAGGTGACTAACCAGTCGGCCCGCAGATTCGACAGCCGCGAGAGCCTTGCCGGTCTGCGTCCTGCGCTGGCGGTCAGTTACAACCCAGCGCTCCCGCCGCTCTCGCGTCGTGAGAGCTGGCTGCGCCAGTACTTTCCCACACCCGGCACCTACGTGGACGATCTCGCCGACCTGAATGGCGACGGCTTGGGCACGCAAATGGAGTACGCCTTTGCCCTCTCGCCGCTGGCAGCCAATCCGCCACCCGCCGGACTGCAAGCTTCGACTGTGCAAGCCGGAGCCAGCACGATCCTGACCGTTACCTTTCGCCGCGACCCCCGCGCCACCGACCTCACCTACATCCTGCAAGCCAGCAGTGACCTGACGGCTTGGGACCCCATCGTGCAAAGTGCCGCGGGAGCCGTCCCGACTGGCAGCGCCTTTACCTCCGAGGCCGATGCTCCCGGCGAGGCTCCAGTGAAGACCGTCACCGCGATGGAAACGCTTCCTGCTGGCACCAAACGCTTTGTCCGCCTGCAGGTCATCCGGGCATATTAGGTCCATGCGGCGCTCACAAAAATGAACCCTTCCTTTCGCTTAACTCTGAGGTCCGCCCTCATTACTGTTTTACTGGGTTCGTTCGTTTCGGGCTTTGCCGCGCAGGTTACTCTGGATGCCGTCGCGGACACCTCACTCTTCGAAAATCACTCCGATTCAAATCTGGGAGGAACGACCCTTGTCGCGGGGACGAATCAACAGTATTCCCGCTCACGAGCGATCTTCCGGTTTGACCTCGCTCCGCTTCCCGCTGGAGCCACCATTACGGCGGTTCATGTCCAACTGACCGTCACACGACGCCCCGATCCGGACCAACACGGCGGACCGGTGGATTCCGACTTCAGTCTTTTCCGCCTCCTCGCCGACTGGGGGGAGGGCAACGGCGTGGAGGTCACTGGCTCGAACGCTCAACCCGGTGATGCGACGTGGAATGACCGGCATTTCGGCTCCTCCTCGTGGACTGCGCCAGGTGGACTTGCTGGAACGGACTACGCAAACGATCCAAGTGGCACTACGTCGGTCAGCGGGGTTGGAACTTACGCCTGGGGCTCATCCAGTGAATTGATTTCGGATGCCCAGTCATGGCTGGACGATCCATCAGCGAATTTTGGCTTCATCCTCATCAGTCAAACCGAGGGAACTTCCGGGACGGGGCGGAGATTTGCCTCGAGAGACCAACCCGGCGGAGGCATTCCCGGTCCCAAGCTGATGTTATCCTATAGTGTGCCGGAGCCCTCCTCACTGACTTTGGCAATGATCGCACTAATTGGTTTCGCCAGGCGTCGCCGGGATAAAGGCTGATTTATTTCGCAACGACATCGTCGGACGTCCAAAGGACCTTGTCCGCTCCGGCTGACCGGATTTCCATGGAGTTAGCGGAGAGTTGGTGGAAAAAATAAGGTGTTCCCCAGCGATCCAGGAGCGCGCCTGCCCCACTTAAGCTTTGCCCTTCCGGAGGCCCCAGCCGGGCGCCCTTTGGGTTTCCGCCCATGACTGCCTTCATGATATCCGCATTCGTCCCCACCGGATTCTCATGGTAAAGCGTCCGATAGTCCCGAAGCATCAATCGAACCTTGTCCACGTCGGTTTCCGCCTCTGGGTCTCGAGCCGGTGGCGGAACATTGGGGGCGACGGTCTTGGCGCCGACGTTCACAGGCTGGTTCGAGACCATCGGACTCGCCGGTGGCGCCTCGGGCGCGACCGTCAGGTTTGACGTCGTCGCTGGGGGTAAATTCGGTGCTGCTGGGGCACCATTTGGCGCGGCATTCTGGGTCTCTGGACGGGAGTTATTTGGCTCCGCGACGGTGTGAGTTTTTGGAACATAGGGGACAGCGTTTTGCTGTGGCAGCTTCGGCGGCTTCGCGAGGAAGAGCGAAACCGCAAGTGCCAATACAACGGTACCAATGATGAAGATTCGTCTGTTCATAGCGATAACTGACGTTTGAAGCAAACGCGCTTCAATAAGCAAGGAGCGGTAAACTTGGCAGCCGTACGAGGACCCAATTTCGCATCCGGGAGCAAACCGGCGATGCGCCACAGGATGGCTAGATAAACGGCACACTCATCCGTCCGAAGCGACCCAGATTAGGGAAGATCGTCGAGAGATTGGCACTATCGACTCCGAACCAACTCGCCAATTCCGCAGCGTATTGGTCAACCGCCATCGTGGGAACCCAAGCTCCTCCACCGTAGTCGTCGGCACCGTTGATCACCAAGGCGGGAAACTTGCCGTACGTCGCTCCACCTTTGACGGCGCCGCCGACAACGATCTGATGGCCGCCCCAGGCGTGGTCACTGCCCAGGCCGTTGGACCGAAAAGTCCGGGCAAAATCACTCACGGTAAACGCGGTCACTTCGTTGGCCATACCGAGATCGGTCATGGCTTTCATCAGCGAATTCAGCGACTGGCTCAACTCCGCAAGAAGGTTGGCCTGGCTGCCGATAACCACTTTCGCATCATCCGTGGTCGTGGCCCCGGCATTATTCGTCTGGCTCGTGTGCGTATCGTAGCCGCCGACTTGAACAAAGAAGATCTGGCGTTTCATGCCGAAACCGGTGCCTGAGACGTTCCCGGTATAATTCTTCTTCCCGGCCTCGATGAGGCGGGCGACCATTTTCATCTGGCTCATCAGACTTGAACCGAAAGTCGCCCCGCCGTTTGGCGTAGTGACGTTGGTCGGAAAATAACTCAGCCAAGGAGCGCTGGCATTGCCCGCCAGCGCATTGGCCACCAAGCCGGCCTCAGCCACTGCGTGGTCGAGAACTTTGCCATAGGCTCCCGTCTGAAGGTCGGGGAGCGCCTTGTCGGTATTCATGATGCTCTGCAGCGTCGTCAGGCGGGCTCCCGTGATACCACTGGTAAGGCTCACCGCACCGCTGGTCGTCACCGAGTACTGCGCGGCGGCATTGATGTCGCCTACCTCAAACTTATTGGAACCTGCGAGTGTGATGGCCATGGAGATCTGTCCTCCGGCATTTATGTCCACCGGTGTTGTGAGCAAATCCGCAATCCGGCCGCCCCAGCCGCTGATCGGCGGCTTGTCCGGGATGGAAGTCTGCCATTGGATCTGCTGATCACTATGGGAGAACAGTTGCGGAGGCTTTGGGACGATAGGAGGATTGGCCTTGGCCTGGGCCTTGGTCAGCGGATAGCTCAGGGTGCCGACATTGAGCATGGTGGCTACTTTCCCCGCGTTGACCGAGGGGCTATTCGTCTGGTTAAACATTTTCGCCAGATCGATCATCGCTGGGTGGAAGCCATAAGGCCGGTCCGCTGCGGGGAAGCCCAGCTGCCCATTCATCGCGGTCAGTGCCTGCGCCTTCGCCGGGTTGCCAGTTTCCGCGTTTGGGATCGCCAGCACTGGCGTGCGAACCGTGGCATAGTTCGCCCATTCCGTGGGATCTATGGGGATGATCAGGTTGTTCGAGTCATTGCCGCCATTTAAGAAGACGCAGATGAGCGCCTTGTAACCGGTCGCATTCGATTGTGCGACCGCCGAGTTCAAGAAACGCATGTCGCGCAGCGCACTGCTCAAGGCAGCAGTACCGACGGCAGCACAGGTTGCCTGCCGGAGGAAGGCGCGGCGGCTTTTTAGAGATGAATAATTTTCCGGGTTCATAGGTCGTTATTTTTGGATGGCATACTCAGGCGAGACTAGAATCATATGCACGACGGCGCGGACCCGATTGCTCATTTCGGCGTTCGTGGGGGTTGCCGACAGCGGGAAGTTTGTGGTGCTGGCCACGTAGTTGACGATGGCCGTCTTCGTGGAAGCCTGCATATTGCCGCCGGTGAGAAGGTTGTTCATCGTATCGACGAGTGTGGTAATGGCCGCCGTGCTATTGACTTGGGGGGCAGTCATATATTGGCTTAGGTCCATGACGACAGCCCCGCTGGCGGCGCGGAAACTGGTGTAGCCGTTCGGGTTTCCAGAGCTGAGTATGCTTCGCGAAACAGTATTGGTCAGGCCCATCGTCCCGGTGTCATTGGAGAGCTGGAATTCCGGCGTGGTGAGGCCCGCGGCGGCAATGGTTCCCGGGAACTGGTAGTCCGGATAGAAGAAGTTAAACACGGACGGCGCATTGAGCGGTGACTGGCTCAGGTCATCGGTCGCGGAGCTGGAACCGACGCCCCATGTGCCCAGCCCGACCGTCAGCGTTCCGTTGCGGGAGAGCGGCGGATTCACGAGAGGGTAAACATTGACTGCCGAGCCCTGTGAGCCGTCAGAGATTTTCGGTGTCGTGGTCACCGTAAAGTGATCTGCGTCCACAATGCTGGCGACGGTGTAAATGCCATCCACCGCAGGGGTGCCGGAATTGAACACGGTGAAGTCCAGTTGGACCAAGTCACCCACACTCATGTTGTGATTCCCGGCGGTCGCCACCGTGATGGTCGAAGTGTTTGAGACGGTGAGGACAGAATAGCCGCCGGTCAGCCGCGGAATCAGGTAGTTGCCGCCGGTGGTGCTGGCGGGGATGGAGGGCAGCGCAATGGTGAAGTTGTTCGCCGTCGCGATGGCGACAGGATACACGGCGTTAAAGGCACCGCCGGTCAGCCCGCCAGTCATAAACTGGAGGTAGGCTTTTTCGCCCACGAAATATCCCGAGGCAGTGACCGTGCTGGTGGGTAGCTGGCAGCTTCCCGAGGTGTCCGCCGCCGGCAAAGTGTCGAGGGTGATGGTGAAGTCACCCGCCGTGGCCGTGATGATGGGATAGACTTTGTCAAAGGATGCACCGGTCAGCCCGCCAGTGGTGAACCTGACATAAACATTAGTCCCGACGGCATAGCCGGGAGCGGTAACCGTGACGGTGGTGCCTACACTGGCGTAGGCCAATGTGGATACAGTGACGGTGTAATTGCCGGCGGCAACCGAGCCGGCATTGATGGTAAAATTGTTGGGCGTCAGCGCGTTTTGCGCCGTCGTCACATTGGGAAGCGTGGTGTTCGCGATGTCCACCGTGAAGTTGGTCGAGGTGGCGGTTGCGACGTTGTAGGACCGAACAGTGTTGTACGGCGAGGTCGTGCCCAGGGTTCCCGAGGTAAACTGAATGTTTACGGGATTGCCCACCTGGTAACCCGGAGCATTGATGGTGGCGATGCCGGTTGAGCCAACCAAAGTGTATGTCGGAGTGGCGTTGGCCGTAGGATAGGAACCGAACGCAGGAAGATTCGCGCTGGGTCCTCCTCCATCCACAAAGCTATCAAGCAGGACGTTCTCGCCATTGATGAGCCGGTGAGCGATTGGCGTGGTGATCAGGATTGCCTGACCTCCCGCCTGCCGGTAGGCACTGTTCGGGATTCCGGCCGACGGAAACGCCCGTGCCGGGCCGGTGATCCGCAGCAATGGCTCGCGCTGCTTGCCAAAGGTGATGGCACTTTTCGCCGTCGTGCTGCGAGCTTCGTAGTCGAGCAGGATCGCCCGAACGACTTCTTGCATATTGCCTCGCACTCCACTTCCAGGAATGGGCTGGCCTTGGTCATTGACAAACTGCTCCCCGTTGAAAGCGCGCGCGACCCGGTGGAGGTAATCGGGCTGCGGATTGCTCGTCACCAACCGTTGGATAAGTTGGCGGCAAATGAACGGCGCCACGGTGGGGCTGTTCATAATCTGATCGAGAAGTGTATCGAGATCCTGAGTGCAGTAATTGTCGAACAGGTTGTTCGGCGGGAGCGCTCCCGAATTGCTGGAATCGGCCTGAGATCCGGTCGCGGGCGCGGTGATGGGCGTATAGGCGACGGAAGCAGGTGCAAGCGCGGCATTCGCCGCTGGCAGCATGACATTATCCAAGCCAATTTTGCTGCCCAACTCGTGACCGGTGGGCACGAGTGTCATCGGGTTGAAATAACTCTGGGAAGTCTTGGTCGGGTTTAAGTTCGTGGGGAGGCGTCCGTTGCCTTGCGGACTCTGATTCCAGTTCCAGCCCGTGAGAACCCGTGCATAACCCGTGATGACGCTCTGGTCGTAGGTCGGCACGGGGTTGCCGGTGGAATCGAGGACGAGGGTGGCATCCGGCCAGAGGCGATAGAGTCCCAGCGAGAAGAGCTGCATGATTTCCCGCGCATAGTTTTCATTCGCATGCAAGCCGGTGATCAAATTGCCCTTAAAGTTAGCGCGCATGTCGAGATACACACCCATCGCCGGGGAAAGGGTGACGGTCTTGAGGAGGTTGCGGAAATTTCCGAAGCAGTTGTCCAGCAGAAGGTCATAGTAGGGCGAAAGGTAACGCGACTCGTTGTCCAACGGGCCCGCGTTTGAAAGAACCATGATTTCGCTCAAGGCAAACGCCATTCTCTGCCGCAACTGATCGGGGGCGGTTACTGACCGCTGCCACCATGCATTGTAGGCTCGGTCGCTGGGATAAGGCTGCGTGGGATCGGAACTGAGGTTGGCCAGGACGTAGGGCGTATGATACGACGCCAAGACGCTGAACTGGGCATTGATCCAGGCGTTGTAACCGAGGGATTTGACGCTGGACGGGCCGGACATGTCCGTCGGGCTCGGGCCAAACGTGGCCTGGGTCAGGAAACGCGAATTGTCCGCGTCGCTGGAGGCGTGATTGTCGGTCCACGATGGGTAACTGGGGACAGCCGGCGCGACCTGCGAGCCATCAACCCGGCCGAAAACACCGTAGATTTCGCCACCGGGGTTGGCCACCGTTTTGACGAGCAGAAACGCCGTGCCGTTGGTGAGGCTGGCGAGGGTCGGGCCTGAAATCCCGCTCCAAGTGTAACCGGCGTCGTTGGTCTTCGCGCCGGGGTAGAATTTGTCCTGGGCGTCGAGGTCAAAAACGAGGGTCGGGGAGTTCAAAGCCCCCGTGTAAATTGCCGTGCTCGTGATGGCCGAGGTGAGGCCGCTGGGATTGGCAAAGTGAACGATCGCCGTGGAGCCTGTGAGCCGCAGATAGGCCGAGCCAATCGCCGAGGTTGCCACCGATGGCAGGCCCGCCAGGTCGGTGATGTAAAGCGAACCGGTGACGGCGGTGGTCGCCGGGTTGTCCCATGGCGAGAGGACATAGCCGGGCGTGACGGAGACCAGCGTAGCGACGTTGCCGGCGTTGACGGTGGTGCTACCGGTGGGATCCATGAACCAGCCGACGGCAAGATTGCCTGCCGCCGGGCCGCCGGTGCCTAGGTTATGCAAAACTTCAAAATAGTATCTCTGCCCGGCGGTGAGTGCGAGCCAGCCTGATTTCTGTTTGGTCTGCGTCGCCGCGAGGTAGTCGCGTACCGCTGTTCCGCCTGGTCCCTCGATGTAGCAACGTCGGACCTTGTTGACAGCCTCGCTGTTAATGGACACCCACAGTTCTGCTACATTGCCGGTCGCGGCCGCATCGCCATTGGCCGCGAGATGGAAGTAATAGTTTCCGCTTGTCGGGACGGTGATATAGCCGCGCAGACGCTCGCCAGTGCTGGTCCCTCCGCCAGTCTGTGTCACGTTATCCTCTAATGAAGTCAGGGACGTGTCGGTCGCAGTAGGATTCGTGGTCACCGGAATGTCCGCCACGTTGCGGCCCTCCAGTCCCGTCCAGATTTCGCGGGTAATGGTTCCCGTCGAGTTGCTTATCAGGATGTTCAGTCCAGCACTACCGGTTCCGGCGGTGTTTGTGGCCTGCACCGAGACGGAGTAACTCCCGGAGACCGTCGGCGTGCCGGTAATCGCGCCGGTGCTGGCATTCAAATCCAGGCCGCTTGGCAGCGGGGCGCTGCCCGGCGTCAGGGCAAAGCTGTTCGGGCCATTGCTCGCGGTGACGGTGATGAGGGGCGGAGTGGCTGCAGTGGTGCTGTACAGATGATTGGCAAAACCCACGACGGAGGAGGCGCTCGTGATGGCGGGCGGGGTCGCTCCTGCCACGCCGGTTGTCGCCGGGTAGAGGCGCCTTTGCGGCACGATTTGCTTCACCTGATCGGCACTGTACCAAGAAAGATGAGCTTCGGATGCGCCGCTGGAGCGCAGATATTCGATCTGAATGTCATAGAGGACACCGCCCTGCAGGTCGATTGATCCCACTTGATCCACGGTCCCTTGCAGATTCCAATTGTCGATAACGGTCTGCCCGTTGATGAACAGCTTAGCGCCGTCATTGCTGAGGATGTTAAAGTAGTAAGTCTGGCTGTATTGCGGCTGGACCTGACCTTTCCAGCGCACCGTGTAAGTATAAGGGGACGACGTCGCGAGCGCTCCGACGGGGGCGATGGCATTGATGGCCGTTCCGCCGGTATTCGCCGCCACGCCGGTGGTGGTGGCGGAAAAGACAAAGTCAATGGTGGGATCAACACGGGTGAAACCGGAGGCGGTGATGGTGTTGAAATTGGCACTGTTTGCGTAAGTCGTGCTGGAACCGGAAGTGTACACCCCGGTAAGTCCGGTGCCGGCGGGTGTCGGCGATGGGTAGATCGTGACGACCGTCTGACTAGGGCTGCCCAGGCTATAGCCGCCACCCGAACCAATGGAAACGATCACCGCCCGGGTGGTCTTGAGGCTCGCATTGTAAAGCGGTGTAACTTTTAACTCGACTGACTTTACCCCTGCCGGGAAAGTCACGGTGCTGGGGAGAGCCAGATAATCCACTGCGGGTTGCGCTGTTTTCCCTGCCACTGTCAGGACAGACAGAGGCACCGTGATCGTGCTGAAAAGATAATAGCCGCCACGGCTGACGGTGATGGTTCCCAAGTCCGAAGCCGGGGTCGAGCCGTCCGCCGGAGCCGTGGTGGTAGGATCGGTGGCGGCGATAGTGACGATATTCTGCTGCGTGGTCAGCGCGCTCGAAAGTGTGGAACTGGTATAACCGGACTGCGCTGTAATGGGCGATCCCAGGCCAAATCCGAGAATCTGCTTGGCCCAATCGCTGACCCCGTCGCCTTGGCTGGATTGGTCGAGCACCTTGACATGGAAAAATGCACCGGCACTTTTCGGCACGGTCAACGTCTTCGGGGTGCCATCGCCAACGATACTGGGCAGCGCGCCTGCGGACCATGAGACATCCGTGAGCGTAGCCTTGCTCTCCGCCTGATAGAGCTTCCCGGCCATGGTTGGGAAGGTCAGCATCATTTGGGTCGGGTTGGCCGCCAGAGTGGACAGCTTGAAGTGGATGTCGGCCGGGCCCTTTGGAAAAGGATTCGTCCCGGCGGCGAGTTCGTCCCCATTGGTCACGCCGTCGCCATCTTCATCTTTGCTGAGCCAGCCGGCGTAGGGCGGCTGCTCATTAAGTTGGGCATTAAGCACGTTGAATTTCTGCGCCCAGACGGAGCGGTTGATATTGGCATCGACCTGCGCCTGCACCGGCGCAGTCAGCCTCAGCAAGCTGAGGGTGAGGAGGGGGAGAGACAGGAGCCGCAAAGTGCGGATCCAGCGAGGCGTAGTAGGTAGGCTCATAGCAGTGGAGAGGAGGGGTTGGAGGCGAAACAAATGCGCTCTGCTTTGTGCAGCGTGAACTGTTCCGATGGGGGGAGGAAAAGCCTGAGAAACTACGCGCTTTGACTGTGCTAGCAAATAGAATATGGGCCCGCGGCCGCAGACGTTATCCGCGAGCGCGGACGGGCGGGGAAGTGGGGCCCGCAGTGTCGAGATTGGATATAATTGACTTCGCTCATAAAATAGGCACCCTGCTGGCATGAAAGTTCCTATGCATGTGGTTCTAGCGCGGCGCGAGCGTCTCGCCCAACTGCTCGAGCAGCACCGCTATTTGCCGGTGAAGGAGCTTTGCCGCCGTCTGGGTGTCTCTGAGGCCACGGCGCGCCGGGATCTCTCTGCGCTGGTGGGAGAGAAAAAGATCACCCGCACCTATGGCGGGGCGCTGCATGAGTTCAACGATCGGTTTCCATCCTTCAGGGAGCGCCAGGCGCACGGCTCCCGGGCCAAGGGGAAAATTGCCAAGTCGGCGCAGCCCTGTTTCGAGCCAAACCGAACCTATTTCTTCGATTCGGGCACTACGATCTGCGCAGTAGCCGAGGCTTTCCGCGACCATCCGGTGACGCCGGTCACCGTGGTCACTTCGAACCTGCCCGTTGGCGAAATGCTCGCGTCGATTCCCGGCGTGCAGGTTTTCCAACTCGCGGGGCAGCTTCTGCATCTCCAGTCCACCCTGCTTGGCGAGACGGCGCAGAAAAGCCTCGAGTTTTGGAACTTTGACACGGCCTTTCTTTCCGCCGAGGGCATGGACTCCCGCGGGCTGTGGAATTCACAGGCGGCCATCGTTGAACTGCAAAAAGTGGTACTGCGGCGCACCGGTCGGAATGTCTTTTGCATCGACGGCTCGAAGCTCAACCGGCAGGCCCCGCACTTTCTGATCCCGTGGGATGAGGTGGATGTGCTGCTGACCGACGTGGCGAACGAAAAACTCATCCGTGCTGGGATTACCCTCCGCAAAAGCCAACGCGCTTGGGCCACAGTGGCGAGCACTCCGCTCGAAACCAGGCGTGTTGCCGAACTCGCTGGTGACGCAGATTTCCCGATCCGTATCTTATGATCGGTGTCAGCCGTAAAAACCTAAAACTTTTTCATTGACCGCCGGTCTGAAATTTATATGATCACTCTCAGTCATAAAAAATCCGTCGCCTCTCCATGAGTTCCACCCAAGCCCCCAGCCGCCCCGCCGTCGAAGCGCTCGTGCGCTCGTCGCTCTTTCGGCAGCTGGGGCGCGAAACCGCGGGGAGTCCGGCACCGACCCTTGTGGTGAACAGCTCCGCGCGGCACATGCACATTTCGCCGGAGAATCTGGAAACGCTCTTCGGCGCGGGCGCGAAGCTCACGGTTCACAAGTGGCTGTATCAAGAGGGGCAGTTCGCCTCGGAGCAAACGGTGACGCTCATCGGGCCGCGGCGGCGCGTGATCCCAAATCTCCGCATTCTTGGCCCGTGCCGGAACCTGACGCAGATCGAACTCGCCATCACCGACGCAATCCAGCTTGGCGTGGATATACCGGTGCGTATGTCCGGCGACATCGCTGGGACGCCGGGCGGTTATGTGATGGGACCGAAAGGGATGCTCGAAATGAAGGACGGCCTCATCCGCGCCGCGCGGCACGTCCACATGTCACCGGCGGACGCGAAGTTTTACGGCGTGAAGCATCTCGACCGAATCACGCTTAAGGTGACTTCGCCATACTGCAATACGCGCTTCGACGACCTGATCTGCCGCGTCGATCCCAGCTTCAAACTCGAAGTCCACATGGATACTGATGAGGCCAACGCGTGCGATCTTGAGCGGGCCACGAAGGTCGAGCTTTTCAAAACCTAACCACGGCCAAACCCGCGGCGCATTTCAACCCAACAAACCAACAACAATAACTAAATGAGCGAAGCAATCGGACTAATCGAAACTCGCGGCTACGTGGGCCTGGTGGAAGCCAGTGACGCCATGGTCAAGGCCGCGAATGTGCAACTCGTCAAATCCATCCCAATCGGCGGCGCGCTGATTACGACC
>JANPHJ010000131.1:0-9202 GCA_031424395.1 Chthoniobacter sp.
TGAAGCGGGCCATCGGCTTCGTGGTTTTGCGCAGGTCGTCGAGCATGTTGCGCATCTCGGCGGCGCGCTCGAAATCGAGGGCGGTGGCGGCTTTGCGCATTTCGTCTTCGAGGGTCTGGAGAAGTTCCTTCGACTGCCCGACGAAGAATTCGCACGCGCGCTCGACGCGCTCGCGGTACTGCTCGGCGTTGGTGTCGGCGAGTTTCATGGGCACCTGATAGGTCGAGGATTTCAGCTCGCGTGCGCTCGGCGTGCCTCGCCCAAAAGTCAGCACGCCGAATTTTTTCCGCATGAAATTCAGCGTCTGCCGCAGCGCGCCGGAGTGGGCGAAGGGGCCGAAGTAGCGGGCGTTGTCGTCTTTCTTAAAACGCGAAAGGCGGAAGCGCGGCCACGCGTCGGCCATGTCCACCTTGACCATGAGGAAGCGTTTGTCGTCGCGGAAGCTGACGTTGTAGCGGGGGCGGAATTCCTTGATCAGGCGGCCTTCGAGCAGCAGCGCCTCGGGTTCGCTGCCGGCGAGGTGCCACTCGAAATCCCAGATCGCGTCGAGCAGCGCGCGCGTCTTGATGTCGGCGCGCATCGCGCGGCTCGGCATGAAGTACTGGCCCACGCGCTTCCGCAGATCGCGCGCTTTGCCCACGTAGATCACGCGGTTGAAACGGTCGCGCATGAGATAGACGCCCGGCTTGTGCGGGACATCGCGGAGCTTGATTTTCGGGTCGGCTTTCTCGGGCACGGGCATGCGGGAGGAGCATCGCCGACGGATGTGAAGGCTCAACTGGAATGGCGGGGTTTTGTTTTACCGCAGAGACGCAGAGGACGCAGAGGTCCGCAGAGAGGAGGACGAAAAAGCAGGAGTGACTCCGGAAAATTTAACCCGCTGCTTCCTCCGCGTCCTCTGCGCCTCTGCGGTAAAGAAAATGATTCGCTTACTCCTGCGGCTCGCGGGCGACCATGTTCATGCAGCGGGTGATGAGCGCGGTCCAGCCGGTCTGGTGCGAGGCGCCGAGGCCGCGGCCGGTTTCGCCGCAGAAGTGCTCGTGGAAAAGCAGATGGTCGCGCCAGTGCGGGTCGCTGGCGTAGCGGGGATCGCCGCCGAAGCAGGGGCGCGCGCCGCTTTTATCCGGGAGAAAAAGGTGGGTGATGCGGCGGGCGAGTTCGTGCGCGACTTGGGCGAGATTCATGAGCTTGCCGGAGCCGGTGGGGAATTCGACCTGGAGCGCGTCGCCCCAGAAATGGTGGTAGCGTTCGAGCGCCTCGATGAGCAGGTAGTTCATGGGCAGCCAGACGGGGCCGCGCCAGTTGGAGTTGCCGCCAAACATGTCGGTCTGCGATTCGGCGGGCTCGTAGCCGATGCAGTAGTCCGCGGCTTCGAGATTCAAATAATAGGGCGCGTCGCCATAGACGCGGGAGAGCGAGCGGATGCCGTAAGGGGAGAGGAATTCCTTTTCATCGAGCACGTATTTCAGCACGCGCAGCAGCCGCTCGCGCGTGGGAATGGCGAGCAACCGGCGGACGCACCGACCGTCGGCGGTGCGCTGTTCGAGGTAGGAAATATTCTCGGCGAGATCGAAACGGTTTTTGATGAACCATTTCAGCCGTTTCTTGAAGCCGGGCAGCCGGTCGAGCGTGCTTTGCTCGATGATCTCCACGCCGAAAAGCGGCAGCAGCCCGACGATGGAGCGCACGCGCAGCGGGACTTTATGGCGGCCTTCGATGAGGAGCTGGTCGTAGTAAAATCCGTCCGCCTCATCCCACAGCCCGCCTTCGCCGACGTCGTTCATCGCGTCCACGATCTCGACGGTGTGTTCGAGAAATTTCGAGGCGATGTCTTCGTACGCGGGATTGGTGAGCGCGAGTTCGAGGGCGATGGCGAGCATCGTTTCGCAATAGAAAGCCATCCACGCCGTGCCGTCCGCCTGGGCGAGCGACTGGCCGCTGGGCAGCGGCTTTGAGCGGTCGAAGAGGCCGATGTTATCGAGCCCGAGGAAGCCCCCGGCGAAGATGTGTTTGCCCTGCACGTCCTTGCGGTTCACCCACCAGGTGAAGTTGATGAGCAGCTTTTGAAAGACGCGTTCGAGGAACTGCGTGTCGCGCGCGCCAGGCTTGCCGCTGATTTTATAGACGCGCCAGCAGGCCCACGCGTGGACGGGCGGATTCACGTCGCGGAGATTCCACTCGTAGGCGGGGATCGCGCCGCTCGGGTGCATGTACCATTCGCGGAGAAAAAGCAGGAGCTGCTCTTTGGCAAAGGCGGGATCGACGCGCGCCATCGGGATCATGTGAAAGGCGAGGTCCCACGCCGCGTACCACGGGTACTCCCATTTGTCGGGCATCGAGATGATGTCGGCGTTGAAAAGATGCCGCCAGTCGCGGTTGCGTCCGTTTTGATGCCCGGCGGGCGGCGGCGGCATGTTTGGGTCGCCGGCCAGCCATTCCTTCACGACGTAATTGTAGAATTGCTTCGACCACAGCAGCCCGGCGTAGGCTTGGCGCACGACGTTGCGCGCCTCGGCTCCGAGCGCGGGTGCGTACTTGGTTTCAAAAAACGCCGCCGCTTCCGTGATGCGCTCGCCAAAGACGTCGTCGAAATCCGCGAAGGGCGCGGCCGGCCAGTCGGTCGCGGGGGCAAGGCGCAGGCGGAGGACGACCTCGCGGCCGGCGGGGATTTCGAGCACGCAATGCGGCGCGGCCTTGGTCCCGAAGCCGCGCGGGTTCACCGCTTCCGCGCGTCCGTGGACGATGGCTTCGTGAAAGCCGTCTTTCACGTACGGCGAGAGATTCGTGGTGCCGAAAAGCCGCGCGTCGTTCGTTTCGTTTTCGGTGAAAAGCCAGGGCGCATCCGTGTCGATGGCGAAACGGAATTCGCCGAGCGTCTCGTGCGTGGCCGTGAGCGTGCGCGCGTCGAGCTGGCTGAGGCGCGGCTTCAGCGTGCAGCCTTCGTGGATGCAGCCCCACGACCAGGTGTTGCGAAACCACAGCGTCGGCAGCACATGCAGCCGCGCGGCGTCGGGGCCGCGGTTCGCGAGCGTAAGGCGGATGAGGATGTCGTCGGGCGCGGCCTTGGCGTATTCGGCGGTGACATTGAAGTAGCGCGACTCGTCGAACACGCCGGTGTCTTCGAGTTCGAACTCGCGATCCTGCCGCGTGCGCCGCGCGTTTTCCTCAACCAGCCGGACGTAGGGAAACTCGGCCTGCGGATATTTGTAAAGCGCGCGCATGTAGGAATGCGTGGGCGTGGAGTCGAGGTAGTGCCAGACCTCCTTCGGGTCTTCGCCGTGATTGCCCTCGGGATTGGTGAGGCCGAAAATGCGCTCCTTCAAAATCGGGTCGCGCCCAGTCCACAGTGCGACTGCAAAACACAGCCGGCCCTCGCGGTCGGTGATGCCGAGCAACCCGTCCTCGCCCCAGCGGTAGGCGCGGCTGCGCGCGTGGTCGTGCGGGAAATAATTCCACGCATCGCCATTCGCCGAATAGTCCTCGCGCACCGTGCTCCACTGCCGCTCGGCGAGATACGGACCCCAGCGTTTCCAGTTGCCCTCGCGCCGGGCGTCTTCTTCGAGGCGGAGGTGCTCGGGGGTGGCGTCGGGCGGCATGGCGGCGAGGGTAGTTACCGCGCGCTCTAGGCGTCAATGCGGGGCGGGCGACGGAAGGTGCGAGGTATGAGGTATGAAGGATGAGGTATGAACGGCGGATTCATCACTCATCCTTCATACCTCATACCTCATCCTTAATCCGGCGTTGGGTTTGGAGGAAAATCCAAGCTACGCTCCGCGCCCACATGAAGCTCTCCACCATCACCGCCAGCCTCGCGCAGCTCGGCATGCAGCCGACGCGCAGCCTCGGGCAGAATTTTCTCCACGACCAAAACCTCGCGGAATGGATCGTGGCGCAGCTCGCGATCAAGCCGGGTGACGCTTGGCTGGAGCTGGGGCCGGGGCTCGGCGCGCTCACGGAATTCGCGCTCGCGCGCTCGGCGAACGGGCTGCTCATCGAGAAGGACGGGCGCATGTGCGGCTTCCTCGCCGAGCGGTTTCCCGGCGTGGAGAGCATCCACGGCGACGCCACGGAATTCGACGTGCGGGAGCTGTTTGCGCGCGGGCCGGTGAAGGTGCTGGGCAATCTGCCGTACTACGTTTCGAGCCAGATTCTTTTCCAGTTCACCGACGAGCCGAGCCCGGTCAGCACGCTTATTTTCACCCTGCAAAAGGAACTCGCCGAGCGCCTTTCCGCCGGGCCGCGGACCAAAGCCTACGGCGCGCTCACCCTGCTCATCGGGCGGCGCTGGCGGGTGAAATATCTGCGCACCATGCCCGGCTCGGTCTTTCATCCCGCACCGAATGTGGACTCCGCCGTAGTCGCCCTCACGCCGCGTCCCGTCGGCGAGCTGCCGGAGTGCGACGGCGCGCGCTTTCGCAAACTGGTGAAGCAGGGCTTCTCGCAGCGGAGAAAACTGCTGCGCAAAAACCTCGCGGAGGAAGGGCTCGACTGGCCGCCGCTCTGCGCGCACCTCGGCGTGTTGGAAACGACGCGCGCCGAAGAACTCTCGCTGGAGCAGTGGATCGCGCTCACCAATTTCGCGAGCGGGGCAGCCCCCGCGGCCGCCGCGCAGGATGTGCATGGCGAAATCTTCGACGTGGTGGATGAGCAGGATCGCGTCACCGGCCAGACCTCGCGCTTCACCGTCCACGGGCAAAACCTCCGCCACCGCGCCGTCCACATTTTCGTCTTCAACGCCCTCGGCGACCTCTTTCTGCAAAAGCGCTCCCGATGGAAGGACAAGCACCCCGGCCAGTGGGACTCCAGCGACGCCGGCCACGTCAATGCCGGGGACGACTACGCCGCCACCGCCCCGCGCGAACTCCGCGAGGAGCTGGGCGTCGAGGCCGCCGTCGAGGAAATCGCCGCCCTCCCCGCCAGCACCGGCACCGGCTGGGAATTCGTGCGCCTCTACCGCGCGCAGCACGACGGCCCCTTCCGCCTCCCGCCCGCCGAGATCGAGAGCGGCGCCTTCTTCACCCTCGCGCAAATCGCCCGCTGGATCGCCGCCCGCCCGCAGGACTTCTCCCCCGGCTTCCTCGAATGCTGGCGCGTCTTCCGCGCCGGGGCCGGATAGTGCGGCCGTCTTCCTCCGGCGAATGATTTCTTGTCGTCCCGGCGAACGGTGCGGAGATTGCGCGCCTATGACTACTTCCAATCCAACGCTGCGCGCGGACACTTTCACCCGCACGGCTTTCGGCGGCGATACCGACGTGATGACCATCCGCGGCACGGCGACGAAGACGCTGATGCTGCTGGCGCTGGCGGCGATCTCGGCCAGCTATACGTGGAGTCTGGGGGCCGGCGGGGGGATGGGGCTGATGATGCTGGGGGTGTTCGGCGGGTTCATCGTGGCGCTGGTGCTGTGCTTCAAGCAGACGTGGGCGCCGGTGCTGGCGCCGGCGTATGCGGTGCTGGAGGGGCTGTTTCTCGGGGGCATCTCGGCGGTCTTCGCGGCGCGCTATGGCGGGATCGTTTTCCAGGCGGTGGCGATGACTTTCGGGACGTTGTTCGCGCTGCTGGCGGCGTATCAGAGCGGCTACATCCGGGCGACGGAGAAGTTCAAGCTGGGCGTGATCGCGGCGACGGGCGGGATCGCGGTGGTGTATCTGGTGAGCATGGTGCTGGGGTTTTTCGGGGTGCAGATCCCGGGGATTTTCGGGAGCGGCGTGGTGGGGATCGGCTTTAGCATCGTGGTGGTGGTGATCGCGGCGCTGAATCTGGTGCTGGATTTTGACCTCATCGAGCGCGGCGCGCAGGCCGGGGCGCCGAAGTACATGGAATGGTACGGGGCCTTCAGCCTCATGGTGACGCTGGTCTGGCTCTATCTCGAAATTCTGCGGCTGCTGGCGAAGCTGAAGGACAACCGCTGAGGCGGTGTAAAAAAGTCGGCGTCGCGTTGCGTCCCAGCGGGACGCTTGATAATAGCCGTGGGCTTCAGCCCGCGGATGAGGTGCAGCGCGGCACCGTCGCGTCGCGACGTCTGAGCCTGCAAATGTCGCTACGCGACAAAGCCATCCTTTCAGGCGGCCCGTGGGCTGTGCCAAAAGCTCGGCCCCGCCCCGCCGCTCACCGTGCTCGAAGCCACCGGCCGCTACAGCGAACTGCCCGCCAGCGAACTCCACGCCTCGCCGCCGCCGGCAAAAGCAAACTCGCCGTCGTCTGCGCCGTTCTCCACAAACTCCTCAAAATCGCCTTCTGCATCCTCAAAAACCAAACCGCCTATGACCCCACTCACCACCCACTCCAACCAGCCGAAAATTAAGATGGTATCTACGCTCGTTCGTCCCGACGGGACGACTCTTTACCCAGCCGCTAAGCTAGGCAGCGTCAGATTTCCACCACCTGGCTGACCTCATAGACGCGGTCGGGCGGGAGGTGGAAAAAGTCGGCGGCGTTTTCGGAGTGTTTGCTGAGGAGGGTGAAAAGGTGTTCGCGCCACTTTGCCATCCCCGGTTTGTCGGTGACCACGAGGCGCTCTTTGCCGACAAAGAAAGTGGTCTTGTCGCGATGTATGGCCAAGCCCTGCTCGCCGGCGGCGCGAATGACTTCGTCGATGTGCGGCGTCTCCATGAAGCCGAAGCTGGCGACGATGCGGAAGAAGCCTTCCGTGCGGTCGCTCACTTCGGCGCGCTCGGCGGCGGGAACATAAGCGCGGTTCGGGTCGGTGATGATGGTGAGGAGGATGTTCTGCCGGTGGAGGATTTGGTTGTGCTTGATGTTTTTGATCAGCGCGTTCGGCGTGCCGTTGGGATTGCCCGCGAGGAAGACCGCAGTGCCCTGGCTGCGATGGAGTTTGTGGTGCTCGTCGAGCGTGCCGGCCATGCTGATCGAGGCGATGAAATCGTCCAGCGGCAGTCCGGGCGGGAGGCTTTGGCGCAGTACGGTGCGGCCGTCTTTCCACGTCATCATCACGAGAAAAATGAACGCCCCGGCGACCAGCGGAAACCAGCCGCCGCTGAAAATTTTGAGCGAATTCGCGGCGAAGAAAACCGCCTCGATGGAGCCGAACAGCGCGCACGTCAGCCCGGCCCGCAGCGGGCTCCACTGCCAGAGTCGCTGCGCGGCGAAAAAGAAAATGGCCGTGGTCGCCAGCATGGTCAGCGTGACGGCGATGCCGTAGGCGCTGGCCAGCGCGCTGGCGCTGCCAAAGCCGATGACCAGCGCCGAGCAGCCGATGAAGAGGATGAAGTTCAGCTTGGGGATGTAGATTTGCCCGTGCTCATCCTGCGAGGTGTGGCGGATTTCCATGCGCGGGACGTAGCCCATTTGAATCCCCTGCATGGTCAGTGAAAAGGCGCCAGAAATGAGCGCCTGCGACGCGATGATCGTGGCCGCGGTGGCCAGCGCGATGAGCGGATACAGCGCCCAGCTTGGAGCCATGAGATAGAACGGATTATCCCGTGCCGCGGGGTTGGCGAGGACGAGCGCGCCCTGCCCGAGGTAGTTTAGGATCAGCGCCGGGCAGACGAGGAAAGTCCACGCCAGCGAGATGGGCCGCCGTCCGAAATGGCCCATGTCCGCGTAGAGCGCCTCGCCGCCCGTGACGACGAGGAAAAAAAACGCTGCCCATGACGATGAGCGCGGCCTTCCCGTGGTGGGTGAGATAGTGCAGGCCTTCATACGGACTGAGCGCCCACAGCACGCTGGGATGGTCGGCGATGTGCATGACCCCGAGCACCGCCAGGAGGGAAAACCACAGCAGCATCACGCCGCCAAACCATTTGCCAATCGCCCCCGTCCCTTTCGACTGCACGGCGAAAAGCCCCGCGAGGATGCCCAAGGTCAGCGGCACGATGAAAGGCTTGATGCCCGCTGTCGCGAGCTTCAGCCCCTCGACCGCCGAGAGCACCGAGATGGCTGGCGTGATGACCCCGTCGCCATACAGCAGCGACGCGCCCGCGATGCCCACCGCGATCATCCCGCCCGCCGCGAGGCCGCGGGTTTTCGCATCCTGCGGAAAAGCCAGCGAGAGCAGGGCGAGGATGCCACCCTCGCCCTGGTTGTCGGCCCGCATGACGATGGCGAGATACTTCACCGAGACGAGGGTGAAGAGGCTCCAGATGATCAGCGACAGCACGCCGATGATCTCCCGGTCGGTGTGCAGGCCGTGCTCCAGACATTCTTTGAAGGCGTAAAGCACGCTCGTGCCGATGTCGCCATAGACCACGCCGAGGGCGGCGATGGAGCGGGTGAGAGAGGAGCGGCGCGCGGCTCGTGCATGGGAGCGGCGCAGGCTGCCGGATTCCCGAAAGCGCCGCAACTCAATCCGATGGTCGAGCCCAAAGGCGCCGCGTAGCCTCGGGGCCCATCGTCTTGCTCAACCGATGCGCGGGGGGCGGGGTGTTAGAGCGGCTGCATTCGGGCTACGGAGACGATCGTGCTTGGACCACAGCCGCCAAGCCGACGGCGCTAAATTTCCACCACCTGGCTGACCTCATAGACGCGGTCGGGCGGGAGCTGGAAAAAGTCGGCGGCGTTCTCGGAGTTTTTGCTGAGGAAGGCGAAGAGGTGCTCCCGCCACGGGGCCATGCCGGTCTTGGCCGTGACCACGATGCGCTCTTTGCCCACGAAAAATGTGGTGTTGTCGCGATGGATGGCCAGCCCCTGCGTGCCGGCGGCGCGGATGACTTCATCAATGTGCGGGCTCTCCATGAAGCCGAAGCTGGCGATGACCCGGAAGAAACCCTCCGTGCGGTCGCTCACCTGCACACGCTCCTCTGAGGGGACGTGCGGCCGGGTGGGATCGGTGACGATGGTCAGGAGGATGTTCTGCCGGTGGAGGATTTGGTTGTGTTTGATATTTTTGATCAGCGCATTGGGCGTGCCCTCGGGATTGCCGGCGAGAAAGACGGCGGTGCCCTGGCTGCGGTGCAGTTTATTCTGCTCGTCGAGCGTGCCGGCGATGCTGATGGAGGCGATGAAATCATCGAGAGGCATGCCCGGCGGAAGGCTCTCATGGAGCAGGGTGCGGCCCTTTTTCCACGTCATCATCACGAAGAAAATGGCTGCTCCCGAGACCAGTGGAAACCAGCCCCCGTGCATGATCTTGAGGGAATTGGCGGTGAAGAAAACCACTTCGATCGAGCCGAAAAACAGGCACGTCAGTCCGGCCCGCAGAGGACTCCACTGCCAGAGCCGCTGCGCGGCGAAGAAGAAGATG
>JANPHJ010000132.1:0-19374 GCA_031424395.1 Chthoniobacter sp.
GCTGAAACCGCCGACGGAGCCGATGCTGCCGTTCGTTATGCTGCCGCGGCCTTTGCAGGAAAGTAACGTCGTGGGCAAGGGCGGCACGGCGGGTTTTCTCGGCAAGGGCTTTGATCCGTACACGCTGTTTCCCGACGGCGATGACATGGACATGACGAAGATGAACCGCATCCGCGTAGATGACCTGAACCTGCGGCCGGATGTTTTCGCGATGCGGTTGAAACGGAGGGCGTCGCTGCGGCAGTCCATCGAGCAGACCATGCCGGACATCGACAAGGCGGTGGAGAACTACCACCTCGACGAATATTACGGGAAGGCGCTCGACCTGATCACGAGCGGGAAGGCGCGCGATGCTTTCGCCATCGACCGTGAGACGGAAAAGATGCGCGCCAGCTATGGCTTGAACACGTTTGGCCAAAGCCTGCTGCTCGCGCGGCGGCTGGTGGAAGCGGGGACGCGCGTGGTGGAGGTCATTTGGCCGAAAGTCGCGAACTCGGACAACCATTCGTGGGATACGCACGCGGACCTCACCAACCGCATCAAGAACCAGGCCGGGCCGATGCTCGACGCGGGGTTCAGCACGTTCATCGACGATCTCGATCAGCGCGGGCTGCTGGATGAAACGCTGGTCGTGGCGCTCGGCGAATTTGGCCGCACGCCGGAGCGCGGCGTGAGCACGAGCGGCAATGTGAACAGCGCCGACGGGCGCGACCACTGGCCGTACTGCTACACGGCATGCGTGGCCGGCGCGGGCATCAAGCGTGGCTACGTCCACGGCGAGAGCGACGCTACCGGCTCCAGCCCGAAATCAGATCCCGTGCATCCCACCGAGCTGCTCGCGCTCATCTACCACGCCTGCGGGATTGATCCTGATACGATCGTCTATAACCACCTCAACCAGCCGCGTGAGTTGGTGAAGGCGAAGCCGGTCACGGCGCTTTTCGCGTAGCGGGCGCGGCGGCCGGGTCGCCGAGCGAAATCGAGAAATCCTTCAGCTTGCAATCGCCGCCGGCAAACATGCCGTCGATTTGCGGGAGCAGCGTGAGTTCCTGCCCGATGGCGAGTTCGACGGTCTGGCCTTCCAGCGCGATTTCGCCGCCATTGGGAATGGTCACCTCACCGACCGGCCCGACGCCGTCCGCGGTCTTTTTCAAAAGGTGCAGCGTTGTTTTGTTGCCGCTGTCCCACATGCGCGCCGAGACCGTGCCGTGCAGGCGGTAAGTGCCCGCGCGCGGCGCGATGAACGTGAGCCCGGCGGTGCGCAGATGGCGGTCGTTGTCCTTTCCGTGCGGCGCGCGCGTCCCAAAACTCAGCGTGCCGTCTTTCAAATTCGCGCCGGGCTGCCCGCCAAAACCGCCCTCCTTCACGTTCCAGTCCGTGCCGTTCCACGTCATCGGGCGAAAGTTTTCGCTCTTTTTCCAGTCGTCGGGCCAGAGCTGCTCGAGCTTCCAGATCGGCTGACCGCTGGCGAGGGCCACGCTGCCTTCGCTGGAGTCTTTGGCTTTGCCTTCCCACACCGGCGGCAGGCGGAAGACGGGCGCGGCTCCCGGTGCGGCTGTGACGAAGCTGGCGTTTTTCCGGTCGAGCGGCGCGAGCGCGGCGAGCATCGCTTTGCCGTCAGCATTTCCCGCGAGGTAGAGCAGCGAGGGGCGGCCGGTTTTTGAAAGCACCAGGCGGCGACCGGCCAGCGGCGTGGCGTTGCCCATGAGGTCCTCTACGACGTAGCCGGGCACCGCACCGGCGAAGCGCTGGCCGGGGTAATTTTGCACCGCATCCGGCAGCTCGACGACGGCGTCCTCCTTCGACTCACGATCCGCATACGCCACGAGCACGCCGCGCCCATTACGCAGGTCCTGGAAAATGCACAGATTCGCGCCGGGCGGCCGCACGAAACCGACCTCGTCGCTGATGCCGATGTGGTGATTCAGCACATTCCACATCGCCACCAGCGGCAGCGAGTAGCCGTACCAGTCCCAAAGGAGCGTGCCCGGTCCGCTGTAATCCCAAAAGCTCTGCCCGTGGTCTTCGTAGCCGGTGTGAAAAAGGATCGTCTTCTCCTGGCCGGCGACGGTCATCTCCGCGACGCTGTCGGCCTGCGCATTCGTGCTCTGCGCAGCGGTTAGATGCGTGCAGGCGATCGGCTCATCGACCGCGGTGTTCGTGTAGGCCCAGCCTTCGTTGAACCAAATCTCGACATTCTTGCCACCGGCTTCGTCCATGTTTTGCCGCATCCTCTTGATGCCGGTCGCATCGGTCAGCCAGCCCGCGTGGTAGTCGTGCCACGAGACGGCATCGATGTATTTCAGCCCGCCCGCTTTGAAGAACGCCGCGTTCACCGCGCTCGGGATGCCATAGACATTGTTGACCATGATCTTCGCCTTCGGATCGGTCGCGCGGAGGAGCTTTGCGGTGCGGATGTTGAACTTCGCGTATTCGCCGTGGTGCTTCTCCCACTTGTCGAACTCCGGCTCGTTCTCGATCTCGAAAATCACCGACTGCCCCTTGAAGTGCGCCGCCGCGGCCTTCACGAATTTGTCCCACGCGGTCTCGATGCTGAGGTCGTCCCACTTCGGATCGTCGGTGCTCCATTTCATGTCGAGCGGGAGCGGCTGGCCGCTGTGCTCTTTATCCATCAGCCCTGGCGGCCAGCCGTAGAGCACGACGTGCTGCGAGACGCCGTGCCGCGCAGCGAGGTCGAACTTGTCCTGATGCCAGTCGAAAGCGTCGCCCGCTTTCGGCTGAAAGTACTGCCACTTCGTCTCGGGAAACCAGCGCGTCCAGCCAAAGCCGAGGCGCTGATATTTCTGGAGCATCTGCAAACCGCCCGCGAAAGAGCCGCCGAAACGCTCGCGGAAATCGGGCTTCGTCGCCGCCTTTGGATACGGGATCGAGGTCAGCGGAAAATCCGATTTGTCGAGCACCGTGCCCTTGGCATCGATCACCGAGAGGCGGGCGAACACGAAGCCGTTGCGCGTGAGCGCGAGCGGCGTTTTTTCGGAAAGAGTTTTGCCCGCGGCGATCGTGACTTTCTTTTCCACCGGCGCGGCGACTGGCGTCTCGCCCTCATAATCCACGAGCTGCCAGCGCACCGTCACCTCACGCGGTTGCGCGCCCGGATTCGAGACGTGCGCGACCATTTGCGCCGTCGTGCCTTTGTCGAAGGCATTGCCCGCCGCGCCGTCCCACCCCGGCAGATTCGCGCATTCCGCCACCACCTCGACCTCGCGCCGCGGCACGTAGGCCGGCGGTCCTTCTTTCCCGAGCACCACCGTCACGCCGTCGATGAGGATCGGCTGATCGTAGCCACCGATTTGCACGAGATAATGCGGATTTGGCCAGAAACCGTCCGGCGGCACGTCGGCCTTCCAGGTGAACGAGACACGCCGCCATTCGGTGCCGATCTCCGCGCTCTGCTCCGCCTCCCGCTGCCAGAGCCGGTGCGCCTTCGTCCCGACCTCGCGCGCGCTCGGCGGCATCTGCACGCCGACGCGGCCAGGCTTCTCGCCTTTCACGAAAAAGCTGACCGTCACGGGCTCGCCGCGCACGGCGACGAAGGGGGCGCTCATTACGTTGCCCTTGGCGATGCGCAGGGCGAACTCGCCCACCGCCGCGTCGCGCACGAGCGTGTCGTTTTTCGGATCGATCTGGTGCCAGTAGAGCAGCCCGCCTTCGAAGGAGCCGTTGCGCAGCAGATTCTCCGGCCCGGCGAAAGCGGTGGTGGCGAGAACGAGGGCGAGGAGGGTGGAGCGGAGTTTCATGGGAAAAAGGCGGATTCAGACCAAACCCACGAAGCCGCGGCTCGATAGGCGCAATTTGCCACTGCGGTAATCGCCGAGGAAGTGTGAGGTTACCCCGAAGGTGGCGGCGGAAGGTCCGGGCGGCGGGCGGCGGGCGGAGCTTCGCCGCCGAGCAAAAAATCCTGTTCCGCAGCAGTCGTGGCGCGCACTGGTTTTCCCGCGGTGCGCTGATCCATGGCCGAGTGGCGCCCACGGCGAAGGTTCGTTTTCGTGCTTCGGTCCGAGGCGGGTGGGGCGTCGCCGTCCATCACATCCGGCGCGCGGCGGCGTTGACGATTTCCTCGTCGATCAGCGGACTCTGGCGCGTCGCGCCTTCGATCATGCTGAGCATGGCCAGCTTATTCAGCGAGCGGCAGATGCCGGCGGCATGCTGGTGCAGCGCGGTGAGCGCGGCGTCGGTGAAAAGATCGTCGAGCCGGCCGGCGGTCATCAGGCGGTAGCGGGTGTACTGCGCGGCGTCTTCGGGCGTGAGTGGCTGGAGCGCGCTGCGCATGTAGATGCGATTGCGGAGGGATTCGTAGCTCGGATGGTCGAGCCGGTCGGCGAGGCGGGCCTCGCCAAAGAGCAGGCAGGTGGTGAGCTTGAGCAGCGGGGTTTCGATGTTGCTGATGGTCCGCACGATGTGCAGGCAGTCCGCGGAGAGGAGGTGACTTTCGTCGATAATGATGACCAGCCGCTGCCCCTGCCCGTGCAGCTCGATGATGTGATTGCCGAGCAGTTTCACCAAGTCCTGCACGCGGCTGATGCCGACGGGCAGCGCGAGATCGAGCTCCGAGAGAATCTCGCGCAGCAGGCCGGTCTTGCTGAGGCCGGGCGTCACGAGCACGAGCACGGCGTGATACTCGGGCCGGTCGAGGTGCTGGAGGAGCAGTTGTGAGACGAGCGTTTTGCCCGTGCCGCTGGGCCCGGTGACCATGCCGAGCGACGACTGAAACTCCACCGCGAGCAGCATGTTACGATAGGCCTCGGCGTGACTTTCGGTGCGAAAAAAGAAGCCGGGATTCACGCTGTCGGGGAAGGGGTTTTCGCGCAGGCCGTAGTAGCTGACGAAATTACCCGCGGGCGCAAACGGCACGATCCCTGCCGGGTCGACGGGCGGCGTGGCGACGAGGTCGGCGAAGGGATCGGCGGGCACTCCGCCTTCGTATCGGGCGGAGCTGAGTTGTTCGAGAGGTGGGTTCATGGCAGCGGTTACTGGCGGGTGTTTGACGGGCGGAAAAAGGTGCGCGGCTTCATGCGGCGGCGTGCGCGGCTGCGACGGGCGGAGCGGTGAGCCGCCGGGCGATTTCCATGATGCGCCGGGCATTCTTATTCGTCGGATCGAGGGCGACGAGCGGACGGCGTTTTTGATTGGCCTGCTCGAAGGCGGGATCGCGCCAGAGGCAGCCGAGATCGCCCAGCGGCATGGCGAGGAACTGGCGCGCGCAGCCGACGATCCGCTCGGTCACGAGCGCCGCCTGGTTATCGTCGTCGGCCTGGTTGATGAGCACATGCAGGCGCGTCGCCATGCGGCTTTCATGGGCCACTTTCACGAGCCCGTAGGCATCGAGGGTGGCGGCGAGATTGGGCGTGGCCACCACTACGCCGTCCTGCGCGAGGCTGAGGAAATGCGTGACCATGGTTGAGATGCCCGCGCCGGTGTCGATGATGAGCACATCGAAATCCGCCGCCACCGTCAGCAATTCACGGCCCAGTGCCTCGATCACCGACGCGCTCATTTCCGCGAGACGGCTGATGCCAGATGCGCCGCACAGCACCTGAATGCCCTCGGGCCCCGGCTGCATGATGGCGGCGAGATGCGCCCGCCGGTCGATCACGTCGAGCAGCGTGGCCGTGGGATTGATGCCGGCAAAAACGTGGACGTTCGCCATGCCGAGATCGGCGTCGAAAACCAGCACGCGGTGGCCGAGTTGCGCCAGGGCCACGGCGAGATTGACGGTGAAGGTCGTCTTGCCCACCCCGCCCTTCCCGCTAGTCACCGCGATGGTCCGCACTTTCCGCAAGGACCGGCCCAGCTCCGAATGCACCGCCGGGACTTTCCAGCCATCCACAAACAGCCGGTCGTGAATCCACCGGATGACGCCCGGCGAGTGCTGTGCCACCGCGCCGCGCCTATCGGTGAGGGCTTCGGGGAAAGTCTGCTGGATAAACTGGACGCGCGCCGGCTGCAAATCAGCCAGTGCATGGCTGCTGGCGGACATGGGCGGCGGAAGGGTCTTCATGCGGAGTTACCGGATTATCCTAGGAATCGGCGAAAGTGTGAGGGGAAAAGGGGGAAGGAGGCATTTAACCCCATATATAGGGGTTTAAGATTGGCCTTGACCACCAGTAATAGTGTGACAGCTTCGGCGCGTCAAGCTTGGCTGAGGCGCGATTTTCCGGCCCGGCCCCACACCCAAACCCATGCCCGATCTCGCCTTTTTTTGTGTGGTCTGCGGGAGAAAACTCCACACTTCCGCCGAGCCCGCGGGTGGCGTGGCGGAGTGTCCGCACTGCCTGCGCATGGTGCCGGTGCCGTCGTTGGGGGCGTCGCTGGAATATCTCGGCGGTGCGCTGCCCGCTTTTCCAACCGAGATTCTCGCGGTGGAGATGAAGTTCCTCTGCACCAAATGCGACGCGAAGCTTGGGATCGATGTGCGCCTGCAGGACCGGGAGGCCACCTGCCCGAGTTGTGCCGCCGCCATCCGCGTGCCGCGCCTGCGCGCGGATTTCCCGCGACTGGCGGCGTCTCCTCTGCTCAGCCTAGCGGAGACGGAGTTTCTCTGCGGAAATTGCGTCCCCGTGGCCGCCGCCCGCTAACCGCCGATGGTCGCGCCCAACTCCACGAGACCAAGCCGGGCCACACAGTGCCCCGAATGCGGGCACACCATCAAGTCCGCCGCCGCCGGGCGCAGCAAACGCGTGCAGTGCCCGAAATGCCGCGCGGCCATCGATCTCAGCGCGCCAGAAGTCGCGGCCCCGGGCGAACTGCCGGCGGCACGGCCAGACGCCGCCGATGTCGCGGCGCTGCTCGCGCGCCTCGAAGCCCTGGAAGATCGCGTGCGCGCCCTCGAAACGCCGGCGCCTCAGCCGCCTGGCGAAATGCAAACCACCGCCGCGCCGGCCGCGGAAATCCAGCCGCCGGAAAACGCTTTGTCCCTCGCCTCGGCGAGGCTGCGCTGGGTCACTCCCGGGGCGGAAGCTGCGCTGGCCGGGGGCTTCGCGCCGGAAGCCGAGGCCGCGCTGCTGCACAATCTGAGCGCCTTCCCAGCGCGCGCGATCACCATCGGTGCCCCCGCCGGCAACGTGAACGCCCACGCGCGCGCGGGGCGGCTGCGGAAGATTTTCGAGCGCGCGCAGTGGGTGGTGGAAGGCCCGCGCGAGGCCGCGCCACCCGGAGCCAAGCGCGGCCTGTCGCTCTTCGTCGGCGCGCTCCCGGCCTCGCGCAATGCGTCGGCCACCTACTTCGCCTTCACCGCGTCCGGCTTCACGCTCTACTCCATGATCGACCCCGCGCTCACTGGCGACGACGCCCTGCTTTTCGTCGCCTGACCCGTGCCCACGCCCACGCCTGCCGACGCCGCCGCGACGCGCCAGCGCGCGGGCTGGTTTGGCGCAGCCACGCTCCTGCTGCTGGCCCTCGTCTGGCGCGTGCCGTACGCGGTGACGCGGTCTTTCACCGAGGCGGACGAACTGTGGTATGCGCTGCCCACAGCCGAGCGCATGGCGCGTGGCGAATGGCTGCTCTACATCTCGGGCACGAACTATGGCGCGCCGGTGCAGGAGTTTTTCGCCAGCCTGCTCATCCGCCTTTCTGGCGTCAGCCTCGCTACGCTGCGGATGCCGGTGGTGGTCATCGGCAGCCTCGCCGTGGTGGTGGCGTACCTGAGCCTGCGTACTGTGGTGCGCGAGCGTGTGGCCTTCGCGCTGAGCGTGCTGCTGGCGTGCGCCGACTCGGCGGTCACGCATTACACCACGTTTGCGCACCCGTGCTACGCCACCACGTTTCTGCTCGGCGGCGTGGTGCAGCTCCTGACCTTCCGCGTGGCGCGCGCGCGCTCGGCGGGAAACTGGCTCGCGCTGGCCGCAGCGATGGGCGCGGCGTTTTACGTTTTCAAACTCGCGCTGCTCCAGTCCGCCGCCTCGCTCGCGTGGCTGTGGTGGCTTTCGGAAAATGCCGCGCGCCTCCGCGAACGCGCCGCCACCGCCGACGGCGCGCGACGGCTGTGGCACGCGGGCGGCGTGCTCGCGGCGGGTGCGCTGCTGCTCGCGCCGGTGGCCTACCACGGCCTCACGCGGCGGCAGACCTTTACCCCCGCGCCGTGGGAGAATGGGCTCGTGCTCGCCGCGCTCGCGGTGCTGCTCGCGGGCGCGGTGCTGGCGCTGCGCGCGGCGGCGCGGCCCGCGTGGCGCGAGGTCTGGCCGGCGGTGGCGTGCGCGCTGGCGGTGGCGCTTTTCCCGCTGCCCGCGGCGGTGTGGTATGCGCGCGTAGAGACGCCGCGCGTGGCCGCGCGCCACGGCAAGCTTTACGCCCAACCCGCCTACAGCCTGAAGCACCTCCACGCCTGGCCGCATCAGGCCCGGCTCGTCATTCAGGGCATTCTCCCGGCGCTGGTCATCGGCCGCTTCGATGAACTGGAAGGCGAACCCACCGAGCGCGAGCCGCTCGACTGGCGTGCGGGCGTGAGCGTGGCGCTGCTCGGCGGGCTCGCGTGGTTCGGGGTGAGAAGGGTGCGCGCCCTCGGCTGGCGCGTGCCGCTGAGCGCGGGCGACACCGTGCTCATCGCGCCGTTCCTGCTTACCGCGGCGGTGATGTTTCCCTCGTGGGCGCTGCACAGCGAATCCTGCTTTCGCTACCTCGTGCCGTTTCTCCCCGGGGGGCTGCTGCTCGCGTATCGCGCGCTGGAGGAGCCCATCGCCCGCCACCCGCGCGTGGCGTCCGGCGCGGTCGCGCTGCTGGTCGCGCAAAACGCGTGGGACTGCTACTGGCATCTCCACTGAACGCGGGCGGCCGGCATTGCGGCGCGGGTGCCCTTTCCACTACAAACGGCCATGCCCACCAAGACCGCCCCCGCCCGCCCGAAACCCGCGCCCTGCATGTGGCGCAAGCTCAGCGCGGCGCAGTGGGAGGATGTGTGGTGGGACCGGCTGAGCGAGTTCAGCGACCGGCTGGCAAGCACCGCGCTGCCGGGGGCCAAGACGATTCGCCTCGAGGTGTTCGCGCTCACGCGGACGCAGGCGGAACGGCTGCGGGCGGCGTTTGGCGGCAGCGTGAGCGTGCAAAAAACGCCGCGCGCGGTGAGCACGGCGGGGCGCGCGCCGATCCGCGTGCGGACGAAACTGGTGGTCGTGACGAGCGAGCGGGAGCGCGCTGCTTTGCCAAAGACGCTGGGCGCGCGGCCGGTGCTGGTCATCCCGGCGGGCATGGCCTTCGGCACCGGCGATCACGCGACGACGGCGACGTGCCTGCGCTTCCTCGCGGACATCAGCGGCGAGCTGGCGGGCGAGCCGTGGGAGATGCTCGATCTCGGGTGCGGGAGCGGCATCCTCGCCATCGCCGCGCGGCTGCTCGGGGCGCGGCGCGCGGCGGCGGGCGACTTCGACCCGCACGCGGTGCGGACGGCAAAGGAAAACGTGCAGCTCAACGCCGTGACCAGCGTGACCGTGACGAAGCTCGACGTGCGCGCCTGGCAGCCCGCGCGGACGTGGCGGGTGGTGGCGGCGAATCTTTTCAGCGGCCTGCTCGTCGAGGTCGCGCCAAAGCTCGCCGCGGCCGTCGCGCCGGGCGGCTGGCTGGTTTTCTCCGGCGTGCTGCGAGTGCAGGAGGCGGAGGTGGTGGCGGCGTTGCGCGGCGCTAGCCTGCGGATAGGGCGCGTGGTGCGAAAGGGGAAGTGGGTGAGCGGGCTGGCGGTGCGGGTTGTTGAAATGTGACGTGGAATTCTACCGCAGAGGCGCAGAAGACGCGGAGGTTCGCAGAGAATTCATTCCTCCCAAACCTCTGCGTCCTCTGCGCCTCTGCGGTAAATCATGATCCGCGGGCATCGGGCCGGGAAAAATCCGTTGACGCCTCGCCTTGCCCGCCGATAGCTTGCCCGCCCCAAAAAATAACCGAAATTTTTACCACAAAAACCCCTGCCTGCGTGGGTTCCGCGCCGTGAAAAGCTGATTTTCCGGCGGGCCGCGCGGGCACTTTTTATCTATGGCCGAAGAACTTTCCTACGTGCTCGTCACGCCTTACTCGATCCGCAAGTCGCGGACCGGCGGCATTCTCGCGCGGCTCATTTCGCGCACGGGGCTGGAGGTGGTGGCCGCGCGGATGTTCGCGCCGAGCCGGGAGCTGGTGGAGAAATACGCGGCGGGCATAGTCAACGACCCGGAGCCGCGGCACCGCGAGACCCAAGAGCTGATCAAAAAGTACGTGCTCCAGAATTTCGGTCCGAACGGCGACACGCATCCGCGGGTGCTGATGCTGATATTCAAAGGCGAGGACGCGGTGAGCAAGCTGCGCTCGACCGTGGGGCACATCGTCAATGAGCGCACCAGCGGCGAGACCATCCGCGACACGTATGGCGACTACCTCCAGGACGAAAACGGGAACGTCACCTACTTCGAGCCCGGTGTGCTTGCGCCGCCGGACGCGGCCAGCGCGGAGAGCGATCTGAAGTTGTGGGCGGCCTACTCGGACAAGGATGGCGGGCTGCTCGACGAGGCGGTGAACTTTCCCGCGGGCGCGAAGGTCGAGAAATCACTCGTACTCATCAAGCCGGACAACTTCCGCTTTCCGAACTCGCGCCCCGGCGGCGTGATCGACCTTTTCTCCCGCACGGGGCTCTACATCATCGCGTGCAAAGTGCATCGCATGAGCGTGGCGCAGGCCGAGGAATTCTACGGCCCCGTGCTCGAGGTTTTGCAGGACAAGCTGCGCGGCCGCGCGGGCGAAACCGCGCGCACGCTGCTCGAAAAGGAATTCGGCATGCCGCTCGGCGACGCTGTGCAGACCAAGCTGGGCGACCTGCTCGGGCCCATCACCGGACGCGACAACTGGGAGCAGATCGTGAAATTCATGGCCGGCCAGCGGCCCAGCGACTGCCCGGCGGACCGGCGCAACGAGCCCGGCTCCGAGAAGTGCATCGCCCTTTGCTACCAAGGCGTGGATGCCGTGCGTAAAATCCGCGAAGTGCTCGGGCCGACCGATCCCTCGAAAGCGCCGCCCGGCACCATTCGGCGCGAGTTTGGCCAGACCATTATGGTCAATGCCGCGCACGCCAGCGACTCCGCCGACAACGCCAAGCGCGAGATGGGCATCGTGCAGATCAAAGAAAATAACCTGAAGCCGCTGATCGAAAGCTGGTTTGGCAAGTAGCCGTCCGCTTTCTCCTAACTCCCAAAAACCAAAACCAACATGACCATGGAACTCTCCGAACGCGCCACGATTCTCACCCCTTCGCTGACCCTCAGCATCGACTCGAAAGCCAAGGCCATGAAGGCCGAGGGCCTCGACGTCTGCAGCTTCGGCGCCGGCGAGCCCGACTTCGACACGCCCGACCACATTAAGGCCGCCGCGCAGGCCGCCATCGAGCTGGGCTTTACCAAATACACCCCCAGCTCCGGCATCCCCGAGCTGCGCCAGGCCATCGCGGACAAGTTCAAAGCCGACAACGGCCTCGATTACAAACCCTCGCAGTGCATCGTCAGCAACGGCGCGAAACACTCCTGCTACAACGCCATCCTCGCCACCTGCCAGCCCGGCGACGAAGTCATCATCCCCGCGCCCTACTGGCTCAGCTACCCCGAGATGGTGCGCCTCGCCGGAGCCGACCCCGTCTTTGTCCAAACCACAGAAGCCTCCGGCTGGAAGATGACCGCCGAGCAGTTCCAGGACGCCATGACCCCGCGCACGAAAATGGTCATCATCAACTCCCCCGGCAACCCCACCGGCGCCGTCTATACCCGCGCGGAACTCGAAGCCATCACCGAAGTCTGCGTGGACGAGGACATCTTCATCCTCAGCGATGAAATCTACGAGAAGCTCACCTACGACGGCGCGCAGCACATCAGCACCGCCAGCCTTTCGCCCGCGGTCAATGACCTCACCATCACCGTCAACGGCTTCTCCAAAGCCTACTCCATGACCGGCTGGCGGCTCGGCTACCTCGGCGCGCCCGAGGCCATTGCTAAAGCCATCGACGCCATCCAAAGCCACAGCACCTCCAACCCGTGCAGCTTTGCGCAAAAAGGCGGCCTCGCCGCGCTCAAAGGCGACCAGCAGGCCGTGGCCGACATGCGCGACGAATTCGACATGCGCCGCAACTACATGGTCAACCGCCTCGCCACCATCCCCGGGGTCAGCGTGGTGAAACCGCAGGGCGCGTTTTACGTGCTGGTCAACATCGGCAAGCTCGGCCTCAGCTCGTCGAACTTCGCCGACCGCCTGCTCAGCAAGCACCACGTCGCCGTCGTCCCCGGCATCGCCTTTGGCAACGACGGCACCGTCCGCCTCAGCTACGCCACCAGCCTCGACGTCATCAAAAAGGGGCTCGATCGGTTCGAAGAATTCTGCAAGACGCTGTAGTTCGCCGCGTCTGTTTTTTTGCAACGCGCCGCCGGTCCTACCCGGCGGCGCGTTTTCTTTTGGGTCAAAGTTTGCGGTTGTCGGGAATCCGCGAGCGTGCTACGCCATCTCGCCTTGATGAAACCCTTGCCTGGACTCCTCGCCGCCCTCCTCGCCACCTCGCTCGCCTTTGCGGAGACGCTGAAAATCAACGGCTCGACGACCGTGAACTTGCCCGTGGCCGAGGCCGCGGAAATCCTGCGCGCCGAGCAGAAGCTCGACATCCAGGTGGACACGCAGGGCGGCAGTTCGGGCGGCGTTTCCATGCTCGGCGACGGCCTCGTGCAGGTCGGCATGACCTCGAAGCCGGTGAGCGACGATGACCGCGCGAAATACCCGGCGGTGAAGTTCCGCGAAATCCACATCGGCGAAGATGCCGTGGCGCTGATCGTCTCGAAGGACGTGTGGGACGGCGGCGTCCGCGCGCTGACGAAGCAGCAGGCGCGCGACATTTACGAAAGCAAGATCACCAACTGGAAGGACGTGGGCGGCAAGGACCAGCGCATCGCCTTTTTCAACAAAGAGCCGGGCCGCGGGACGTGGGAGGTCTTTGCCCACTACCTCTACGGCAGCCCGAAGGCCGCGCCGCAGGTCAGCTTCCCCGAAGTCGGCGGCAACGAGGAAACGCGCACCAAAGTCGGCTCGACGCGCGGCGCGCTGTCGCAGCTTTCGTCCTCGTGGGCGGATGGGAAAAAGGTCTTCGCCCTCGCGCTCAAGCTCGACGACGGCAGCGTGGTCGAGCCGACCGAGGCGAACATCGCCAGCCACAAGTATCCGCTCAGCCGCCCGCTCTTCGTGCTGACCAATGGCGAGCCCGCCGGCTCGGCAAAAACGCTCGTCGATTTCCTGCTCGGCGAGCGCGGGCAGGAGCTGGTGAAAAAGCACGGCTACCTGCGCCTGAAAGACCTCGCGAACTAGCGCCCGCCTCGCCCGATGACGCGCGCTGCCAGTTGGTTTTTCAGTCTGCTCGCGCTGGCGGCCTTCGTGTTGCTGGCCGTCATTTTCGCGTGGCAAAGCGGGCCGGTCTGGCGGGCGGAAGGCGCGGGCTATCTCACGGGCGCGAAGTGGTTTTTCCGCCAGCACGAGTTCGGCGCGCGGCCCATGATCTACGGCTCGCTCGCCGTCTCGGTGATCGCGCTCGCGCTGTCCGCACCGGTCGGATTTGGCGCGGCCATTTTCACCGCCGAGTATCTCCCGCGCCGGCCGCGGCTCGCGGTGAAAGTGCTCATCGAGCTGCTCGCGGGCGTGCCGTCCGTCGTCTATGGCCTGCTCGGCATCCTGCTGCTGCGCGACTGGATTTACACCCTCTGCGCGCGCTTCGATCCGCTGAGCGGCGACACCCTGCTCACCGCCGGCGTGCTGCTCGCCGTGATGATCCTCCCGACCATCGTCACCTTCAGCGACGACGCCCTCCGCGCCGTCCCCGCCGCCCAGCGCCGCGCCGCTCGCAGCCTCGGGCTCACCCGCGCCGAGACCATCCTCACCGTCGCCCTCCCGCAAGCCGCGCGCGGCTTCGGCGCGGCGCTGCTGCTCGCCTTTGGCCGCGCGCTCGGCGAGACCATCGCCGTCTTCCTCGTGGTCGGGCGGCGCGACAATTTTGCGCCCGCCAACTGGCTGTCGCCGCGCGCGCTGCTCGAAGCCGGCCAGACCATCACCAGCAAGCTCGGCAGCTCCGAGACGAACCTCGCCTACGGCGACCCGCGCCACTGGGCCGCGATCACCGGGCTGGCCCTCGTCCTCCTCGCGATCAGCGGCAGCGTCACCGTGCTCGGCGCGGTCTTTGGGAGGAAAGCGGATGCGTAGGGCGCTCGACCTCGCGCTGGCCGGGCTCGCCGCGCTGGCGGCCTTCGTGGCCATTGGCATTTTAGTCGGGCTCGTCGCCGTCATCGCGCGGCGCGGCGCCCCCGCGGTGACCTGGACTTTTCTCACCGAGCAAATCCGCCTCGTCGGCGCCGCGGGCGGCATTTTCTGGAACGTCGTCGGCACCCTCATCCTGCTCGTGGCCGCGCTCGCGGTATGCCTCCCGCTGGCCGTCGCCGTGGCGCTCACCGAGCGCGTCTGGCTGCGCGGCGCACGCGCCCGCCGCCTCGTGCGCACCGCGCTTTACACCCTCAATGGCGTGCCCACCATCGTGCTTGGCATCTTCGGATTCATCGTGTTAGTGCAGGGGTGCGGCTGGGGAAAGTCGTGGCTCGCCGGCGGCCTCGTGCTCGGGCTGGGCATGCTGCCCACGGTCGCCGTCGCGCTCATCGAGCGCCTGCACGCCATCCCCGCGAAATACATGGAAGCCGCCGCCGCCCTCGGGCTGCGCCAGTCGCAAATCGTCTGGGCCGTGCTTTTGCCACAGGCCCGCGGCGGGCTGCTCACCGGCGCGCTCCTCGCCCTCGCGCGCGCCGCGGGCGAGACTGCGCCGATCATGTTCACCGCCACCATTTTCGCCGGGGCCACTCTGCCGCACGGGGTGAAAGACAGCCCGGTGCTGGCGCTGCCGTATCACATCTTCATTCTCGCGCAGGATTCCTTCGATCCCGCCGTCGGCGCCAAGCTGTGGGGCGCTGCACTGGTCCTGCTCGGTATCGTCTTTTCCCTCAGCCTCGCCGCCCTGCCCAGCCGCCTGCGCGCCCACGAAGAAGCCCATTGACTGCATTGACCGCAAGTCCAAACACGCCGTTTTTTTGACCACAGATTACGCGGATTACGCGGATCCCTTCTTTGGAAAAAATCCGGGTCATCCGTGAAATCCAAAAAATCCGTGGTTAAAAAACCTCCCGCCCATGAATAGCTGCACCGTCGGCGCCAGCGCCCCACCCGTCCTCGAAGTCCGCGGCCTCAGCGTCCGCGCCGGCGCGAAGCCGTTGCTGCGCGACGTGAGTTTTGCCGTCCGGCCCGGCCAGGTCTTCGGCCTCATCGGCCCGTCCGGCGCGGGCAAGAGCACACTGCTCCGCTGCCTGAACCGGCTCAGCGACTTGATCCCCGGCCTCCACGTCACCGGCGATGTCGCGCTGCACGGCACGTCCATTTACGCCGCGGGCGCGGACGTGAACGCCCTGCGCGCCAAAGTCGGCATGCTTTTTCAGCAGCCCGTCGTCTTCCCCGCCAGCGTCGAGGACAACGTGCTTTTCGGCGCCCAGCGCCTGCGCCCGCTCAGCCGCTCCGACCGCGCCGCGCTCGTGGAATCCGCGCTGCGCGAAGCCGCCTTGTGGGACGAAATGAAGGACCGCCTGCGCACCGCAGCCACGCTCCTCTCCGTCGGCCAGCAGCAGCGCCTCTGCCTCGCCCGCACGCTCGCCGTGCAGCCGCAGGTCATTCTCATGGACGAGCCGACGAGCGCCCTCGATCCCAAATCCACGCAGGCCATCGAAGACCTCATCGTGCGGCTGAAAGCGCGGCACACCATCGTCCTCGTCACTCACAACGTCGCCCAGGCCCGCCGCGTCACTGATTGGCTCGCCTGCGTCTGCGTGCGCGACGGCGCGGGCGAAATCGTCGAGAGCGCCTGCTGCGACGCCGTGCTCGGCAACCCGCAATGCCGCGAGGTCATCGAGTACCTCAGCGCGTAAAAGTAGCTTGGACTTTAGTCCAAACGCCCCCCCGCAGTTGGACTGAAGTCCAAGCTACTTTGCGGCGTCTTTCACCGGATAATCCGGCGCTGCGGTGCGGGCGGTGCGGAGGTAGGCGTCGAGTTTGGCCACGATGTCGGGGTGCTCGGCGGCGACGTTCCTGGTTTCGCCGAGGTCGCTGGTCAGGTCGTAGAGTTCGAGCGGGGCGTCGTGGCGGAGGTTGCGGACGGCTTTCCAGTGGTCGTCCATGAGCGCGGCCTGGCTAAAGCCGCGTTCGTGGAATTCCCAGTAGAGGAAATCGTGGCTTTTTTGCGCGGCATCGTCGCCGAGCAGGGTGGGCGCGAAGCTGATGCTGTCTAGGTTGGCGGGCGGTTCGATGTGGGCGAGGTCGGCGGCGGTGGCGAGGAAATCCCCGAAGTAACCGACGTGCGCCGGCACGGCTCCGGCGCGCACTTTGCCCGGCCAGCGGGCGATGAATGGGATGCGGATGCCGCCCTCGTACATGGCGCGCTTGAAGCCGCGCAGCGGACCAGCCTCGTGGAAAAAAGCGGGGTCGTGGCCGGCTTCGTTGTGGTGGCCGTTGTCGGAGGTGAAGATGACGAGGGTGCTTTCTTCGAGGCCGGTTTTTTTCAGCAGGTCGAGCAGGCGGCCGAGGTCAGCGTCGAGGCGGGAGATGATGGCGGCGTGGGCCTTGGCGGGCTCGGGCCAGTCGCGGTCGCGGTAGTCGCCGAGGTCGGGGACTTCGCTGCCGTTGCCGGTGCGGCGGGTGGCTTCGTTGTTGGCGTGCGGGGTGATGAGCGACCAGTAGAGAAAGAACGGGCGCTCGCGGTTTTTCTCGACCCACTGCAGTGCCTCTGCGGCGAGGAGGTCGGGGACGTACTCGCCGTGCCACTCGGCCACGCCCGCGCCGGAGTCCTCGCCGGGCTTGCCTTCGCGGAATTGTTTGTTTTTGAGCCAAACGCGCTCTTCGCCACGGTAGAGAAACTCGGTGTAGGGATTGTGCGCGTGGACGTGGTCGAGGTAGCCGAGGAAATAATCGAACCCCTTTTTCGTCGGCACGCCCGTGCTGCCAGCCGTTCCAAGTCCCCATTTCCCGATGCACGCCGTGGCGTAGCCGGCGCGCTGGAGCAGCTCGGCGACGGTCGTGTCCTCCGGCTGCAAGATCGCGCCCGGCAGCTTCACGCCGATGTTGCCGCGGATGCGGGCGTGGCCGTTGTTTTTGCCCGTCATCAGCGTGCAGCGCGACGGGCCGCACACGGTGTTGCCAGAATAGAACTGCGGGAAGCGCATGCCTTCGCGCGCCAGTCGGTCGATGTTCGGCGTGGCGATGAGCTTCTGCCCCTGGCAGCCGATCTCGCCATAGCCGAGATCGTCGGCGAGGACGAAAATGATGTTCGGCGGGCGCTCCACAGCGCGGGCCGCGAGAGTGAAAAGGGCGAGCGCGAAAAGGAGTCGGAGGGGAAAGGTCATGGCCGTTCGGATAACGAATCGGGGCTCGCTTGGCGAAGCGTTTTCCCTCCGCGAAGTGGCAGATCAGCGGAACGGCAGAAAAGGTTGCTTGACGGGAGGCGGGCGCGCGGGACGAGAGTCGCGCTGCGATGAAACTCATGCCCTCCTGCGCCGTAGCGACCGCCGCGATCGTGCTCGCCTTTCACCCCGCCCAAGCCGCCGACGAACCGCTGGCGGATGCCGCCGAACAGGATGGGCCAACCGCCGCCTCGATCATGGTGGAAGCTTTTTCACTGCCGATCACCGAAGCGGATCGTCTGCTCCTCGATATTCCGTCGGACGCGCTGCGCTACAAACGGCTCCGCGAGATGCTCGCCGGCGGCAAGGCGCGGCTGGAGCGCTTGATCGTTTTGCGGACAAAATCCGGGCAGCGGGCCGTGTATGAAAGCATCGACGAACTGCGTTACGCCACGGAGTTTCGCAAGCCGCGCCCACCCCAGGTGAACCCGCCCGACACCGCGGACACGGCCGACAAATCCGCGCCGAAAACACCCACTTCCTCCGCGGACGAGGCGGACGATGGAGCTATCCCCACCGCTTTCGAAACGCGCAACGTCGGCGATACTCTCGAAATCGAGCCGGTGATCGGCCCGGACGGAATGACCATCGACCTGAATCTTGCGCTACAGATCGTGCGTCATGTGGGCGACCGCACCGGAGGCGGCCCGTTTCCCGTGAAAACGCCGCTCTTTGAAACCTCCAAAGTCACGACCTCGGTCAGTGTCCACGGCGGTCAGCCCTATTTCCTCGGCACCCTTAGTCCGCCCTTCGGAAACGGCCTCGCGCAGGAGCAAAAAGAGCAGCGCGTCTGGCTCGCCTTTTTCACGGTGGATCTGGTCCGGCTGGAGCCCCTGAACGCCCGGCTGAAGGGCGCTGCGGGGATGGTCGCGAGGGCGCAGGCGATGCGCATACCGAAGCTGGAATTTCGGGATGCTTCCGTGGCCGAAGCAGTGGAATTTTTGCGCCGGAAAAGCGTGGAACTCGACCGGGAAAAAAAGGGCCTCAACATCGTCCTCAAGGCACCGCCGAATCTCGCCAAGACGAAGATCACGCTCACGCTCAAGGATGTGCCGCTGATGGAGGCGCTGCGCTACGTGGCCAACCTCGCGACGCTTATCGTGGAGCCGGAGGATTCCGCGCTGCTGCTGCGACCGGCGGGCGAAAGCCCGTAGCGCGATTTCGACGGCTGGCGCTTTCCGCTTTCGCTCAGCGCGAACCGCAACGTAGCGTGCGCGCGACCATGAGCGCTCTCCCAATGTCCGATCCCGCGATGCCGCCCGGCATCCCCGGCGGCTACCGGCCGGCGGCGGGAGTCTTTGATGAAATGCAGTCCGCCGACGGCACCGTGCGCCCGCACTGGCAGGCACTCGCGGCGGGCATCGAGCGACTGGGCGCGGAGGGGCTGGATGAGCGGCAGGAGAGCGTGCGGACGCTGCTGCGCGAGCATGGCGTGACCTACAATGTAAGCGCCGACGGGCGCAGCGCGGAGCGAAGCTGGGAGCTGGGCACGCTGCCGCTGGTCATCAGCGCGGAGGAATGGGCGCGGCTGGAGCCGGGGCTCATCCAGCGCACGAACCTGCTGAACCTTGTGCTGACAGACATCTACGGCCCGCAGCACCTCCTGCGCGCGGGCGTGCTGCCGCCCGCGCTGCTGTATGCAAACCCCGGCTTTCTCCGCCCGTGCCACGGCATGCGCGTGCCGCGGAATATGTTTCTCACCCTCCACGCCATCGACCTCACGCGCGCGCCCAACGGCCAGTGGTGGGTGCTGACCGACCGCACCCAGGCGCCCAGCGGACTCGGCTACGCGCTGGAAAACCGCAGCATCATCTCGCGCGTGCTGCCGGAGGAATTTCGCGCCGGCAATGTGCAGCGGCTCGCCGGCTTCTTTGCCGCGCGCAACGCGGGCATGCGGATG
>JANPHJ010000133.1:0-4548 GCA_031424395.1 Chthoniobacter sp.
TCGGCTTCATTCCGTCGGCGGAGATTTTGCAAAACCGCGAGATGCTTTTCGTCGCCATCGGCATCCTCGGCGCGACGGTCATGCCGCATAATCTCTACCTCCACAGCTCCATCGTGCAGACGCGCAACTTCGAGCGTACGCCCGCCGGCAAGGCCGAGGCCATCAAGTTCGCCAGCATCGACTCCACGTTCGCGCTCATGTTCGCGCTCTTCATCAATGGCGGCATCCTCATCCTCGCCGCCGCCGCGTTTCATTTCACCGGGCATCAGGACGTGGCGGAAATCCAGGATGCTTACCAGCTCCTCACGCCCACGCTCGGCGTCGGTATTGCCAGCACGCTTTTCGCGCTCGCGTTGCTCGCCAGCGGGCAAAACTCCACGCTCACCGGCACGCTTGCCGGCCAGATCGTGATGGAGGGTTTCCTCCGCATCCGTCTCGCGCCGTGGCTGCGCCGGCTCATCACGCGGCTCATCGCGGTCGTCCCGGCGGTCTGCGTCATCGCGTATTTCGGCGAGGGGAAAACGACGGACCTGCTCATCTGGAGCCAGGTCATCCTGAGCATGCAGCTCGGCTTCGCTGTGGTGCCGCTGCTGCTTTTCACCAATGACCGCACGAAGATGGGCCGGTTCGCCAACCCGCTCTGGATCAAGGTCCTCGCCAGCACCACCGCCGCGATCATCATCGTGCTAAACCTCAAGCTGCTCTTCGATTTCTTCGCTCCCGAGTCGTGGCAGCAAGCGTTCGGCATCTAACCCAGCACCCGCCATGTACCGCAAAATCCTCGTCGCCCTCGACACCACGCCGTCCGACCAGGCGCTGCTCCCGCACATCGCGCAGCTCGCCGTTTTGGTGAAAGCCGAGCTGCTCCTCCTGCACGTCGCCGACGGCTGGGTGGCGCGCAATTTCGACCAGCTCAACCTCGCCGAATCCGACGAGATGAAGAGCGATTGGAACTACCTCGAAGAAACCGCCGCCCGTCTCCGCGCGGAGACCGGCCTGACCGTGGGCACGCGCCTCGCGCTCGGCAGCCCGCCGGCGCAAATCCTGAGCGTCGCCGACAGCGAACGGTGCGACCTCATCGCCTTTGCGTCGCACGGGCATCGGCTGGTGGGGGACATCATCCACGGGAGCACCATCGAGACGGTGCGGCACAAGGCGCGCGTGACCATCCTCGTGGTGCCGCCGAAGAAATAGCTACGCGCCGAATTTCGCGACCCATTTGTCGCGTGCGGTGATGATCTCCTCGCGGGTGCGGCGGGGGCTCATCTCGAAAACGTACAGCATATCCTTCGGGATGAAGGCGAGGAGCCGGTCGTATTCCACATCGCCGGTGAAGGGGGCCATGTGGTCGTGGCCGGGCCAGGCGGTGTCGTGCAGATGGCAGCCGATGAGCCGCGGCGCGATGGTCTGCATCCACTCGACGTGGTCGAGGAAGCCGAGGTTGTGCTTCACCTGCACATGCCCGAAGTCGTGCCAGTAGCCGACGTGCGGGACGTTGAACTCATTGAGCACCTCGATCATTTCGCGCTCGCTGGGAATCTCCTCAAAGCTGTGCCGGCTCTCGACGCCGAGGCGAACGCCCTTTTTCTCCGCATGCTCCGCGATGCGCGCCAGGCACTCGCGCGCGCGCTGAAAGCACGCCGGGGCCTGGGCCTCGCGCTTGCGGATGCACTCGAGTTTTTCTTTCACAAAGCCGCGCGAAGTCCCGAGGCCGACCTCGGTGAGGCGCAGGAGTTTTTCCGTGTAGTCCTCCAGCGGCGTGCGCCCGAGATGGAGGACGACGAAGCCCGCGCCGAGCCGGGCGGCGAAGTCGATGGTCTGGAAGGAATGCTTCAGCGCGCGGTCGCGCTCGCGGGTGTCGGGCGAGGAGAATTTGTAGCAGTCGGGCGAGGCGCGCAGGATCTCGATGGGGAGCGGGCAGAAATTGTGCAGGCTGGAAAACTGCACCTTGCCGGCCTCGTACATTTTCAGCACGCCGTCCATGAGCGAAAGGCGGATGCCGTGACCGAGTTCGATGCGGTCGAAGCCGAGGTCGAGCAGTTCGCGGCACATCGTTTCGCCGTCGGTGTGGCGCGAGGAATTCCAGCAGGTCGAGATTGAAAGCACGGCGCAGTCTATCGGCGAAGCCCGGGCGCGGCTCAAGTATTGAGCGTGCCGATGATGCGGAGGCCGTCGAGCGTGAGATCCTCCTGCACGGTGCGGATCTCGGGCAGCCCGGCGGCGATCAGCTCGGCGTAGCCGCCGGTGGCGATGACGGGGAGTTTTTTGGCAAGGCCCAGCTCTTTGCCGATCTCCTGCAAAATCTGCCGCACCAGCCCGCGGTAGCCATAGACCGCGCCGGAGAGCATCGCGTGCTTGGTGCTTTTGCCGATGGCCGTAGGCGGCTCAGTGAGCGTGATCTCGGGCAGCAGCGCGGTGCGCGTGTGCAGGTAGTCGGTCATGGCCTCCAGCCCCGGCGCAATGACGCCGCCGACGTATTTTCCATCGGCCGAGATGACGTCGAAGCTCACGGCAGTGCCGAAGTCCACGACCACGACCGGCCCGCCGTAGCGCGCCCAGGCGCCGGCGGCATTGGCCAGCCGGTCCGCGCCGATGGTCATCGGCTTCGGGTAGTCGATGCCCACGCCGAGCTTGAGTTTCGCGGTCACGCGGAGCACGCGGCGCGGCGCCAGATATTCCGCAATGCGCTCGCCGACCTCCGGCACCACGGAGCAAAGCACGGCGGTTTTCCACTCCCACTGCCGCATGATGTTGCCCATGGCATCCGGCGTGAGCGTGCGGGTGGCGAGCTTGCGGGAAGGGCCGACCTCCTTGCGCGTGCCGAGCGCAAACTTGGTGAACGAGTTGCTGTTGTCGATGAGCAGAAAGTCGGCGGGCATGGCGCAGGGTTTCGTTTTTTTCCGGGCGCTTGAATATCAAAATCCGCGCCGCCCGGCCCAGCTATTTGACACTGCTTTGCGCCAAACCTAGTCTGGGCGCCCTTGCCATGTCTGCAGCCTCCCCCATCACCCGACAGACCGTCGGCCACACCTTCACCTTTGCGCTCAGCGTGCTCGGGCTCGGCGTGGTGCTGCAGCTTGGGGCCGTGGGCTGGGCCTTCATCGCGCGCCACCATGCGCAGCCCGACCTCGGCGACCTGCCGACCATGGCGCGGCTGACCACGCCCATCGGTATGCGCCCGGATTTCAGCGGCGATCCTTTTACCGAAACGCCCGAGCAGCCGCCGCAGCAGCTCACCACCGAGCCGCAGGTCGCGCCGGCCGTGCCGCCCAAGCCGACGCCTGTGCCGGTGGGCACGGCCAAGATGGCGGAGGCAGTGCCGCAGACGCGCTTCGACGAGCTGGTGCTCCAAGGCAAGCAGCTCCGCGAGCGCGGCGACACCGGCAATGCGCTGACGAGATTCCGCGAGGCGGCGGCGATGGATCCGCGCAATCCCATCGCCATCGCCGAGCTGGCCGCGACCTTTGAAAAAATGCAGATGCGCGAGCGCTCGTCCGAGCAGTGGAAGCGCATCTACGACATGGGCGACGCCGCGGGGATTTATTTTTCGCTCGCCGAATCGAAGCTCAAGGAAACGCAGGCCCGCGCCATCATGGAGACGCAGCCGCAGACCGCCGCGGCGGGTGCGCCGGGGCCGGACACCACGGTGCTGATCGAGGGCATCGCGCCGGGCGCGCTGCTGGGGCTGGGGAAGATTCGCGCCGATGAGCAGGACGACTCGGGGTCGCAGAAAAAGTTCATCCTGCACATCCCGGTGCGGGCCCGGCCGCGGGCGAAGATCGAGGTGCATGACCTGGTCATCCACGTCATGTTTTACGACAAGGTGGACGGCAAAAACGTGGTGCAGACGAGCGCGAACGTGGGCTCGAAATGGGGCACCTCGCCGGTCGATTGGGCGGACAGCGACACCGAGGAGCTGGCCGTGGAATACCAGCTCCCGCGGCCCGAGCCGGGGCGCGCCAAGCGCGAGACGCGCGAGTACTTTGGCTACCTCGTGCGCGTCTATTACAAGCAGCAGCTCCAGGCGGCGGTGGCCGAGCCCGAGCGGCTCGCGCAGCAGTACCCGGCGCCGGCCATCCTTCCGAAAAACAACGAACCATGAGAATCCTTCTGGCCGATGATGACACCGGCGTAATCCAAGCCCTGCTGGCCATTTTGAAAAGCGTGCCGGGCTATGAAATCCGCGTCGCCACCACCGGCGACCGCGCGCTGGAAAACGCCGCCGCGCTCGGCGGCGTGGACCTGCTCATCACCGATGTGGTGATGGAGCCCATGGACGGCTTCACGCTCCGGGATCAAGTGCTGACGCGCTATCCCGCGGCGCGGACCATCCTCATCAGCGGGTACGACCTGAGCGACTACACGGAGCAGACGCAGCATCATCAGGTGCTGGTGAAACCGGTGGATCGTGAGGCGCTGCTCGCGGCCATCGAGCGGGAATTCGCGCCGCCGCCCGCGCCCGTGGTGGTGCCAGTGGCGCGGGCGGTGGCCGTGGCGCGGCCCGTCGCCGTGCCGCAGGCGCGGGTCGCCCAGCCGACCGTGCGGGCC
>JANPHJ010000134.1:0-30490 GCA_031424395.1 Chthoniobacter sp.
TGGTGGTGCGGGCGGTATTCAGCAGCACCTCGCGCTGCGCCAGCGCGAGCGGCAGGCCGCTGGTGAAAGTGGAGAAAATTGCCCCCAGGTCCGTTACCCGCACGGTGGTGATCGGCACCGGCGCCGCCGGGGTAGCGACGGTGCCGCCAGGAGCCAGCGTGACTCCCGTGAAGGTATTCGCGGCGATATCGAGCGCGTCGAAAATGGCCGAGCCTGGACGAAGCAGGCTGGTGAATGAGAACAGTCCATTGGTCGAACCCGGCGCAAAAGTCTGCGGCGTCGCCGGATCGGCATCCTCAAAGAACGAAACGATGCCCACTCCTGGATCGAAGCTGATGCCGAACCCGGTGGGGGCAAAAAAATTCATCAGATCAGCCGCGGTCGTGACTGGCAGGTTGACGATGGCTAGGTCAAAAAGGCCATTGTTAGTCACTGAGTAGGAGTAGGTGTAGGTGCCGCCGCCCAGGCTCACGCCGGGCGTAAGCGTGACTTGCGAGGAGGCGGTGCTGCCGAGAGTCAGCAAGGCCAGGCAGGCGGCGGCGATGGCGGTTCCGAGGGGTTGGCGCTCAGGTCGAGCGGTACGCGAGGAGGGGATAGTCATGGGATGGTTGATTAAATGTCCCAGTTATCCGGCTTCGCTCCCCCTTTGGATGTCTCGACCCTGTTTTTTTTTGCAATGGCCGCTTGCGCTACTTTTCCCCGCGCCAGGTGTCAGGGAGATTTGCCTTGGTCTCGCGCAGGATTTCAAGAATGGCGCGGCGGTCGGGCTCGGCGATTTTGGCAAACTGCGGGTCGTGGTCCTCGCCCGTGAGGATGGCGTGGAGGCGGGCGAGGATGCTGTCGCGCATGACCGGCGGGAGCGCGTCGAAGGCGGGCGTGTAGATGAGGAAGCTGCACGGGTATTTGAAAAGGCGGGTGCGCAGGTCGAGGTCGCGCAGCGAGCGGCCGAGGCGGTCGCGCGGGCCGGCGGCGGTGAAGTCGCGGACAAACTCGGCGCTGCCTTCGACGGGCGCGGTGAGCGGCGTCTCCTCGGTGAAAAGCAGGCAGCGGAGCAAGGCGTCGGTCTGCGGCTTGAGGTAGCGGATGTGGCCGTACATGGCGGTCATCTGCTGGGTCTCAAAGTTCAGCCGCGCGAGGTAATTGTGCATGTGCGCCTGATGCTCGAGCACCATCAGCGCGGTGATGTCGCTGCCGGGTGCCAGCGTTTTCGCCGGGTCGAAAAACGGGCGCAGGTCGGTGAGATTCCCGCGCCAGCCGGGCTCGGCGCGGTGGCGCGCGAAATCCTTTTCACCGATCAGATTTCCCCGGTGCGTCTGCGCGCCGTGCCGGCCGGTGACATACCACCCGGCCCAGCGGTCGGCGAGCGGCGTGCAGTGGTCGATGTCGCCGACTTCCTCGGTCGTGTTCAATTCACCGGTCAGGTCCGTGGGCACCGAGCGCAGGACATGGCCGGGGACGCCGAGCGAGCGCAGGCCGCCGTGGCATTGCAGGCAGTCGGCGGAGCGCGTGAACTTCGGCTTGCGCAGCTTTTCCTGCTCCAGCGAGTAGAAGATCGCGCCCAGCTTCGGATCGACCGCGGAGATTTCCATGACCGGCGCGCCGACCACGTAGCCGATGTAGATGTCGTCGTTGAAATAGAGCGCCCGCGGATTTTCCGGCGTGATGTAACTGCGCTGGAGCGAGGTTTTCGAAAAGACCAGCGTCTGCGAAGAGCGCGGCACCTGGAGCGTGTCGAGCAGGCCGGGCAGGTAGCCAAAGGTGTCGTCCCACGCCAGCTTCACCTCGCCCGCTTGGATGCGCCGGGCGAGCCGCGCCACGGGATCGTCCGGCGTGGTGGCGCTGTAGAGGACGGGCGCGGCGTCGTATTCGAGCGGGTGGGTGGCGCCTTGGAAATCCTCCGCGCAGGCGCGGGCGGCGAGGGCCAGACTGGCGAGGCAGGGGAGGAGATACTTGGGCATGCGGAAATGGAGGCGTTGTCTCCCTATTGTCCATGCCGGGCGCGACGTTGCTCGACGGATCTTGAGCAAAGCCGGTCATCGCTTGTGCCTCCAGTGAGCTGATTTTCTCTCACCGCCCGGCTTGCCCGCGCCGCCCGCCGCCATGCAGTATCCGCGCCGATGCAACTCATCCGCGACATCCACGAAGCCTGCCGCACGGCGGGCCGCCCCGCTGTTTCCTTCGAATTTTTTCCACCGCGCACGGACGAAGGCGACCGCACGCTTTTGGAAAAAACCATCCCGGCGCTCATGACACTGAAGCCCGACTACTGCTCGGTGACCTTCGGCGCGGGCGGCAGTACGCGGGAAAAAACCATCGGCATCGTGGACCGCATCCAGCGCGAGCACGCACTCACCGCGATGATGCATCTGACCTGCGTGAACTCGACGCGCGAACAGCTCGGCGAGGTGCTGGCCGAGGCGCGCGCCCGCGGCATCGACAACATCCTCGCCCTGCGCGGCGACCCGCCCGGCGGCACGGGCGAATGGACCGCGACCGAAGGCGGCTTCCAGTATTCGAGCGAGCTGGTGGCGTTCATCCGCGGGCTCGGCGGCTTTTGCATTGGCACGGCGGGCTTTCCCGAAGGGCACATTGCGCAGACTGAGGGCAAGCTGGCGGACTGGAAATTCCTCGCCAAGAAAGTCGAGGCCGGTGCGGACTTCATCATCACGCAGCTCTTTTTCGACAACGAGGATTTCTACCGCTTCCACGAGCACCTCACGAAAAAGCTCGGCGTCGCCGTGCCGATCATCCCCGGCCTGCTGCCCATCCTTTCCGCGAAGCAGACGAAAAAATTTACCGAGATGTGCGGCGCGCGGCTGCCCGCGGCCTTCGTCGAGCGGCTCGACACGTATGGCGATGACGACGCGGCGGTCATCGAATACGGCATCGAGTACGCCACGCGCCAATGCGAGGCGCTGCTGCGCTTCGGCGTGCCCGGCCTACATTTCTATTCGCTGAACAAGGCGCACTCGACCACCCAGGTCGTGCGCAATCTCGGGCTCGCGCGGTGAGCCTGCGCGTCTGGGCCTACGCGGGCTGCGCCACCTGCCGGCAGGCGCAGCGGTTTCTCGCGGAGCGAAAAATCGCGCACGAACTGATCGCCATCCGCGAGCGTCCGCCGGGCGTCGCTGAGCTGCGCGCCATGCTCGCGCATGTGGGCGGCGAGCTGCGCCGGCTTTTCAATACCAGCGGCCTGGACTACCGCGCGCTGAACCTGAAAGAGCGTCTGCCAAAGCTGAGCGTGGATGAGGCGCTAGCGCTGCTCGCCACGAATGGCAATCTCGTGAAGCGGCCCTTCGCGCTCGGCAAAGACGGCGGCACGACGGGGTTCAAGGCGGAGGAGTGGGCGCGGCTTTTTCCCTGACCCGCCCGGCGAGCTGCCACGGCAGATAGATCGCGGCGAAGCAGGCGACGGCGGTGGCTGTGATCGCCGCGACGTAGCGCCAGTGCGGATCAGGGAAAAGGTCGAGCAGGGTGCGCTGGGCGGGGCGGTGGGACAGGAAGCCGTAGTTCGCGCCGGTCAGCGCGTTCACCGCGAGCGCGGCGGCGAGATAGACGCCCGACCACCCCAGCACGCGACCGAGCCCGCGCGGGCGCATTTTTGGGACGAGCAGCAGGAAGAGCACGCCCGCGACGATGCCCGCATGGCCGAGGTAAAACCCGAGCTGCCGCGACCACGCGGCGTCGCGCGCCAAGGCTGGCGTGAAGAGCGCCTGCGAGGTCCCGCACAGCCCCCAGAAATAGCCCAGCTCGAAGCACGTCTGCGACCGCCCCAGCAGCGCCGCCACCACCGCGAACAGCGCCCAGTCGCAGAGCTGCATCGGCAGCGCTTCCCCGGTGGCGAGAGTGCCGGCGCAAAACGCCTGCGCCAGCTCGGCGGCAAAGACCGCGAGCAGCAGCGCGGCGATCCCGCGCGCAAAACCGCGCTCAAGCCGGGGCTGCGGCCGCCGCCGGTGCATGGCCCACAGCACGACCGGGCCGAGGAAGGCGAAGGCGAGCGACCCAAGCTGGAGCGGGGACACGCGCGTCGTGTTAACCGCGGGAACGCAAAGCGTCGAGCGCGGGGCATTTTGCGTTTCCGCAAAAAAGAACCCGCCGGTCAGCGGCGCTCGCGCGCACCGACCGGCGGGTTGGATTCGATTTGGATGACGGGCGGCTTAGCTCGCGCTGCCTTCGATGGCAGGCGCGGGCTCGACGGGCGTGGGCGGCACCTGCGGCGGCGGGATCTGCACGACCTGGAAGTTCTGCGTGGTCTGCGCGAGGAGCTGCGAGAGGCGCACCACGCCGGCGGGCGTCATGGCGATGCGCGTGTGGATCGGCATCACGGACACGCCGGGGCGATCTGCGACGATGCCGGAGGTGAAGTCGATATAGACCTCCTCGGCGCCGACGCTCACGAGCGCATGGTTGGCATAGCGCGCGGTGAAATTCTCGTATTTGAGTTGCAGGGATTGCTGGGGATTTTGCGGTTGGTTGGACATAGGGCCGACTGCTTTAGCAGCCAGCCGCCCCTTTGCAACCGGACAAACGGATTTATCAGGGTGGCCAAAAACCGCCCCGGAAAGCTCGCGCCATCGCCGGGAAAGCTGGCAGTCTGTCCCGCAAATTCGCCCTGCATGCCGGCAGAAAAACTCACCGCCCTTTTTCACGAAAACTTCGCCGCTTTCGGCGAACTCGGGGCGTCGGTCTGCGTGTGGCAGCACGGGCGCGAGGTGCTGTCGCTCGGCGGTGGCTGGAAAGACCGCGCGCGCTCCGAGGCGTGGACGGCGGAGACGCCGGTGCTGTTTTGGTCGGCGACGAAAGGGCTTTCCGCCGCGTGCCTGTTGCACGCCTGCCAGGAGCGAGGCATCACACCGGACATGCGGGTGGCGGAGGTGTGGCCGGAGTTTGCGCAGGCGGGGAAGGGGCACGTGACCATCGCCGAACTGCTCTCGCACCGGGCCGGCCTCGCAGCGCTCTCGCGCGCGGCGGACGCGCAGGATCACGCGGCAGTCGCGGCAGCCCTGGCGGCGGAGGCTCCGGGCTGGCCGCTAGGCGCGGGGCACGGCTATCACCCGCGCACCTTTGGCTATCTCGTGGATGAAGTGCTCCGCCGCATCACCGGCGGCGTGACGCTGGGCGCCTACTGGCGCGCGCAGTTCGCCGAACCGCTCGGGCTCGACGTGTGGATCGGCATGCCGCCGGAGCGCGCGGCCGAGGCGTCGGCCATTTTTCCCGCGAAATCCGCGCCGCCCAAAGGCGATCCGTTTTACACCTCCTTCCTCACGCCGGGCTCGCTGACCGCGCGCGCCTTTGCCTCGCCGCGCGGCCTGCACAGCGTGGCGTCGATGAACGCGCCCGAGGCCCGCGCGTCCTCATTGGGCGCGTTCGGCGGCATCGGCACGGCGCGCGGGCTGGCGAAATTTTACGCGCTGCTCGCGGGCGGGGGCGTGCTGGAGGGGCGGCGCTTTTTTGCCCCGGCCACGCTCGACTGGATGACCGCCACGCTTACGCAGGGCTCCGACCGCGTGCTGCAAATCGAGAGCGCGTTTTCCGCCGGCTTCATGCGCGATCCGCGCGGCGCGGACGGCGCAAAACTCCGCACCCATTTCGGCCCGTCGCCCCGCGCCTTCGGCCATCCCGGCGCGGGCGGCAGCCACGCTTTCGCCGACCCAGACACCGGCACGGCGTTCGCCTACGTGATGAACCAGATGGAGCCTGGCGTTTTGCCCGGCCCGAAATGCCTCCGTCTCATCGCCGCGCTCCACGCGGACTAGAGCATCCGCCCGACGAGTGCGCACAGGGCGGGCACATCCACGACGAGGTCGGCGTCCCAGCCGCGGATGTCGCCGCGCGGCGCGGGACATTCGAGAAAGCCGTAGGGAAAGCCGAGGCCGCGCGCGAGTTCCGAGAAGGACGGCTGGAGGAACGCGCCGAAGAGTTCAACGACTTTTACGTTCGTGGAAAAGGCGAGGTTCATCATGCCCGCGCCGTGCGGGCCGACGATGATCTCGGCTTGGGAAAAAAGGCGCACCTGGTCGGCGAAGCTCATCGTCTCCAGCGCGTAGGCGCGAAAGCCGAGCGGCGTGAGCGCGGCGAGCGCCTGGTCTTCATTGGCGATGCGCCGCGCGAGCGCCGCCCGGCGGGAGATGAAGACGCGCGGGCTCAGCGGCTGGCCGGGCGCGGCGGCGCGCTGGAGACCGGCGAGCATTTTATCCCGGACCCAGCGCAGCCCGCCGAGCGCGACGCGGCAGTGGTACGCGCCGCGGGACTCGCGGCGGAAGGACGAGACGACGAGCGTGCCGACGCGCAGCCGCGCGCCGTTCCATTCGATCAGCCGCTCCGGCGCGCAGCCCATGAGCGCGAGCGATTCGGTCTGATAACGGGCCGGGCGCGCGGGAATGATGATGGGCAGGGCGCCGTCGTCCAGCCCTTCGAGCCGCGCGAGCGATTCGCTCAGCCACATGCAGTAATTGTTGTTCCAAGGGTTCACGAGCGAGCAGGCACGCGCGATTTTCTCCACACCGCGCAGCGCCGTGCGGCTGCGGATGAGCGCGCCGGCGGGCACGTTATCGACGATGTCCTTTGGCGTGAAATACGGCGGTCCGGTCTCGGCGATGAGCGCGCCGCCGGAGGTGAAGCCGAGTGCGGATTCGCCGATGAGCAGCGCGTCGTCGAACTCCGCGAAAAACGGGCGTTCGACCGCGAAGGTGTAGGGCGCGAGCGCCTTTGCCGCGCGCTCGGACATGGGGCCGATGGTGAGCGCAGCGGCGGCGGTGATCGTCTCCGCGCCGCCATATTCCGTGACGCGGAATTTTTCGCGTTCGTGCCGCAGGTCGTCGCGCATGAGCACGCGCAGGCCGAGCGCGCGGCAGAGCAAAAAGACGGGCCGGCGCACGAGGATCTGCTGCACGCCGAGGCGGAAATAAAAACGGTAGAGCAGCCGCAGCAGCGTGAAGCGTTTCAACAGCGTCTTGGTGCGGCGGAGCAAGCCCGCGGGCGGGCGGGTGCGGTTGGGCGGCGTCATTTTTTGCGGAGCTGGGCGAGGCCGAGCCGTGCGTCAGCCAGCGCGGCGCGGCCCGCGGGGAGCGCGAGAAAAACGAGCAGGGCGACGACCGCGGCGAGCGCGCAGCCGATGCTCAAACCCAAGAGCGCGGAGATCGCGGGCACGCATTGGCGAAATATCCACAGTGCCGCACCCGCACCGAGCGCAGCGCATAGGCCGGGCGCGATGCACCGGTAAAAATCCGCGCTGCGCACCGGCCCGCGCCGCCCCACCCACGCGATGAGCAGCGGCGTGCGCAGCAGCACGCTCGCGCCCGCGATGGCGGCGGCGACGCCCGTGGCGTGAAACGGCAGGCCCATGACAATCGCGCCGATGACCAGGCCCGCGCTCGCCAGCCCGGCGTGCAAAAGTTCGCGCGTGCGGCCTTGCGAGATGAACAGCCAGTTCGTGCTGCTCAGCACCGGCTCGGTCAGCGCGGCGATGCCGAGGAACGCGAGGACCGGCGCGGCGGCGTCCCATTTTGGCCCGAGAAAAACGCGGATGATCCAGTCCGGCATCGCGATGGCCAGCACCGCGCCGGGCATGGTGAGCATGGCGATTTTTTCCAGCGTGCGAAAGTACGCGGCTCGGTAGCGGTCGGGCGTGTCGGTGAGGCGGCTGAGCAGCGGGAGCGCCACGCTTTCCAGCGGCCAGATGATCTGCCGCACGGGCATGAGCAGCAGATAGTACACGCGGCCATAGACGCCCAGCTCGGCGCTGCCCCAGCGCCAGCCGATGAGCACGTTGTCGAGGTTGCGCGAGAGGTAGAGGAGCAGGCTTTCGCCGGTCATCTCGCCGCCGGATTTCAGCAGGGCGCGCGCACCAGTGCGGCGCGACGGCGGCCCGGGAATCCAGCCCGCGCCGAGCCAGACGCCGAGCGTTTTCACGAGCGACATGGTCATCTGCCGCAGCACCAGCGCCCAGTAGCCGAAGCCCGCCAGCGCAAAGGCAATGGCCGCCGCGAGGCCGATGACGGTCGAGACGAGTTCCGTGACGGCGTAGCGGCCAAAGCGCATCTGCCGGCGGAGCAGCGCGTCGTGCTGCACGCCGCAGGCGTCGATCAAATAGCTGCCGCCGGTGACCACGGCGATCATCGTCAGCCGCCGCTCGCCGTAGAACCACGCAATGAGCGGCGCGATGGCCGCGGTGAGCAGCGCCGCGCCGCAGCCCGCGGCGACATTGAGCCAGAACAGCGTGCTCGCGAGGCGGTGCCCGACCTCCGCCTTTTGAATCGCCGCGGCCGGCAGGCCGAATTCTTTCACCAGCCCGATGAAGCCGGTCACGCTCGCCGCCGCGAAAACGAGGCCGTGGTCCGCGGGCGCGATGAGCCGCGCGAGCACGACGGTCGAAAGGAGATTGAGGAAAAACTTTGCGCCCTGCGTGCCGATGGCGAGCACGCCGCCGCGCACCGAGCGCGCGCCGATGTCGGCCTGGAGATGGCCGGTCTGGAACGGCGCGTCCTGTGCGGATGGGGCGTCGTCGGGCATCAGCTCGTGAGTTCGGTGAAAAGTTTCTCCCAGCCGCGCACGGATTCCTCCGCCGCATCGGCGACCGTCGCGCGGCCATGTTCGCCGAACGCGCGCAGCGTTTCGTCCGGCATTTCGGCAAGCTGTGCGATGGCCGCGGCGAGCGCGGTCGGATCGTCCGGCGGCACGAGCAGGCCGCAGCCCTCGACCTGCTCGGTGAGGCCGTCCACCCGGCTGGCGATGACCGGCTTGGCAGCCGCTTTCGCCTCTTGGGCGACGAGTCCGAGTGGCTCCCAGCGGGACGGGATGAGCACGGCGTCGCACTCCGCGAGAAACCCCGCGATGTCCGCGCGCGGGCCGACGAAGGTGACCTCGCCGAGGCCCGCGCTCTGGGCGCGCAACGCCGTCTCGTCCGGCCCGCCGCCGGCGATGCGGAGCCGCACTTTTCCGCGCGGCAGCAGCCGCATGGCGGCGAGGAGCACGTCGAAGCCTTTCTGCGGATGGAAGCGGCCAAAGGCCGCGAGGACAAGCGGGCGGGCCGGCGCGCGCCAAGGCAGCGCGAGCAGCGGCGGCAGGGTCGAGGCGAGGAGGATGCGCGCGATCCGGTGCGGAGCCGCGAGTCGGCGCGCGCGCATCCAGTCGGCCTGGCCGCGGGAGATGGCGACGACGCGGTCGGCCAGCGCGTAGGAGAGCCGGAGCATGGCGTGGAAACGCGCGGGCGAGGGCACCCGGCAGCGCACGAAATGCTCCGCGTAGTGCAGTTCGTGGATGACGATTTTGCTCCGGCCCCGGCGCAGCCGGAAGGCGCCGAGTTCCGGCAGGCCGCGCCAGGCGCACGCATCCTCGAATACGAACACCCGCGTTTCCCCGCTCCACAACTGCCGCCGCGCCTGGTCCGGCGACACGATGGCCATGGCAAAATCCTTCGCCACCCGCGAAGCCATGAGCGTGTGGACCGCCGTCTGCACGCCGCCCATGACGCTGGAGCGCAGGATAAACGAAACCTGTGGCCTGGCTGCTGCGCGCGTCATTGGCTCAAAAAAAGGCGGTCATCTGCACGCCCGCCTGGTTGCGCGAGTAGTCGCCGCCGGCCCCGTGATTCCAGTGGAGCCGCAGTTGGTAAAAGAGTTCGATCTTCACGCTGTCGAGCATCGTGCCCGCGACGAGGTGATACCCGACCGCGGGCCGCAAAGTAAGCTCGGTTTCTTCGCGCCCCGTGTCGTAGTGCCGGGCCACGTGCGCGGCCTCGGCGCTGGCGTAGAAGCTCACCCCGAGATCCCGCTGGGCTTCGAGCGCCCATTTCGTCTCGCGAAAAAGCGCGCCGCCCTGCACGACGGACGGCAGGTTTTGCACGCGGTACGCGGCGGCCACGCGGGTGCGCTCATCGGGCCGCCACTCGAGCACGGCCACGGCCACGGCGCTGACCACGGCGGACTTCGGCACCGGCCGCTCGAACTCGCGCTGCTCGACCCCGGCCTGCGCGCGCACCGTCACTTTCGGCGTCGCCTGCCATGCGAGCACCACCGCGCCCTGCCGGTAGTCCTGCGCGCCAGACAGCGGCTGCGCGAACTCGATGCGACCGGCCGCGACGGCGAGGCCGAGCGTGGTTTTTGCCGAAAGCTCGCAGTCGAAGCCCGCGTCGCCGGTGAGTTCCGTGTGATCGCCGCCCGGCTGTTCCAGGATGATTTCGCGGTAGTCGCCGCGCGCGTGCAACGTGGTCTTCACGCTCGGCCGGTACTCGAGGAGCGGCTCGATCTCGAAAAGCGTGAACGTTTCCTCCGCCGAGGAATCGCCGCCCACGGCGAAAAGATTTTCGTCGTAGGTCACGCGCGCGCTGACATGCGAGACCGGCGTGGCGCGGCCCGCGCGCACGATGAGGTGCTGGAGAAAGTGCGCCTCGCCCGCGCGCAGGAGCCGGTGCGAAGTGGGCGCGTAGAGCGCGTCGAGATAGAGCGCGGGCTCGGGCGCGGCTTCCTCGTGCAGACCCGGCGGGCCGCCGGCGGTGAGGTGGGCGATAGGCGTGATTTCCAAAAACGTGTCCGCGCGGGCGAACGGTTCGGGCGCGGAGTTGGCGTTGTCGCTCGCGCGGATTTCGGTCTGCACGCCGAGGCTGAGCTGGGCGAGGATCCCTGCCGAAGTGCGCAGCGTGAACGCCTCGCGCGGGCCCGCCGGCGCGAGATTGCGCAAGCGCGAGCGCCGGAGCGCGAAGGGGACGTAGGGCTCGCGCGCGCGCCCCGGCGCGGCCTGCGGCAGGATGCTGTGCGGGAGAAAAAGCGGCATGTCGGCGCGCGGCGGCGCCAGCTCGGGATGCGGGATGCCGGCGAGCGCGCGGAGGGCGGGCGGCGGCGCGCGGAAGGCGGGCGCAGTTTGCGCGAATGACGCGGCGCTCATCGCGCAGAAAACGACGGCACCCACCCGGGCGGGGAAACGAAATGCGCCGGAGGCTGGCACGCCGCGAGTTGTTCAGCCTTTGGCGGCGCGGTGTCAATCGCGCAGGCGCGGGCGGGCGTTTTGGTTTGCTCCCGACCCGTCCGCGGCAACACCATGCGCGCATCCGCAGGACATGAATCCAACCCGAGCCTCCGCCGCGCGTCTTTTCCTCTCCGCCGCCTTCGCCGCGCTGCTCGCCGCCTGCGCCGCCCCGGTCGAGCGCCTGCCGCAGCCAGCCGCGCCCCACGCCTACGCCATCCAGCCGAACGACCTGCTGCTCATCACCTTTGCCGGCGAGCCGGACTACAATCAGCAGGTGCGCGTGGACTGGCACGGCAACATCGACCTGCCCGCGCTTGCCGCGGGCGGCCCGTCGGAAATCCACGCGGCCGGCGTCGCGCCCGCCGTGGTCGCCGAGCGCGTCACCGCCTTTGGCAAACGCAACGGCATCCTCGTCGCGCAGCGCGCGCAGGTCTTCGTCGCGGAGTACGCGGGCAGCGCTTTCGTGGTGCTCGGGCAGGTCGCGCAGCCGGGGCGCTACAGCCTCCCGCGCGGCGTCGCTCCGCAGCTGGATCTGGCCGAGGCCATCGGCATGAGCGGGGGCTACACGCGGCTCGCGCGGCAGTCGCTGGTCATCGTAAAAAGGGGCGCGAAAACCTATCGCGTGGATCTGCGCCGCCTGCTTACCACCCCCGGCGCGGAGCGCTTTATGATCGTGCCCGGCGACGTCATCACCGTGGCGGAGCGCATCTTCTAGCCGCCGCGCGCATGGGCGGCGGCCTTTGGCAAAATGATCGTCTATTTCATCCAGGCGCACCGTGAGCCCGTGCAGGTGGCGGCGCTCGCGGAGCTGCTGCTCGCCGCGCCGGATGCCTTCGTGATGGTGAGCTACGATGGCGGCCTGCCCGAAACGCTGCGGTTCGACCGGCCCAATTATTTCGCCCGCGCCGCCGCGCGCAAAATCCGTCGCGGCGACTTTTCGCCGCTCGACGAATATCTCGATGCGCTGCGCTGGCTGCGGAACGCGGGCGTGGCCTACGACTGGTTCGTGAATCTCTGCGGCCAGTGCCTGCCGGTGCAGCCCGTGCGCCGCATCGCGGAGGAAATCGCGGGCTGCGGCTGCGACGCGGTGATGCACCATTTTCCGATCTTCTCCCCCGCGAGCGACTGGCCGGAAAGCGAAGGCGAAACGCGCCTCGGCTTCCGCTACCGCAAACTCGCCGAGCGTCCGCTGACGAAGCTCGAACGCGGCGCGCTGAAGTGCCTGACGCTGGCGAACGCGGTGCAGCCGTGGGTGCGCCTCAGCACCGCCTACGGACTGCGGCTCGGCACGCGCACGCCGCGCCCGGCGGGCCTCGTCTTGCACGGCGGCTCGTATTTCAAATACCTGTCGCGCGCCTGCACCGAGCATCTTCTCGCCTACGGCGCCGCGCGCCCGGAGGTTGTGGATTACTTCCGCCATACGCTCGTGCCCGACGAAATTTTCACGCAAACGATTCTGCTCAACCACGCGTTCCGCATTTCCGGCGAGGGCAAAATGTTCTTCCGTTTTTCCCCTGGCCGCGGCGGGCACCCCCGCAGCCTGGAGCGGGCCGATCTCGACGGCATCGCCGGCCAGCATTTCGCGCGGAAGTTCGACTTCGCCAGCCCCGCCTACCAACTCGCGCTCGCGCGGCGAGCGGCAGTTCTCGGGTAGGGCGGGCGTCCCGCCCGTGCGAACCACGCAGCGGGATGGCACATTACCCGATCAAAAGTTTGCGCACGCGGTTCTTGAATTCGGTCCAGCGCAGGAGGACGTGGATGGCGAGGCCGCGCCCGAGTTCCGGGCATTTCGGGAGCGTCTCGCGGAGGATGCGCAGCCGGTCGTGCAGCAGCAGGCCGGCTTTGGCCGAGAGGCCGTCGGGGGTGTTCCGGTAAAGTACGAGCACGTCTTCGATGCCGTCGATCTTCCAATCCGCGAGCATGAGCCGGATGAAAAACTCGGGCGTCTCAGCGCGGCGGTAGGCTTCCGCAAAACCCGCCACGGCCGCGAACGCCGCGCGCCGGATCATAAAGGACGAGCCGCAGCACGCGGGGTCGCTGATGAGCAGGTCGCGCACGGTGAGGCCGTGCAACTTTGGGCGCGAGACGCGGCCTGTGGGTGTGCCGTCGGCGCGCAGGTGCTCGATGCGGCAGAAGACGAGCCCAAGGTCGGGCCGGTTTTCCAAAGCCGCCGCCAGGCGTGCGAGCAGCGCAGGCCGCCAAAGGTCGTCGTGATCGAGAAAGGCGATGAACTCCCCGCGCGCGATTGCCGCGCCGCGATTGCGCGCCCCGGACAGGCCGCGGTTCGGTTCGCGCACGAGCCGCACCCCGGGGAATTTTCCCACCGCGCGCGCGATGACTGCCGCAGCCTCCGGCGTGGAGCCGTCGTCCACGACCACGATTTCCTTTTGCACCCACGTCTGCTCCGCCGCCGAACGCAGCGTGCTCTCGATCAGCGCCGTCGAGTTGTACGCCGTGATGACGACGGAAACGAGCGGCTCGCGGTGCGGGGTGTCAGGCATCGGTGGCGGGGAGTTTTCCTGCTTGGAAGCAGTCACGCGCGGAGGCTATAAAACAGCCGTGGCCGACACAATCCTGCACCGCGGGGAACCATTCGGAGAAGCCCGCCCCACCGGCCTCTGGCCCGGCGGCCTCACCATTCCGGCATCGCCCGTGGAGCACGCGGTTTTTTGGGGCATCGCGGGGCAGTTCGTTTTCTACTTCGCGGGCCTGGCGCCGGTCGCCCCGCTGCTCGCCACCGGGCCGGTGATGGCGCTCGCGACCGTGCGGATCATGCGCGAGCGCTGCGTGCCGCACTGGCTGCCCGCGTTGTGGTTTGCCTGCACCGCGGGCGTGCTCGTGCAGCTGCTCGCGGTCTTTTTTTTGAAAGGCGTGGGCGGCTGGTATGTACCGGGCTGGCTGCTGACCTTCGGGCCCGCGGCGTTTTTGCCGGTGGCTGGCGCGTTCGTGCGCAAGAGCGTGGTTTTTTCCGCGGTCGCGGTGCTCGGCATCCAGGCGCTCCTCTACTCCGCGGTCGCCGGGGTGGCGGTGGCCGCCGGGCTCGATCCCGCGTATCCGTCGCCGATTCCGGTCACGCGCATGATGGATCCCGCGTTCCATTCGGTGCGACTCACGCAGCCGCCGGAGATCGCGGGCGACGAACGCCGCCTCGTCGCCTTCACGCCCTATCCCACCTCGGCGGGCGCGGCGGCGTGCGTGTTTGCGCTGCTCACGCTCGGCCACCGGCGCTCGTGGGCGCAGGCGCTCGCGCTCGCGGGCTGGCTCGCGCTGCTCGCGCTCACGCATGTGCGCACGGGGCTGGTGTGCGTCACGCTCGGCGCGGCGATTTATTACGCGCTGCTGCTGCGCCGGCGGCATTTACTGCTCGGTGCGGGCGTCGCGCTGCTGCTCGCGGCGGCGTTCACCGGCCCCCTGCTGCGCGGCGCGGAGCTGGCCAACCGCACCCTGCGCTCGCAGCGTCCGTCGTCCTCGCAGGATCGCGCAAATCTTCACGCCCTCGCGTGGGAAGGCTGGCTCTACGGCGGTGACGAAGTGCTCGGCACGGGCGCGTCCGTGCGCGGCGGCCCCATCGTGCGCGACGTGGGTATCGGCACGCACGACTGGGCGGGCGCGAACCTTTTCATCCGCGGCGCGCTCGGCTTCGGCCTCACGCTGCTGCCGGTGGCCGTCACGCTGGTCTTCGGCTTTTTCGCGGGCCTGGCACCCGCCGAACGCCTCGTCACCGCGGTCGCCGCCGTGCTGCTCGTCTATACCTATTCGCAGGAGCTGCAGACGTTGTACATCTACATCTGGCCGGTCTTCCTGCTCATCGGCGGCATCGCGCGCCGCACCCTGCCGCCGGTTTTGGCCGCGCCACTTTCCACCGCATGAACGTCCTCCGCAGCCTCGGCCTCATCCTCCTCTGCGCGTTGCTCGGGCTCGTGCTCGGAGTCGTCGGCACCCGCTTTATGGCGAAGCAGTACGTCTCCACCGCCGACCTCGCCATCGATGCCGAGGCGCTCGCGTCCGGCGGGCTCGCGCGCTTCGACCGCGTGAGCATCGCCGACAGCGTCGAGGTGCCCACGCTCGTGCAGCTTTTGAAAAGCCCGCGCGTCAGCCATGCGGTCGCCACCCGGCTCGGCCTCGCGTCACCCCGCGTGGTCGAGGAAAATCTCAAGATCGTGAACGACGCCGGCTCGCCGGTGGTGAAGCTCAAGCTCGCGGCTGAAGCCGCGGCGCAGGCGCAGGCCATCGCGCGCGGGATCGTCGAGGAGGCGGTGGCGATTGATGCGGCGAAAAAGCAGCAGCGCACCACCGAGGCGATCGCGGCCGTGCGGGCGCAGCTGGGCGAAACGGAGAAGCAGCTCGGGGCGCTGAACAGGGACATCCAAAAGCTCAACAGCGACCGCGGCATCTCGCTCAGCAGCGAGTCCGAGCGCCAGCAGCGCGCGGCCATGGAACTCGCGCAGCTCGAGCAGCGCCTCTCCGGCATCAACGTGGAAAGCGCGGGGCTGCAAGACCGCATGCGGCGGCTGCAGGAGCTGATCGCCGCGCTGCCCGCGGGCCGTTCCCTGCCGGCGGGTTTTGAAATCCAGGAAGCGGACAAAAGCCCCGGCCTCGCCGAGGCGCGCACGCGCCTGCTCGAGCAGGAAAGCGCGCTCGCCTCCATCCGCACGCGCTACGGCGCGCAGCATCCGAAAGTGCAGGCTGCGGAGGCCGAAGTGGCGGCCACGCGCAAGGCCCTGCACGCCCTGCTGCTCACCCAGCGCGAGATCGTCAAAGCCCAGGTCGCCGACACCGACAACGCGCGGAAAATCGTCGAGAAAAAAATTGCCGCCACGGAAGCGCAGGCCCGGCAGCACGATCTCTCGCTCGATCCCGCGCACGCCAATCTGCTCGCGCAGCGCGAGGCCATCACCACCGACTACGGCCTGCTCACCACGCGCCTGTCCGAACTGCGCGTCTTTGCCGCCGCGCATCCGGCCACCTTCTACATTTTTTCCCCGCCCACGTTGCCGGATCGCGCTTCGCTGCTGCGGCCCGCGGCGTTGGTCGCGCTCGCCACGGTCTGCGGCGCGCTGTTCGGCGCGGGACTGTGCGTGCGCCGGTGGGCTTCAGCCGAGCGCGCCGCTGGGAGGGCTGTCCATGCCGCGGCTTAGCTCAGCCGTCAGTGCGTGGGGTGTGGCCGCGGCGTGCTTCGCGGCGGCGGCGGCGGCCATCCTCACCACGCAGCCCATGTTCGTCGCGCGGGCGACGGCAGAGATCAGCGACACCGCCATTTCGCCAGAAGGGCTCGCCGCTTTCACCCGCGTGGAGTTCGGCGCGACGAACCGGATGATGCCGAATGAAATCGTCGCCCAGGTGCGCAGCGCGGGCACGATCCAGCGCGCCTTGCATTCCCTCCATCTGCCGGACGGTGAGCGCGCGGTCGCCGAGGCCGCCGACCGCACGGTGGTCCGGCTTGTCGCGGGCACGACCTTGATCGAAACGATCGTGCGCGCGGATTCCGCGGACGCGGCGCGCGGCCTGGCCGGCGCGCTGCTCACCGCGCACGAAACGCTCCGGCGCGAGCGCCGCGCCGCGCTGACCGGGGCGCTAGTCGCGGCGCTCGACACGGCGATGAGCGAACTGCGGACGGAGTCGCAAGCGGTCGCGCAAAAGCTCGCCGTGCTCGATGTGTACAAGCCCGCCGGCGCCGGCCGGTACAATGCGGAACTCGACACCGCGTTTGTGGACGTGGCGGCGGAAAGCGCACGGCTGCAATCCACGCTCCAGCGCATCGAAGCCATCCCGAAGGACGACCCCGCGGCGCTGGCCCGCGAGCTGGAGGACGTGGCGCGCACCTCGCTCGCCGGGCAGGCCGTGGCGAATCAGGAAGGCTTTCTCGTGCTGCGCGCCAAGCTCGCCGCCAAGCTCAGCGAGCTGGCCAATCTGCGCACGCAGTTCGGCGAAAAGAGCGCGCGCATCCAAGCCGCGTACGCCGAACTGGCCGCGATCCACGAGGCGTTGCGCGCGTACTTTGCCGGCAAGCTCTCGCAAATCCGCGGGCAGCTCACCGCCTCTGAAACCGCCGGCGCCGCCATTGACGCGCGCGTGCGCTCGAAGCAGGAGCGCGCGCAGGCCGTGCAGGTCGCGCTGGTCTCGCCGGATACCGAATCGCTGCTGCTCCGCCGCGAAACCATCCGCACGCAACTGCGCAAGCTCGAGCTCCGGCGGCGCGAGCTGCTCGTCTATATGGAAGTCTATCAGCCGGTGCTGACCGTCTTCGACCTGCCGCACGTCGGCGACGCGCCGGAAGTCGCGCACCGCGACGCGCGGCTGGTGCTCGCGGCCTTCGGCGCGCTGCTCATCGGGTGCGCGCTGTCGATCCTGCTCAGCCCGCGGGCGGCGGAGGTTTTGTAAGATGAAAAGCGCGCCGCCCGTCAGCGCCATCGTTCCGTGCTTCAACGCGGAAAGATTTCTCGCCGCGACGCTCGCCTCCGTCTGCGGGCAGACTTACGCGGCGCTCGAAATCCTCGTGGTGGACGACGGCTCGCGCGACCGCACGGCGGAGATCGCGCGCGAGTTTGCCACGCGCGACCCGCGGGTGCGGCTGGTGCAGAAGCCGAACGGCGGGCTGTCGTCGGCGCGCAATTTCGGACTCGATCACGCGACGGGAAAGTACGTCGCGTTTGTGGATGGCGACGATCTTTGGGCTCCGGCGAAAATCGAAAGGCACGTCGCCCATCTGGAAGGCGATGAGGCGGTGGGCGTGAGCTATTCGGCGACGCAGTTCATCGACACCGCGGGCGCGAAGCTGCACCGCCGCTTTCCGAAAATGCGGGACCTGAGCGACTACGATTTGTTTTGCCGCAATCCGGTCACCACCGGCTCGACGGCTGTTTTCCGCCGCGAAATTTTCGACCATCACCGTTTCGACGAAACGCTGTTCGGCTACGAGGACGTGGACTGCTGGCTGCGCATCGCCTTTGCGCCGCCGCGGCGGTGGCGGTTCGAGGGCGTGCCGGAATTGCTGACGCTCTACCGTGTGCATGGCGGGAGCCTCTCAAACAAGTTCGACGAGCAGCATGAGTCCGCGGTGCGCGCGTGGCGGAAGTCGCTCACCTACGCGCCGGAGCAAGCCCGCCGCTTTGCCGGGCTGGCGGAAGCCTTTCAGCTGCGCTTCTACGCGGGTCGCGCCGTCGCGGCGCGGAACTTCGCCGCCGCGCGGCACTTCATCTGGCGCGCGATCAAAACCGACCCGCGCATCCTTTTCCACGAAGGCCCGCGCACCGTAGCGACGGTGCTCGCGGCGCTGCTGCAGGTCGGACCGCGGCCATGAAACACGGCACCGCCACGATTGAAATCCTCGGCGTGCCGGTGGTGCGCGCCGAGGTCGCGGAATGTGTCGCCGAGGTCGAGCGGCTGTGCCGCGAGGAGACGCCCGCGCTGGTGACCTACGTGAACGCGCACTCGCTGAATGTGGCGTGCAAGGACGCGGAATATGCGCGGCTGCTGCGGGAGCGCTTCGTCGTTTTTAAAGACGGCATCGGCGTCGGCATCGGCGCACGGCTGCTCGGCGGGCGGTTTCCGAAGAACATCACGTTCACCGATTTCAGCCCGCTGATCCTGCGCCTCGTGGCGGCGCACGGCTGGCGCGTCTTTTTCCTCGGCTCCGCGCCGGGCGTGACGGCGCGGGCCGCCGAGCGGCTCTGCGCCGAGATCCCCGGCCTGTGCGTCGCCGGCACGCTGGACGGATTTTCCATTTGGAAAGCGGAGACGGAAACCCTTGCGGCCATCCGCGCGGCGCGTACGGATGTGCTGGTCATTGGCATGGGCAATCCCGTGCAGGAAAAATGGCTGGCGCGGCATTTTGCGGAGACCGGCGCGCGGCTCGGCGTGGCTGTGGGCGGGTATTTCGACTTTGCTGCGGCGGTGCGCGTGCGTGCGCCGGCGTGGGTCACGCGCAGCGGCGTCGAGTGGATTTTCCGGCTGGTGCAGGAGCCGCGGCGGCTGTGGCGGCGCTACGTCATCGGCAACCCCGAATTCCTCGCGCGCGTCGCCCTCGCGCGGCTTACGCGCCGAGCAGGCCTTCGATGCAGGCGATGAGTTCCTGGGCGGTGGCGGGTTTGGCGAGGAAGGGGAAGCCACCGATGATGCCGCCGTGCGTATCGACTTCCGTTTTGCGCACCGTGGCGGTGAGAAAAACGACGGGCACATGCTTGAGCTTCGGGTCGGTCTTGAGCCGCGCGACCACGTCGCCGCCGTCCAGATTGGGCATGATGACATCGAGCAGGATCAGGTCGGGCCGGAACTCCTGCGCCGTGCCGATGGCGCGGATGGATTCGTTTTCCTCGCGTACTTCGTAGCGGCCGGTCTGCTCGAGATTGAGGCGGATGAGCCGGGTGGTGGGCGGTTCGTCATCCACCACGAGGATGCGCTTTTTCATGCGTGGGTCGGGTTCGCGGGCTTGGCGCGAAAGATGACGCGGGCTCGCACGCCGCCTTCGGGCCGATTCTCGATGAGCAGGCGGCCGCCGTGGAGTTCCACGATTTTGCGCGAGACGGTGAGGCCGAGGCCGGTGCCTTTGCCGGTGGGTTTGGTGGTGAAAAAGGGATCGTAGATCAGCGCCAGCTTGTCGGGCGGGATGCCGTGGCCGCAGTCGCAAAACTCGGCGATGACCACGCTGTCGCCGGTGCGCAGGCGGTCGGCCACTTTCGCGCCGGGATCGCGCTCGCCGTCGGTGAATTCGGCGGCAAAGGTTCTCACGGTGAGCTTGCCGCCCTGCGGCATGGAGTGAATGGCATTGGTGCAGAGGTTGATGAAGACCTGCTCGATCTTGAGGCCATCGACTTCGACGGGCGGCAGCGCTTCGCTGAACTCAATTGCGAGTTCGGCGTGCGCGGCGAGAAAGGTCGGCTTCATCAGCGCGAGCGCCTGGCGGACAATGTCGTTGAAGTCCTGCGCGCGCAGCGCGAGTTCCTTGGGCGCGGAAAAGTCCAGCAGGCCGCGGACGATGGTGTCGGCGCGGCCGACGGCGTGGCGGATGTCGTCCAGCACCATGCGCTGGTTCGCGTCGGCCTCGGGCAGGGAGCCGGCGAGATAGTCCGCGGCGAGGACGATCTGGCTGAGCGGATTTTTGACCTCATGGGCGACGCCGGCGGCGAGGCGGCCGAGGGATTCCATCTTCTCCGTCTGGATGAGGATGAGCTGCGTGGTCTTGAGTTCCTCGTGCGATTTGCGGAGGTCGGCCAGCGCCTCGGTCAGCGCGCCGGCGCTTTGCTCGAGGCGCTCGGCGGCGCGCTTGCGCTCGGTGATATCGCGGCTGATGCCGAGGACGCCGACGAGTTTTCCGCGCACGTCGTGCAGCGGCACTTTCGAGGTCAGCATCCACGTCACCTCGCCCGTGCGGCTGATGCGCGACTCCTCGCGCTCGAGCAGCGAGCGGCCGGAGCGGATCACGGTTTTGTCATCGGCTTCGAAGCGGGCAGCGACGGCCGGCGGAAAAAAGTCATGGACAGTTTTGCCGGCCACGTCTTCCAGCCGCGACATGCCGACGAGCTGGCGGTGGGCCTCATTGTCGATGACGTAGCGGCCGTCGATGTCCTTGACGTAGATACGATCCGGGATGGCCTCGATGATGGTGCGCAAGAGATTGCGCTCCTCGGCGAGCATGGCCTCGGCGGCGCGGCGGTGGGTGATGTCGCGGATGATCCAGGAGATGCACTCGCCGCCGGGCGCGCGCCATTGGCTGAGCGAAACTTCGATGGGAAACTCGAAGCCGCTTTCGGACAGGCCCGCCAGCTCGAAGACCGGCGAGCCAGCCTCGGCGGCGGGCGCGGGCGCGAGGTGGGCGCGGTACTCGGCATGGCAGCGCTCGGGCAAAAGCAGGGTGATCGGGCGGCCCATGATTTCCTCCTCACCGTAGCCAAACATGGCCTTGGCGCCGGCATTCCACGAAATGATGCAGCCCTGCGGATCGGCGGCCACGATGCCGTCGTGCGCGGACTGGGAGACGGAGCGGAACTTCCGCTCCGAGGCCCGCAGCGCCTCGTCGGCGCGGTGGCGCTCGATGGTGTAGCGGATGGAGCGGCTGAGGTAGAAGCCGTCGATCTGGCTTTTCACGAGATGATCCGCCGCGCCGGCCGCGAGCGCCTCCTCGTCGAGCGTGGCGTCGGGGTCGGTGGTGAGGAGGATCATCGGCGTGGCGTGGCCCTCGGCGCGCGCCGTGCGGATGAACTCGAGGCCCTGGCGCTCGCCGAGGTCGAGATCGACAAGTGCGACATCGAAGGCGTCCTTGCGCAACTGCGCGAGGGCGTCGTCGTAGGTGGCCGCCCAGACGACCTCGATTTTCATGCGCTCGCCGGGTGCGAGCATGTCGCGGGCGATGACGCAAAAGTCCTCCTCATCCTCGACCACCAGCGCGCGTATGGTTTGCGGAGTCATGGGCCTCAAGCGAGCGGCGCGGCCTGCAGCCGGGCGGGGGTGAACTCCGGCAGGCGCAGGCCGGTGGAGCGCAGGACGAGCGCGAAGGTGGCGCTGGCGCGGGTGAGCAGGGCGACATTGTACCAGTCGGCGGCCTGCTTGAGCCGGGCCAGCCAGCGGAGGCCGGCGGAGTCCGCGGTGCGCACGAGATTCATATCGAGAATGACAAGACTGTATTCGCGCCGAATGCAACCGCGCAGCAGGGCGCCGCCTTCGCGGGCCACGGCGCGGTTGAGGCATTCGCCGGAGATGGTGACGTAAAGCGCGAGCGCGCCGGCGGGCAATTCCATGGCGGCGGCGGCGGGGAGTTCCATCTCGACGTTGGGCAGGCCGAGATTGGAAACGCGGAAATTCGCCGTGGCGGTGATGCGTGCAATGTGGATGTAGCGGTGCAGGCGTCTCATGGCGCGAGGGTGTGGAGGATGGTGCGGTCGGGCACGGGCGCGGTGACGCCGCTGCGATGGTCGAGGAGCTGACGGCGGCCGGCGACCACGCCGTCGAGCGTGAGGTGCTCGCCCACGAAGGTGTCGCGGAGGACATACGACTCCACGATGCGGGTGCGCCGGGCGACGACGGCATTTTCGCCCACCACGGCGTAGGGACCAACGACCGCGCCGCCGACGGTGGCTCCGCTGCCGATCCAGCAGGGCGCATGCAACTGCGCATCGCGCGCGATGCGGCAGTGGTGGCCGACGAAGACGCCGGGGCGGATTTCCTCCTCGAGCTCCGGCGTCACGCTGCCACTGGCGCGGAGGTCGTCCAGCCACCGGCGGACGAGGTTGAACCAGGTCGTGGACGCAGCCTGCGCGGGCAGGTAGTTGGTCAAAGTCGCGCCGGGGCGGAAGACGATATTTCCCCCCGCATCGAGAAAAGTGCAGCACTCGATGGTGTCGTCCGGCACGCCGATACGAATGGTGACATTGCGGCAAAGCGGGAAGGTTTCGTTGGCGAAATTGAGCACGCGCGAATCGATTTCATCGAGCCACAGGATGAGCCGGTCGTTGCGCGCGTAGAGCGTGTCCGCCCAATGCTCGAGGACGGTTTTCAGGCCGAGCTCCCACAGCAGGAAAGGCGTGTCGTCCACCCAGCGATGGGCGGCGCGGTCGATGATGGCGTGGCAGCGCATGGCTATTCGCCGCCGCGGTTGCGGAAGGCGGCGGGGATGGTTTTGAGCAGCAGCCGCAGGTCGAGCGCGAGGCTCTGGTCGCGGATGTAGCGCAGGTCGAGCTCGATGGCCTCCTCGAAGTTCAGCCGGTTGCGGTCGCTGATCTGCCACGGGCCGGTGAGGCCCGGTTTCACGCGATGCCGGAGGACGTGGCGCGGGCCGTAGTCGGCCACTTCATAGACGGCAAAAGGGCGCGGGCCGACGAGGCTGAGCTGGCCGGTGAGGACCTGGAAAATCTGCGGCAGCTCGTCGAGCGAGAGGCCGCGGATGAGGCGGCCAAAGCGGATGATGCGCGGGTCGTGCGGGTACTTCACCGAGCGCGAGTGCTGGAGGAGGATGCGGCGCAGCTTGAGGATGCGCTCGTCGTCGGGGTCTTTGAAAAAGTGGTCGTCCTTTTCGATCTTGTGGCTCTGCGCCTTGTGCTCCAGCAGCTCGGCGTCGCGGCGCATGGTGCGGAATTTCCAGATGCGGAAAATGCGCCCGTCTTTGCCCACGCGCCGCTGGGCGAAAAGCACCGGGCGGCCATCGACGAGGAAGATGGCGAGCGCCGTAAGCAGGAAGAGCGGCGCGGTGACGAGGAGGGCGAGCAGGCCGGCGGTGAAATCGAGGGTGCGCTTCGCCGCGCGGCGCTGCCAGTGGCGGGCGCGGTGCTTCGCGCACCCAGCGCCGGCGGCCAGCCGGCGGCGGAATTTCCACAGCCAGTCCGGGCCCGCGGCCCACCAGCTCAGCGGCGTCTCCGCGGCCTCCGGGCGCAGCTCGGGCAGGTGCCGGCGCAGCCGCCAGACGAGCGCGGGCCAGCTCCACCAGCGCGGGCCGCGCTCCGCGGCGTGGCGGCGGCCGGTGCGCGCGAGCAGGGTGAGCGTCTCGTCGAAGGCGAAGCCCGCGCCGGCCAGCAGGCTGAGCTTCGGCGTGAGGGCGGCTTTCCACTGCCGGGCAAAATTTTCCTGCCGCGGCGTGGGCAGGCAGCTCCACAAAATGTCCGGCGCGCTGCGGTTGATCTCGGCGACGACGGCGCGCTCTTCGTCCGCCGAAAAATCCCCGTGGTGGCTGCCCACGATTCTGAGGCTGGGGTTCTGCGCTTCGAGCGCCGCGATGAGCTGCGCGGCCTCGCCGGGCGCGCCGCCGAGGAAGAAATGGCGGACTTTTTCCGGCGACCGCAGGCAGACGTGGCGCAGGAAACGGCTGGCCGTGAGGTGGCCTTCGAGCGGCACGCCTTTGCGCGCGAGGAGCAGCTTCAGCGAGACGCCGTCGGGAATGAAGAGGTCGATGGCGGCGTCGGTGGTTTCCTTGAACGCGCCGTCTTTCTGCCGGAGAAAAAGCACATTCAGGTCGGTGAAGCTGACGGTCACATGACCGGCGTGGCCATTGGTGCCGGGCGCGAAGCAGAACTGCGCGAGCCGGCGGCAGTTCGTGATGCACAGGGGAGTGTCCAGGACTTGCGCCGTGCGCATGGCGAAATGGCGGAGCAGCGGGGGCGTCACGAGGGCCATGCTAGGGAGCCGCGCGCGGGCGGGCAAGCCCGGCAGAAGCGGCTTGCCCCGCGCCCCGCTGCGCGTGCCATGCTGGCCGGCGATGAAAGCCCACACCGCCACCTTCACCACCGCCACGCGCGGCAAGGGCACCTACGAAATCACCGAGGAAGTGGCGCGCATCGTCCGCGAGAGCGGGGTGGCGGCGGGCACGGCGACGGTCTTCATCCAGCACACCAGCGCGAGCCTCGTCATCTATGAAAATGCCGACCTCTCGGCGCGCACCGACCTGCACGAATTCTTTGAGCGCCTCGTGCCGGAGGACGCGGCTTATTTCACCCACACCGAGGAGGGGCCGGATGACATGCCCTCGCACCTCCGCATGGTGCTGACCCGCACGAGCGAGGTCATCCCCATCACGCAAGGGCGGATGCTGCTCGGGACGTGGCAGGGGATTTTCCTTTTTGAACACCGCCGTGCGGCGCACCGGCGCACGGTGGCGGTGGCGGTGGTCGGGGTCTAGCTCGGGCCGGCCGGCGGCTGGAGCTGGAGGTGGCTGGAGTCGAGGAGCAAATCCTCCACCATTTCCACGAGGGCGTGGCCGATGGTGATGTGGCACTCCTGGATGCGCGCGGTGTCGGACGACGGCACGACGATCGGGTGGTCGCAGCAGTCCCGCGCCGGCCCGCCGCCGCCGCCGAGCAGGCCGGCGGTGGTCATTTTCAAACCGCGCGCGGCTCGCAGCGCGCGGATGACATTTGGCGAATGCCCCGAGGTGGTGAGGCCGATGAGCACGTCGCCGGGGCGGCCGAGGGCGAGGGTCATGCGCTCGTAGAAAGCCTCGAAGCCGTAGTCGTTGCCGCACGCGGTGAGGGAGGAGGTGTCGAGGGCGAGGGCGAGGGCGGGGATGGGCGCGCGGTTCACCTGCGAGCGCAGGCGCACGAGGAATTCGGCGGCGAGGTGCTGGGCGTCGGCGGCGGAGCCGCCGTTGCCGCAGAGGAGGAGCTTGCCGCCTTGCGCGATGCTCGCGGCGCACACTTTCGCGAGGGCCACCACGGCGTCGGGCTGGGTGGCGGCGAACTGCTGTTTGACGGCGATGGAGGCGGCGAAAATCTGGCGCGTGCGTGCTTGCAGTTGGTCGTCGTGGATCACAGGAATGGGAATCTAGGGTGTGGCGGCGTGCCTCACAACGGCGCGAGCAGCGCGCTGAGGTGGTCCAGGCCCGGGATGGCGGGGAGGATTTCGCGCAGCGAATGCAGGGCGGCGGGGATGTGGTCGAGGAAAGGCGTGCGGCGGTCGGTGTGGCCGAGTTTGCCGTAGGCGCCGAGGGCCTGCATGAGGCGCTGCATGGCGCACAGATCGTAGAGCTTGCGGAAGCCGGGCGCGGCGTGGCGGCCGGGGCCGTGGAGGCCGCTGAGGTAGTGGGCGAGGAGTTCTTCGCGCTCGGCGGGGGTGAGGGCGACATAGGGATCGAGGAGCAGGGCGGCGATGTCGTACTGGGCGAGGCCGGGGCGGAGGCCCTGGAAGTCGATGAGGCAGACTTCGCCGTCGCGGAGGATGATGTTCTGGCTTTGGAAATCGCGATGCACGAGGCAGCGCGGCTGCTGCGCGAGATGCTCGGCGATCTCGTGCAGGCGCGGCTTCACGGGTGCGCAGTCTTTTTCCGCGAGGCCGAAATGCCGGCCGAGGCAGTGCTCGAAAAAGTAATCCTGCTCCCAGCGGTAGAGCGCGGCGTCGAAGACCGGCTGCAAGATCGTGAGCGAGTCCGCGCCCGGCGCGCGGTGGGCCTGGGTGTGAAGGATGAGCGCTTGGTCGAGGGTGCGCTGGTAGAGGGCGCGGCGCTGCGGCCACGGGTCGTGGCGGCGGCTCCAGAGATCGGTCTCGCCGGCGTCTTCCATGATGATGAGGCCCTCGCTTTCATCGTGAAAATGCGTGACCGGCACGCGCACGCCGACGCTGGCGAGGAAGCGGGCGATGGCGACGTAGTGCCGGTTCTCCGGCCGGTCCGGGCCGTAGCGCACGAGGATGAGCGACTGCCCGCCGACATGGATGCGCCAGAATTTGCGCCCCGAGCCGCCCTTTTCGATGGGCAGGACGGAGACGGCGCGGGAGTGGAGCGGGCTGGGCATGGCGGATGGGTTGGGAAAAGTTTGCCGGAATTTTTAGCCACGGATGCTCACGGAGGAAACACGGATAAAGCGCTGCGGGCATTCGTGTTCATCCGTGGCTTTCTGCTTTTCAGGCAAAGTCGAAGTCGGTGTGCGTGCCCTGGGCGCGCGCGGCGCGGGTGACGATGCAGCGGTCGAGCTGGGCGCCCGCGGCGACCTCGGCGTTTTCCCAGACGATGCAGTCGTGCAGCGCCGCGCCCGCGCCGATGCGCGCACCGGCGGCGATGGCCGTCGCGCCGGTGAGCCGCGCATCGGGGGCGATTTGTGCGGCCGGGTGCAGCCACGGCGGGCGGGTGGCGGCGGGTTCGCGCGCGGCGAGCGCGGCATGCACGGCGAGGTACTGGCCCCGCGAACCAAGGTCCCACCAGCTCCCGTCGTCGATGACGATGCCGCCGAGCCGTGCGCCCTCGCGGAGCATGGCGCAGAAAAGAGGGATGACGCTGATCTTCGTGGCGGGCGGGATGCGGCGGATGAAGGCCGGGCTGACGAGGTAGATGCCGGTGAACAAAAAGCGCGGCGCAGCGTCCGGCGCGACGAGGCCGCTGATGTCGGTGATGCGCCCGCTGGCGGGGTCGCAGGCGACCTGGAGCGGGCCGTCTTTCGAGCGCAGGACCATGGTCACTTCATGGCCGTGCTCATGGTGCGCGCGGATGGCGGGGGCGAGCGGGAGGTCGGTGAAAATGTCGCCGTTATAGACGATGAAAGGTTCGTCGCGCAGCAGGTCGCGCACGTTCCAGATGCCGCCCGCGGTTTCCAGCACCTCGGGGGCTTCGGCGCGGAAAAAAAGCTCGGCGTCGCGGTAGCTGCCGGTCGGAAAAAACTCGGCGTAACGCTCCGCCTGCCAGTGCGTGTTCACGATCAGGCGGGTGACGCCGGCGGCGAGCAGGCGGTCGAAGGCGTGCTCGATGAGCGGGTGGTTGCGGATGGGGATGAGCGGCTTGGGCCGGCGCAGGGTGAGCGGGCGCAGCCGCGTGCCGAGGCCGGCGCCGAGGACGAATGCGGTGGAGATCAAAAAGGTGATGGGTGACTAGTGATTGGTGATGGGCGGGAAAAACGCGCGGCGCTTTCTACCATTCACCGATCACAAATCACCAATCACTTTCCCCGCCGCCCTATGGCGCGCTCACGCGCAGGCGCAAAAAGGAGCGCGCGCTGCCGAGCGGGCGGGTGCCGCGGATGGTGACGAGGTCGGTGCCGTCGAGCTGGTCGGTGGGCGGGCCAATTTGGAGCGTGTCCGCATCGACGGCGCTCCAACTGGCGAGGTCGGTGGATTCCTCCACGACGTAGCTCACGCCGGGCGGCACGGCGCGGCGGCGGCGGAAGGTGAGGGCGAGCCAGTCCGCGCCGTCGGCGGTGATTTTGTGCACCAGCGGCGCCTGGCCCGCGAGGTCGCGCACGGCGGGATCGAGGCCGAGCGCGAACTCGAAAAAGTTGGTGAAGCCGTCGCCGTCCGGGTCGGAGTCGTCCGCGGCGGCGGCGCTGTTTTCCGTGCCGGGAAAATGGAGCGCGCGCCACTGCTCGAGCGGGCTGCGCACATGCAGCGCCATGGTCTTTTGCCCCGTGCCCCAGATGCTGCTCGCGGTGAGCACGAGCGTGAAATCATCCGCCAAAACGGGCGCGGTGCCGGAGATGAGACCGGTCGTGGAAGCAAGCTGGAGGCTGATCGGACGGCCATTCGCGCCGAAGCTCGCGGGCGCATTGGTGGCGGTGATGAGGTAGCTGAAGGGCGCGCCCGCATCCACGCTCGCGCTGGCCGCGCTGGTGATGATGGGCGCGGGATGCGCCTCGGTGTAGATGGCTTTGACCTGCGGATTGCCCGAGTCGGGAAACCAACTGCGGAAGAGCAGAATGTCGCCGCCCTGCACGGCGCTGACGAGCGGCGCGTGGTTCGTGATCCAGTCGCAGTCCTTGGGCTCGATGATGGTGAGCGCCTGCGGATACGCGGCGCGGCTGCGCGCGGCGGTGGCGCTGAAGCCGCCGCTCGCCACTTCGCGGTACGGCGCGGTCGCGGCCCAGTAGCCGGTGCGGGGGATTTCCGGGATGACGAGCACGTCGGGATGCAGCGCGTGGAGCGCGGAGAAAATGGACGCGCGCAGCAGGCGGGCGGTGGGCGTGCCGTAGTTGTCGTAGGTCCAATCGACATTGGAATCGACGTAGAAAAGCGTGCAGCCCCAGCGGCTTTGCGCGTAGGCGATTTTGTCGCTGAGGTTGGTGAGCACATCGAAGCCGAAGTTGTCGTGATCCCACACATGGCCGCTGCCGACGAAGCCGGGGACGATGCGCGAGGGCCGCAGGCAGACGCCGGTGCGCAGCCCGGCGGCGGTGAATTTGGCGAAGAACTCACTGGCGATGCCGTCCATCTCCGGCGCGAGGCTGCCGACCACGCGCGGGTCGCCGGCGTAGGTGATGTAGGGGAACTGCTCACCCTCCACGTTCCAGAAAATCATGCCCTGCGCGTTCATGTCGCGCAGCCGGGCGATGGTGTCGTCGGCGCTCGCGAGCATGCGCTGGCGGAAGTCGGCGCGGCCCGCCGGGGTGATGGTGTTGAGCGCGGGTTCGTTCAGCCAGCCGCGCGGATTCGTGGCCGAGGCGTGGTAGCCGCTGGAGAGAAAAATCGTGCCGATGGCCCGGCGGTCGGCCCATGTCAGGACGGGCGGGATTTGCGCGCGCAGCGCGGCGTGCAGGTCGCCGATGAGCGTCTCCGGGTCGGTGCCGCCGGGGGCAAAGCGCATGGAAAAGGCGTATTGCGCCGTGCTGTGCGCGGCGATGCGCGGGTCGTCGGGGCAGCTCGTGACGGTGGTGGTCATGCGCACGAGGCGGTGCTGCGCGCCGTCGGGCGAGGTGAAGCCGAATTTCAGCGGCGCGCCCGGCCGGTCGTTGCACAGCACGAGCAGGCCGGTGCCGTAGTCGGCCGGCAGCGCGGTGAGGTCGTCGATGTTCAGGTCGGCGACCTCGAAGCCATTCGTCCACGGCACGCCCGCGGGCACGCTCGGGAACTGGGCGGTGAGGAGCATGACCGTGCAATCGACGATGGGATCGTCACTAGTATTGGCCACGGCGACCTGGAAGCTGAGGCGGGTGGCCGCGGGCACGTAGGTCACCGTCACGGAGCCCCACGGGTAGGTGATGGTGCGGCGCTTTTGCGCGAGGTCGAAGGTGCTCTGCACCGGGCTGGCCTGGTAGAGGGTGCCGCCGGGATTTTGCAAAATGACGCTCGCCTGCACCGCGCCGTTGGCGACGAATTCCGCGCCTTGGTACTGCACGGAGGTGAGGCCGCTGGCGGTAAAAACGGTCGTCACCTGCGCCGCCGCGCGCGCTCCGCCGAGGAGGAGCGCGAGGCCGGTGAGCAGCGAGAGAAGGAGTGAGCGGGACATGCGGATCGGCCGGGAAAAAGGCAGCGGAACATTCCCCGGAACGCCCCGCCCGGCAACCGCGCAGCCCACGCTATTCCATCCCCAGCTTTTCCCGCCCGGCGGGCGAAATGCGCTCTGGCGACCATGGTGGATCCCAGACGAGCTGCACGCTCGCGCGCGCCACGCCGGAGACAGTCAGGATGCGCTGCTCGGCATCCGCGGCGAGCGAGGGGCCCATGCCGCAGCCCGGCGCGGTGAGCGTCATCTGCACGCTCACGGCCTGGCCTTTGCCGCTCTCGTCGGCGGCGCACTCGACGGAATAGATGAGCCCGAGATCGACGATATTCACCGGAATCTCCGGGTCGTAGCACTCGCGCAACTGCGCCCACACCTGCGCCTCGTCGAAGGGGCCGTCCGCCGCTGCGCCGCCCGTGGCGACTTCTTTGCCGAGCGCGTCGGCGTCCGCGCCTTTGATGCGGAAAAGGCCGGACTGGTTCGCCACGAGCACGGTGTAGCTGCCGCCGAGAGCCTGGGTGATCATGACCTCGGAGCCCGCGGTGAGCAGGAGCGCGTCGCCCATCGGGATGCGGATGGCTTCGACGTCGCGGGTGAGCGGGATGTAGGTGGATTCGGACATGGGCGTGATTGTGTGGAAGCTCAGCGCTGCACCTTCCAGCGCGTCTCGGGCGTGAGATTGATCTCCTCCTTTTTCACCTCGAAGCCGCACGCCTGGAGCAGGTAGGCCACGCCCTCGGGGCTGCTCATGGTCTGCTTCAGGCTGTGGGCGAAAAGCTCGATGTATTCCTTGTAGCTTTCGAGCGCCAGGGTGCCCTCGGCGACGTAGCGCGCCAGCTCCTGGTCGTGGCTTTAGATCATGTCGAAAAGCGCCCGCCGCAGCCGCACGCGCATCACCGGATCGACCACGAGTTT
>JANPHJ010000135.1:0-12640 GCA_031424395.1 Chthoniobacter sp.
GGAACATTTTGCCGATGGGGATGATGACCTGGTTGTCGAGGCTCATCTGGCCGAGCACGCTGCCGCGCTTTTCGAGCACGCCGATGACTTCGAGCGACTCGCCGCCCGCGCGGATTTTCTGGCCGAGCGGCGACTCGCCGAGGAAGAGTTTTTCCGCCACGTCCCAGCCGATCACGCACAGGTCGCGGTTCGCGCCGGCCTCCGCTTTGGTGAGAAAACGGCCCGCGGTGAGGGTGACGCCGCCGGTGGTGAGAAACTGCTCGTTGGTGCCGATGAGCATGACCATGCCGGAGCTGCGGTTCTTGTAGCGCACGGACTCGATGTTGTGCATGACCGTGGGCGAGATGCCCGCGGCCATGCTCAGCTCGCGCTCGACGCCGCGCACCTGCGGGAGGGTGATTTTGCTGCGCTTGGCAACGGACTCCCATTTCACGTTCGAGTCGATGAACCACTCGCGCTGATCCACGTAGAGCACGTCGGTGCCGATGAAGGAAATGGCGTCCCGAAACGCGCCATTGAGCGCCTCCATCGCCGTCGCCATGAGCGTGACGGTGACGATGCCGATGACGATGCCCAGCGTGGTCAACACGGAGCGCAGCAGGTTGGCACGGATGGCCTCGGTGGAAATTCGAGTGCCTTCCGTGAGTTCGGCGAGGAGGTTCATGCGGCGGGAGACACGCGCGCTTCGTAGCCCGTCGGGCCACCCGGGGCAATTTGAAAGACAGCAGCTCCGCGGTGGTCTCGCCATGGGAAAAAGGGTTTGTCTCGTCCCCGCGCGGGCCTACCCTCATAGGCACATCCACGGGCCGTCTGCTCGATGATCGAGCGACAGCCCAAAGGTTGGTTTCCACACCGAACTGATTCCCCGCCATGAAAACCGTCTCCGTTCCCGCACTCATCGCCAGCCTGTCGATCCTGCTCCTGCCACACGCCTTCGGCCAGGGCGCTCTCACCCCGCCGCCCGGCCCGCCGGTGCCGACGATGAAATCGCTTCAGGAAATCTGGGACAAGGTCGGTGCTTTGGAAACCAGAGCCACGGTGCTGGAGACGCAGAATACGCAGCTTCAAACGGCGAACTCCCAACTTCAGCGGCAGCTAGGCTTGCTGACATCTGCCACCGTGAATTTCGCGTGGGTCGCTTCGACCGTTAGCCTAGGGGTCAACCCGTCACTTGCCTTTGGCCCGGACGGTCAGCCGGCGATCGCATTCAATGGGTTGCAATTGGCGCGTTTTGACGGCGCTACCTGGGCGGTCACTGCAGTCCCGGGTGCGTCGGGAAGTTTTCCTTCGCTTGCCTTTGGCCCCGACGGCTATCCGGCGATCGCGTACCTAGGCCCAAGCGGGCGACTTTACTTCGCCCGCTTCGACGGCACGGCTTGGTCGGTGACTCTCGTGGAGACTCAAAACTCCGTTGGCCTGCCTTCACTGGCATTCGGACCGAACGGTCTTCCCGGCATCGCCTATAACGGTAACACCAGTTATATTCTCAAATACGCAGCGTTCGATGGCAGCGCATGGACGAACACGTCGATGAGCGATCCGATCGGCGTCAAATCTGGCCCGGCGCTCGCTATCGGACCCGATAACCGGCCAGCGATTGTTTACCGGGCGGACCGATTGGGCGCTGCGGGTGAGGCGGTGGTCTTGGCGCGGGTGAACGCGGGCACCTGGACGACCAGTGTCGTGGCCAATGCCGGAACCGTGACTAACGGACCGGCCGCCATCGCCTTTGGCCCTGACGGGCAACCCGCCGTCGCCTACGGGAACAATCAAACCCAGAGGCTCTACGTCGGGCGGTTCAATGGGACGGTCTGGACGCCGAGCACAGTGTCGGTAACCCAAACTTCTGAACGTCTCTCCCTGGCCTTCGGATTGGACGGCCAGCCCGCGCTGGCCTACACCACACTCGCATATGATCTTTTGCTGGCCCGCTATACAGGCAGCCTTGACGGTCCAGCGTGGGTTTCCACCGTTGTCGACTCCGCAGGCGACGTCGGCTTTAACAGTTCGCTCGCTTTCGGTCCCGACGGACAACCCGCCATCGCCTACGGGACCTACGGTTCCGCCCCCGATTATGCTCCGGCTTCAATCAAGTTTGCGCGCAAAGGAGTCTTCAAACCGCTTCCGTGATCTGAGGAGAAATTGTCACTCGCTGTAACCGGCATCGCACTTCTCCATGAAATTTATCGCCTCAGCCTTCTTGCTTCTCCTCGGCGGCGCGAGCTTTGCAGCCACCACCATCGATGTGACGAACGCCTTTGCATGGGGTGGCAACGCTGGGGAGTTCAACTGGCGACCTTCCCTCGCCGATGGCGTGCTCACGGGCGAATACGTCTGCTCCGGCATGGTCTGGGCCGCGAATGCCGGCTGGATCAACCTCGGCAGCGGCACGCCGGCCAACGGCATCCGCTACCAAAACACCGACGGTGCGGACTCCGGCGTGAACCTGCTCGCCGATGGCAAACTGCGCGGCCTCGCGTGGGGCGCGAACATCGGCTGGGTGAACTTCGAAGCGACCGGCAATCCGCGCATCGACTTCACGACCGGCATCCTCAGCGGCTACGCGTGGGGCGTGAATGTCGGCTGGATCACGCTCGACGATGGCGGCGCGCGTTACGTCGCCACGAAGTCGATTCCGGCCGGCCCGGAGAGCGACGCCGACGGCATCACCGACGCCTGGGAACTCGAGCACGCGGGCAACCTCACAACCTTCACCCTCTCGGGCGATGCCGATGGCGACGGCATCTCCGACGTCATGGAATACGCCGCCGAAAGCGACCCACTCGACCCCGCGGATCGCGGGCTGCGCATCACCGACTTCGCGGTGAGCGCCGACACCACGGTCATCTCCCTCACCTGGACCAGCCGCCTCTCGCGTCGCTACCACATCGAATTCACGAGCGATCTCGCGAGCGGAGTATGGAACGAGAGCGCCCTCGCCGAAATCGCGCCCGACAGCGACACGGCCACCGTGCGCGCCGTGACCGAGGGGGCTGCCACCCACCGTTTCTACCGCGTACGAGCCACCCGCCCGCTCACGCCCTGACCGCCGGCCCGTCGCGGCTGCGGATGAGGTGGCGGGCGCGGGTGGCAAGCCGGAAGTTCCGCCATGCAGTGCAGTTATTTTTTAACGCAGAGACCTAGAGGGCGGACATCTGAACAGCATTTTGGGAAACGAATTGGTTTTCGAATTCTCTGAGCTCTCTGCGTCTCTGCGTCTCTGCGTTGAAAATAAAACCGCCGCCGCATCACGGCGCGCAGCGTTTTCTCCGCGTGACAGCGCGGCGGGAGCGTGGCAATTCTGCGAACCTTATGAAATCTCTTTTCCTCTCCCTCATCACCACCGCTGCTCTCGCCATCGCCGCCGCACCCACCGCCCGCGCGGCAGAGGAAAAGGCTGCGAAAGAAGTCGCGGTCATCAAGACCTCCGCGGGCGAAATGGTCATCGAGTTCTGGCCCGAGACCGCGCCGAATACGGTCGCGAATTTCATCAAGCTCGCGAAGAAAGGCTTCTACGACGGCACCGCGTTTCACCGCATCATCAAAGGCTTCATGATCCAGGGCGGCGACCCGCTCACGAAGGATGCGAGCAAGGAAGCGATGTGGGGCACGGGCGGCTCGGGCGAGCAGATCAAGGCGGAGTTCAGCGAGCGCAAACATGACTTTGGCGTGATCTCCATGGCCCGCTCGGCCAACCCGGATTCGGCAAGCTGCCAGTTCTTCATCTGCCTCGAAGGCGCGCAGGCGCTCAATGGCAAATACACCTGCTTCGGCAAGGTCATCAAAGGCGAGGACGTGCTGAAAAAACTTGGCGACACCTCGGTCACCACGAGCAGCAGCGGCGAGCCGAGCAAGCCGAAGGAGCGCGTCGCGCTGGAGAGCGTCAAAATCGTCGCCGCCGACTCGGTCAAGTAAGCCGGTCCGCCGCACACCTGCGGCGATTTCGCGGGTTGCATTCGGCAGCGCGCGCCACACACTTTTTGCCAGCCGAACGCTTCGCGGGTGCGAGGCGCGGCGCATATCTCCACCCGCATGCCGTCCCACAAAGTCACCCTCGGTCTCGTCCAGATGCGCTGCTCCGCGGAGCCGCGCGAAAACCTCGCCAAGGCACTTGCGAAGACCGCCGAGGCCGCGGATCGCGGCGCGCAGATCGTGTGTCTGCAGGAGCTCTTTACCTCGCAGTACTTCTGCCAGGTCGAGGATCACAAATACTTCCGCCTCGCCGAGGCAATCCCCGGCCCGAGCACCGAGGCGCTGGGCGCGCTGGCGAAGGAGCGCGGCATCGTCATCATCGCGTCGCTTTTTGAAAAACGGAGCGCGGGCCTGTATCACAACACTGCTGCGATCATCGACGCCGACGGCGCGTATCTCGGGAAGTACCGAAAGATGCACATCCCGGACGACCCGCTCTTCTACGAGAAATTCTACTTCACGCCGGGCGATCTCGGCTTCCGCGCATGGCAGACAAAGTTCGCCAAAATCGGCGTCTGCGTCTGCTGGGATCAGTGGTATCCCGAGTCCGCGCGGCTGACCGCGCTGGCTGGCGCGCAGATTCTTTTTTTCCCCACAGCCATCGGCTGGCACCCTTCGGAAAAGGCGGAGTTCGGTCCGCGGCAGCACAGCGCTTGGGAGACCATCCAGCGCTCCCACGCCATCGCGAATGGCTGCTACGTCGCCGTGCCCAATCGGGTCGGCCACGAAGCGCCCGACGGTGGCGACGGACTTGAGTTTTGGGGGCAAAGTTTCGTGGTGGACCCGGCCGGGCAAATCGTCGCCAAGGCTTCGGCGGGCGAGGAGGAAATCCTCATCGTCGAGGCCGATCTCGATGCGCTCGACACGCAGCGCACGCACTGGCCTTTCTTCCGCGACCGCCGCATCGACGCGTACGGCGATCTGCAAAAGCGTTTCATCGACTAGGAAGAAATCCGAAATCCGAAGCACTAAATCCGAAACAAATTCTCATGCCGAGAAAGTCAAAAAAACAGCCGGCGCGCACGTTTCCTTTTTTATGATTTCAAGCATCTCGGATTTGTTTCGGATTTCGATATTCGGATTTCGGATTTTTCCCCTCCGCTATGTCTAACACCGCCACGGTCATCGAAACGCCCGCCGCGCTCGGCTACCGCATGCCCGCCGAGTGGGAGCCGCACGAGGCCACCTGGCTTTCGTGGCCGCGGCCCGACGGCATCAGCTTTCCCGATTCGTACGACCGCATCACGCCCACGCTCGCGGCGATGGTGGATGCGCTCGCGGATTCGGAATGCGTCCACATCAACGTCTGCGACGCCGCACACGAGGCGCTCGTCCGCAGCCACCTTGCGCAGGCTCAGGCGAAGTCCGATCACGTCACCTTTTTCCACATCCCCACGAACGAGCCGTGGTGCCGCGACCACGGCCCCATCTACCTCACCCGCGCCGCCGCGCCGCGCCTGGCCATCGTCGATTGGGACTACAATGCGTGGGGCTGGAAATATCCCCCGTTCGACTTCGATGACGACGTGCCGAAGCGCATCGCCGAGCAGCAACACCTGCCGATTTATTTCCCCAAGATGGTGCTCGAGGGCGGCTCCATCGACGTGAACGGCGCGGGCTCGCTGCTGACCACCAAGTCCTGCCTGCTCAACCCGAACCGCAACCCCGACCTCACGCAAAAGGACATCGAGCAACGGCTGCGCGAGTACCTCGGCGTCACGAACATCCTCTGGCTGGGCGACGGCATCGAGGGTGACGACACCGACGGCCACGTCGATGATCTCACCCGTTTCGTCAGCCGGACCTCCGTCGTCACCGTAGTCGAGGAGGACGAAAACGACAGCAACCACGACCCGCTCGAAGCCAACCTCGCTGGCCTGCACGGCATGAGCGCCGAGGACGGCACGCCGCTCGAAATCCACACCCTGCCGATGCCGCGCAAGCTCGTCCGCGACGGCCAGCGCCTGCCTGCGAGCTACGCCAATTTTTACATCGGCAACCGGGTCGTGCTGCTCCCGGTCTTTGCCGATGCCTGCGACAAGTGGGCCGTCGCCGTCTTGGAAAAGGCTTTCCCCGAGCGTGCGATCGTCCCCATCGACTGCCGCGAACTCATCTGGGGGCTCGGCGCTTTCCACTGCCTCACCCAGCAACAGCCCCGCCTCCCATGAACCTCCGCCTGTTCCCCCTCGCCCTCATCGCCGCCGCCGCGTCCGCTTTTGGCGCGCCGCTCGACCCGCTTTTTTCCACGGAAAATCTTTGGACGATGAAGCAGATCGACTTCATGACCGTGGCCAGCCGGCTGGGCTACGAGTGGACCTCGAATGCCCGCGACTCCGCGCGCGTGGCCCGGCCCGACCTCACGCTTTTCGGCCAGCCGGCGGTGGAAAGCGTTGCGCGTTTCGAAGGCGAGACGCTCAAAGAAATCACCGTCACCCTCTACGCCCGCGGCGACGCCGGCGACATCACGGAGGAGAAATTCGACGGCCTCGTGCGCACCTCGGCGGACGCCATCACGAAGGTCGCCGCCGTGAAATTCACCCCGCGCGGCAAGGACCCGACCAGCGCCGTGAAAGCCGACGGCCTGCTGTGGCAGACCGACAAAGCGCGCTACCTCCTCGAGTACAGCAAGACCAAGGAAATGAAGTCGCGCGGTATCCCGTATCGCGCCGAGTTTGTGCGGCTGGAGGTCTCCGCACCGGAGAAAAAAGCCAGCCTGCTCGCGGGCGCGATGGCCGGCAAAAGCGCAAAATTTTCCGGCCCCACCCATGTGAAGAAAGACGCCGCCACCGGCGACGTGTGGATCGCCGATGTGCCGATGGTGGATCAGGGTCAGAAAGGCTACTGCGTCGTGGCCAGCACCGAGCGCGTCATGCGCTACTACGGCAGCGCCGTAGATGCCAATGAACTCGCCCAGATCGCCAACACCGCCACGGAAGGCGGCACTAGCACCGACGCCATGCTCGACGCGCTGAAGAAGCTCAGCGCCCGGCTCAAGGTGCGCGTCCGCGATGTGCAGAAAGGCGACACCATCAAAGACATCCTCAAACTCATCGCCGACTACAACCACGCCGCGAAGAAAGCCGGCGTTCCCCCGATTCCCGACCAAGGCAACTCGATCGACATCGGCGAGGTGTACCACTCGATGAAAGGCGAGGTGCTGAAAGATGTGCGGACGAAAAACAAATCCGACCTCAACCGCTTCCAGCGCCAGGTGCAGGCGCACATCGACGATGGCGTGCCGCTGCTCTGGACCGTCATGCTCGGGTTCTACAAAGAACCGGGCGTCGCCCCGCAAACCTTCGGCGGCCACATGCGGCTCATCATCGGCTACAACACCGCCAAGGAAGAAATCCTCTACTCGGACTCCTGGGGCGCGGGCAATGAACTCAAACGCATGCCCGCCGCCGACGCCTGGACCATGACCACCGGCGCGCTGTCCATCGAGCCGTTGTAAGGAAAAAGGCGGTCGCCCGGCCTACCGGTCCAGCGAGTCGTCCAGCGCGCCGATGAGCGTGCCGATGGTCTCGCGCGTTTCGTCGCCCATGTTGGAAAGGCGGAAAGTCTGGCCTTTCAGCTTCCCGTAGCCGCCGTCGATGATGAGGTTGTGCCGCGCCTTCATGTTCGCCAGCAGCGCCGGCACATCGAGGCCCTGGTTATTCGCCACGCAGGTCAGCGATTTCGAGCGGTAGCCCGCGGGCGCGAAGAAGCCCAGCTCCCGGCGCAGCACCCAGTCCGCGACCATGGCGTTCAGCTCCGCGTGGCGCGCGTGGCGGGCGGCCACGCCCTCGGCAAAAATGTCGTCGAGCTTCGAGCGCAGCCCGTAGATGTGCGCGATGCTCGGCGTGCTCGGGGTCATGTCCTCGGCCTGGTTTTTCGCAAACTCCACGAAATCGAAATAGTAGCCGCGCCCTTTCACCGTCGCCGCACGCGCCATGGCCTTTTTGCTCGCGGAAAAAAGCGCGAGGCCGGGCGGCATCGCGAGCGCCTTTTGCGAGCCGGTGAGCAGGACGTCGATGCCCAGCTCATCCATCGCCACCGGCACCACGCTGAACGACGACACGCTGTCCACGATCAGGCACACCTCGGGAAACTCCCGCACCGCTGCCGCGATCTCCGCGATGTCGCTCATCACGCCGGTCGAGGTCTCATTGTGAATGACCGTCACCGCCTCGAAACCGCCCGCTTTCAACTGCTCGCGAATCTGCTCCCCGCGCACCGGCTGCCCCCACTCCACCTGCAAGCCCACCGCGTCCTTGCCGCACTTCTTCGACACGTCCAGCCACTTGTCGGAAAACGCCCCGCACATGCAGTTCAGCACCTTGCCCCCGCCCACGAGATTGCGCACCGCGCCCTCCATCACGCCCCACGCGCTCGACGTGGACAGGAACACCGGCTGCGTGGTGCCAAACAGCTCCTGCAGCCGCGGATGGATCGACGCGTAGAGCTTTTTGAAATCGCCGCTGCGGTGGCCGATCATCGGCTGCGTCATGGCGGCGAAAGTTTTGGCGGAGACTTCGACGGGACCGGGGATGTAGAGCTTGGCGTGCATGGTGCGGATTTTTGGATGGTGGATTAGCGATGAAAGTGACGGCGCGAAAGGGCGGAGGTTCTACGCCCTCGCCCCGAAAACCGAAACCCAAATCGCACGCCGCTCGCGGATCCCGGCTCGACGGTGCCGGACGCGCGCGGGCATGATGCACGCCGCGCCGTCCCCAACCATTCACCGGCTCTTTCCATGAAACTGCTACGCAACCTCGGATGCCTTTTCGCCCTTGCCGCCGCCGCTCTCGCCGCGAAACCGCCGGAAGTGGAGTTGGTCGTGGAAGGCGGGACGCTGCAGCCGTCGAGCACGGTCGAGGTGCGGTTTGCGCGGGCGATGGTGGGGCAGGAGCAACTGGGCGTGCCTGTGCCGGAGTCACCCCTGGTTATCACGCCCGCGCTGCCGGGGAGTTTCACCTGGCTGAGCACGCGGAGTGGCGTGTATGCACCGTCCGCCGCGCCGGTGCTGGGGACGGGCTACAAGGTGACGCTGCGGCCCGGACTCAAGGATGCGGGCGGTGCGGCGGTCGCGGCGGAGTTGGCGAAGGTGCTGAAGACGCCGCCGTTCCAAGTATCGGCGGGCATGCAGCCGGGCGAAGACGACGAGGAGCTGTCCCCGCTGCCAGCGGAGAAGGTTGCGTTCAACCTGAACGTGAAGATCGAGGGCGCGGAGAAGTTTTTCGAGTTTGTGGCCGATGACGGGCGGAAGGTCGCGGCGACCGTGCGCTACGCGACCGGCGAGGATTATTTTTCGATCCCAGATGACGCGGAAGATTGGAACGACCGCTGGCAGCAGGCGCACCGCCCCGCCGGTGCGGAGAAAAAATCCGACGAAGACGCAGAAGCGCGCCCGCGTCCGAACCGGCTCGTGGTGCAGCCGGTGGCGCTGCTCGCGGCGGGGCCGCTGTGGCGGCTGGAGATGAAGCCGGGCCTCGAGGCGCGCGACGGCGGACGCAAGATCGCGGAGCGGCGCGTGCTCAAGCTGGGGCGGGTCCAGCCGTTCACGCTGAAGCTGCTGAAGCCGGCGAGCTATGTGCATTCCGGGCGCAGCCTGGTGCTCGAATTTTCCAAGGACATCGCGCCGGACGTGGAGGAAAAAACCGCCGGGAAATTTTTCCGCGTCACCCCGGAGCCGCCGAATCTGCGCTTCGAGGTGAACGGCGAGTGGCTCACCATCCACGGCGATTTCGAGCGCGGCGCCGAGTACCGGCTGGCCATTGATCCCTCGCTCCTCGCCGAGTCCGGCCAGCCGTTCGCCGGCGAGCGCACGCGCCCGTTTCGCTTCGCGCCGGTCAGGCCGCGCGTCTATCTGCCCACGATCACCGCGGACCAACTGCGCGGCGGCGAACGGAAATTCCCGATCCGCACGGTGAACCTGCAAAGCGTGCGCATCACCGCGCGGCTCGTCGCGCCCGAGGCCGTGGCGCAGGCGATCGAGGCCTTCAAAAAATACACGAAGGAAATCGAGAACGACGAGGACATCACCGACGAGCTGTACCAAGCACTCCCGCCGGGCGCGATCAAGGGCACGCCGCTCGCGGAGCGCACCGTCGAACTGCCGGGCGCGGCGCTCGATGCGCGGCAGGAGACGGTTGTGGACTGGACCGAACTGCTCGGAGAAAAAAGGGCCGGCGTCATTTTTCTGACCGCGGAAGGCCAGCCGATGGCGACAGCCGGCGGCGGAAAAACACGGCCCGCGGCGCAGGCCATCATCCAGCTCACCGACCTCGGCGTGCTGTGGAAAAAGACGGGCCACGAGCTGCGGACGACGGTCTTTTCCATGGCCACGGGCCAGCCCGTGGCCGGAGCCAGCGTGGCGGTTTTCAAAAAGGATTTCACCGCCGTGCTGGCCTCGGCGACGACCGATGCGGAGGGCACCGCGGCACTGCCGTTGAAAGCCGGCATCGGCTGGCTCCTCGTGCGCCACGGCGAGGACGCGCACGCGCTGCGCATGGGCGAAGGGGCCGAGTTTCTGCCCATGGCGGGCTCCTATTCGGACTGGCGCGAGACGGAGCCTGCGCCGCAATTGCGCGGGCTGCTTTTCACCGATCGTCCGCTCTACCGGCCCGGCGAAACGGTGCATGTCAAAGGCCTCGTCCGCATGGTCGAAAACGGTCGCGTAAAACCGGCCGCACCGAGGGACGGCATCCTGCGATTGCAGTATCCGCACCAGAGCGGTTCCGAGGCGGTCAAAGTGCGGCTGGATGCGCGCGGCGCGTTCGACGCGTCCTTCGAACTGCCGACCGTGAAGGTCGGCGAGTACGGGCTGAGCGTCGGCTTCGCGACCGGCAACGGCGACGAAGTGGAGTCGGGAATCACCGGTTTTTCCGCTCAATTCCAGGTGCAGGAATTTCAGCCGAACGCCTTCGAGACCAAGCTCGCCATCCCGGAGCGGTTCACGCCGGAGCATAAAATCGCGGCGGAAGTTTCGGCCAGCTACTTCTTCGGCGCGCCGGTCGCCGATGCGCGGGTGCAGTGGACGCTGCAATACTCGCCCGCGACTTTCGCGCCCTCAGACTTCGCCTATTTTAGCTTCAGCAATGACGACCAGCCCGAGCGCAAGAGCCTCACCCTGCGCGGCGATGGAAAACTAGCGGGAACCCTCGCCATCGAGCCGCAGTTGCCGCGCACCGCGGGCGGGCGGTTTCGCGGCGTGCTCACGGTCGAGGTCACGGATCAGAATCAACAGACGGTCACGGAAAGCCGCGAGTTCACGCGCGAGGCGTCCGCCTTTTATCTCGGCATCGCGGAGTCCTATGGCAGCGTCATCCGGCCGGCGGAGGAGTTCATCGCGCGCGCCGTGGCGGTGCGGCCCGACGGCACACTCGTGCCCGCGCCCATGGCGGTGAAGGCGGAACTCATCCGCATCGAGCGCGACACCGTGCGCGTGCAGGCCGCGGGCAAAGCGGTGTCCTTTCACACCGAGACGCGGGAAAAAGTGATCGCGCAGGCCGACGGCGCGACGCTCGTGCCGGTGCGCGAAGCCGGCCGGTGGACCGTGCGCGAGGGCGTGACCGCGCGCTTCAAGCCCGGCGCGGCGGGCGAGTACCGCGTGCGGCTCACGGCGCAGGACGGCGCGGGCCATGAGGTGCGCACGAGTGCCAGCTTCACCGTCTCGGGGCGCGAGCCGGTTGCGTGGAATTACCGCAATCCCGCGCAGATCGATCTCGTCGCCGACAAGCCGGAGTACCGCGTCGGCGAGACGGCGCTCATCCTTTTGAAAACGCCGATCTCCGGCGACGCGTGGGTTTCCGTCGAGCGCGGCGGGAGCATCCTGCGCACGCTGCGCGTGAAGCTGGAAGGCAACGCGCCCACTTTGGAAATCCCGCTCGCCGCGGGCGACGGGCCAAATGTTTTCGTCTCCGTGGTGCTGCTGCGCGGGGCCGAGCAGAGCACGCGGAAATTCAAGACCGCGGACTTTCGCTACGGCGACTGCTCGCTGCGCGTGGCCGATCCGATGACGCACCTCCAAGTCGCTGTGACGCCCGCGCGGCTCGAAGTGCGGCCCGGCCAGGAAGTCGAAACGGAAGTGCGCGTACTCGACGCGAAAGGTGCGCCGGTGGCCGATGCGGAGGTCACGTTTTTCGCCGCGGACGACGGGATCCTCGCGCTCACCGGCTACACGCGCCCGCAGCCGAGCGCGACTTTCGAGGAGCTGGTGCCGCTCTCCATCCGCACCGGAATCACGCTCTACAATCTGCTGCCCGAAGATCCGTCCGACCTCACGTTTGCCAACAAAGGCTACCTCATCGGCGGCGTCGGCGGCGGCGAAGGGCCCGGGCCGAAATTGCGCCACGATTTCCCCGGCACCGCGTGCTGGTTTCCCGCGCTGCGCACCGACGGCGAGGGGCGCGTGAAACCGCACTTCACCGCGCCCGATGCGCTCACGCGCTACCGCCTCGTGGCGGTGGTGCATGCGGGCGATGACCGCTTCGGCTCGGGCGAATCCGCGGTCGCCATCCGGCAGCCGCTGATGCTCCTCTCGGCCCTCGGGCAGGTGGCAAATGTGGGCGACGAGATCATCGCCCGCGCCGTGGTGCGCAATGAAACGGGCAGCCGCGGCACCGCGGAAGTTTCGCTCATCCTCGACGCCACCGCGCAGTCGGCCAAAGGTGCGCTCACCACGCAA
>JANPHJ010000136.1:0-6998 GCA_031424395.1 Chthoniobacter sp.
GGGAAGGGATTCAAAAATCCCATCCCTCTGCGCACCTCTAAAAAACCTCTGCGCCTCTGCGGTTCACAGCAGCCACGTAGCGAGGGAAAAATAAAGCGTAAGGGTGAGCACGTCGGTGACAGCGAGGGTGATGGGGCCGGCGGCGATTTTCGGGTCGAGCTTCCACGCGTGGAGAAGCGAGGGCACGAGCAGCCCGGCGAAGCAGGCGATGCCGACGGAGCCAAAGACGCTGACGCCGATCACCGCCGCTCCGGCCAGCGTGCCGCGCCAGAGCCCCACAATGGCAAAGACCAGTCCGCCACAGCCCGCGCCGAGCAACAGAGCCTCCAGCAGTTCGCGCCGGGCGCTGCGCGTGAACCAAGGCCACGTCAGCTTTTCCGCGCGCAGGGCCTGGAGTGTGAGCGTCATGGACTGGATGCTCACCGACTCCGCGAGCGCGAGGACGAGGGCGAGGAAAAAGGCGACGATGATGGCGCGCTCCAGCGTCGCCTCGAAGACGCCCGCGAGCAGCGCGGCGACCGTGCCGCTGCCGATGGTGGCGAGGAGCCAGGGAAAGCGCAGACGGAACGCCTTGAGCGGCGACGCGCCCTTCATCTGAGACATCTTGAAGCCGAGGGTCTCGAACATGTCGTTCACCCTTTCCGGCTCGGCGAGGTCGAGCGCTTCCTCGGCGAAAACGCCGATGTCGATGATGCCGGTGACGCAGCGCTCCTCGTCGATCACGGGAAAGGCGAAGAATTTGTAGAGCACGAAAAGCTCGCACGCTTCGAGCAGCGTGGCGGTCTGCGGGATGGCGACGACGCGGCGGATCATCACCTCGCCGAGCGGCGTCGCGCCCGGCGCGGTGAGGAGACGGCGGGTGGGCAGCACGCCGGTCAGCCGCCCTGCCGCGTCAGCCACGTAGAAATAGATGATGCGCTCGCCGACTCCGCGCTCGCGAATCACGGCAAGCGCATCGTCGATGGTCATCGTCTCGCGGAGGAGCGCGAAGTCCGTGCGCGCATGCGCCAGGACGGACTCGTGGAGATGGGCCGGGCCGGACATGCGCAGCGGGCCGGGCACTTTACCGCCCCGGCATTTCGATTTTCGGCGGCGGCGGCGCAGCGCTGCGCCGGTCGATGTAGGCCCACACGCCGAGCGCGAAGGCGAGCACGAGCGCGGCGCAGACGATCATCCGCGCGAGCGAAGGATCAGGCGCGGCGGGCATCGCGGGCCGCCCTTATTCGACGAGCGTGTCGATTTTTTCCGCGACCTCGAAATCCATGTCGGTCACGCCGCCCTCGCTGTGCGTGGAAAGGGAGAGCCGCACCTTGCTGTCGCGGATGTAGATCTCGGGATGGTGGTCGTCTTCCTCGGCGATCTCGGCGACGCCGTTCACAAACTCGATGGCCTGGGAAAAATCGTCGAACTCAAAGGTGCGCTCGATGTGCTTCTTTTCGTAGTCCCACTCGGGGAGTTTTTTGAGCCAGTCTTTGATGTCTTGAGCGGTGAGGAGGTCAGCCATGGTGTGTTTTGTTGGGTTTGCGGGTGGGGAGAAGTAGCATCCGCTTTTCGCATGGCAAACGGAAACTGCGCGGCATTTCCGCGGCAATATCCACCTTGCCCGCGCGGGGCGGACGGCGGTAGAAGTGCGGCCCGTTTTCCACCAACACCAACCTCCACCACCGCACTCATCCCATGGGCCATATCTACAACAACATCGTCGAAACCGTCGGCCGCACGCCGCTCGTGAAGCTCAACAAAGTCACCGCCGGACTCGAGGCGACCATCACGCTGAAGTGCGAGTTTTTTAATCCGCTCGGCTCGGTGAAGGACCGCATCGGCATGGCCATGATCGAGGACGCGGAGCAGCGCGGCGTGCTGACGAAGGACACCGTCATCATTGAGCCGACGAGCGGCAACACGGGCATCGCGCTCGCCTTTGTGGCCGCGGCCAAGGGCTACAAACTCATCCTCACGATGCCGGAGACGATGTCCACGGAGCGGCGCACGCTGCTCGCCATGCTCGGCGCAAAGCTCGTGCTGACGCCGGGCGCGGAGGGGATGAAAGGCGCCATCGCCCGCGCCGAGGATCTCGTGAAAAACACGCCGGGGGCGTGGATGCCGCAACAGTTCAACAATCCCGCGAACCCGGCGATCCACGCGAAGACCACTGCCGAGGAACTGTGGGCGGACACGGACGGGAAGATCGACATCCTCATCTCCGCCGTCGGCACGGGCGGCACCATCACGGGCTGCGTGGAGGTGCTGAAAGGGCGCAAGCCGAGCTTCCAGGCGATTGCCGTCGAGCCGAAGGATTCGCCGGTCATTTCGCAGACGCTCGCGGGGCAGCCGGTGAAGCCCGGGCCGCATAAAATCCAAGGCACCGGCGCGGGCTTTGTGCCGAACAATCTGCACCTCAAGGACGCCGCCGGAAACCCGCAGATCGTGGAGTGCGTGCAGGTCTCAAATGACGACGCCTTTGCCATGGCGCGGCGGTTGGCGAAGGAGGAGGGCATCCTCGTGGGCATCAGCACCGGCGCGAATGTGATCGCGGCCATCGAGGTGGCGAAGCGGCCCGAAAACAAGGGCAAGCTGATTGTCACCATCGCCTGCTCGACGGGTGAGCGTTACCTCTCCACCGCGCTGGCCGCGGAGGCGCGGGCCGAAGTGGGCGCGTAGGCACGGACGGTTTTTTTCGCGGACAAAAACGACGCGCGCTCCGGCGAGGAGCGCGCGTTTTTTTTTGCCGTCAGCGGGTCGCGCGCAGGCGCATGTATTGCGGGCCGCCGCCTTGGTCGTCGCGGACGGTGACGGTGCGGACGGAGCCGACGATGGTGTCGCTGGTCACGGCGGTGAAACCGGGGCCGGTGTGCCAGTTGGTGAGGTCGTTGGAGACCTCGACGATGACCTGCACGCCGCCGAGACCGGCGGGCGTGTGATAGGTCAGCGTGAGAAAGCCGCCGCTGACCGCGGGCACCGGGAGCGCGCCGGGGGAGAGGACGCTGGGGTTGGTGCCGAGGGCGAATTCCAGGAGGCTGCTGAGGCCGTCGCCATCGAGGTCGGCGAGGTCGTGGGCGGCGTCGCCGAGGAGGCGGATGGCGCCGGTGGGCAGCGTGCCCGCGCGGTCGAGGTAGGCGATGGTGCCGGTGGCGTTCACGACGGAGCCGCTGACGGTCAGTTTACCGAGGACGGTGAGGGACTGGCCGGCGGTGTCGAGGGTACCGAGGATGGTGAGGTTTCCAGCAAAAGTGTAGTCCCCGGGCAGCGTCCAGGTCGTCCCGGCGGCGAGGGTGTAGCCGCCGGCGCTGGCGACGAGCGCGGGCGTTTTGAATTTCAGCACACTCCCCTGTTTCACGCCCATGACGTTGGTCGCCTTGGCCCGGTAATAGTAGGTGGTGCCGCCGAGAAGCGGCAGCGTGGCCGAGACGGACACGGCGCTGGCGCTCGAGGAACTCCCCGCCGCGAGCGTATTGCCGAGCGCCGGCGTGGCGCCCCATTCGATGGTCGAGGTGGTCGCCAGTCCGCGCGGCTGGATTTCGCCGCGGAGGGTAGTCTGCACGGGGGTGAAACCGGTGGCGGCGAGTGTGGTCACGCTGGGCGCAAAGGGGATGCGGAAGACCGTAGCGTCGGTGGAGCCGTAGAGGTAGCCGTCGGCTGCCGCGGTGAGCCCGGTGCTGGGCGCGGCGCCATCCTGGTCGCCGGTGAGATGGGCGATGACCTGCATGGTGCCGAGCGCGCCACGACGAAAAACCGTGCCTTTGCCAAAGGCACCGCCCGCCGACGCGGTGCCGAAAAACCCGCCGTCCCCCGTGGCCGCGAGCGGCCCGCGCGGGGCCAACCCGTCGGTGGTGGCAAAGCTGTGGAGCGTCGTCAGCGCCCCGGCGGACGTGACTTGGAAGAGCGAGCCTGCGCCGTACGCGCCGCCGCCGAGCGTGGTGCCGGCGAAGCTGCCGTCCGCGCCGCGCTGCAGCGGGCCGAGCGGCGAGTGGCCATTCGCGCCGGTGAAGGACGTGACCAGCGCCGCGCCCGCGCCCGGCGTAAAGCGAAAGACCGTGCCCAATTCGGCCGCACCGCCCGCGCGCGTAGCCCCGTAGAAAGCGCCCGCGCCATCCGCGGCGAGCGCCGCCTGTGGGGCCGCGCCGTCCGGCCCGGCGAAGCTCGCCTGCAAAGCCAGCGCCCCGGCGAGGGTGACTTTGAAAACACTACCCGTTCCGCCGACCGCCGAAGTGGTGCCGAAGAAGCCGCCATCGCCTGACGGCACCAGCCCGCCGAGCGGCCCTGCGCCATTCACGCCATTGAACGAAGCCAGCGCCGCGAGCGCCCCGCCGGGCGGCAGTTTCCACACCGTGCCGTAGCCGAGCCCGCCGCGCGCCGCCGTGCCGTAGAGCGTGCCGTCGGTGCCAAAAAGCACGCCCGCACCCGGCGACGGCTCCAGCCCAGTGGCCGGCGCAAAACTGCCCAGCGTCACCGGCGGCACCCGCGGCGCGAGCGCAAAGACCGAGCCGGAACCCGTGCTCCCCCCGCGCTCCGTGGTGCCATAAAGCTGCCCGTCCACCGGCCCCACCGTGAGCCCGGAGGGCAGCGCCAGGTCGGTGAAGCCCGCCACATTTTGCATGACCCCGCTGAGCAGCACGCGGAAGACCGCCCCGCGCCCGATTACGCCCCCGTCCATCGATACCCCGTACCACGCACCGTCCGTGCCCAGCAGCAGCCCCGCGCCCGGATGCGCGCCCGTATCGCCACTGCCGATGACCGGCGTCACCCGCGTCAGCGCGCCGCCGTCCGTCACTTTGAAAACCGCGCCGTAGCTGTTCGCGCTCGTGTAGGTGGTGCCGTAAAAATTGCCGTCCGCTCCGCGCGCCAGCGGCCCCGTCGGGCCTTCGCCCACGGCCGCGGTGAAGCTTGCCAGCAGGGTGACCTCGCCCGGCGCCAAGCCCTGGCTCACACCCGAGCCGAGGCGGAAAACCGTGCCCAGCCCCGCCGCCCCGCCGCCATAGCACGTCCCGTAGAAAACGCCGGGCGGGCCTTCCAGCAAACCGCCCAGCGGATACGCGCCCGCCGGCCCGGTGAAGCTCGCCAGCGGCACCAGCCCGCCCACCGTGTCGAAGCGGAAAGCGACGCCCGCATTGGCCACGCCGCCGTAAGTCGTCACCCCGTAGAAAGCGCCGTCCGCCCCCAGCGTCAGCGCCGACTGCGGCAGCGCGCCATTCGGGCCCGTGAAATCCGCCAGCTTCTCGATCGCCCCCAGCGCCGTCACCCGGAAGACCGTCCCTTGGTCCACGCTACCGCCGCGGCTCGCCACGCCGTAGAGCAGCCCGTCCGGCCCCACCGTCAACCCGCCGTTTGGCGCTCGCCCGTTGGCACCGTCGAACTCCGCCACCCGCACGATCCCGCCGGTCGGATTCAACCGAAAGACCGTCCCCCGCCCCGTCGCCCCGCCAGCCGTCGTCGTGCCATAGATGCCCACCGCCGCCGCCCCCACCAGCGCACTTTGCGGCGCGCTCCCGTCGGGCCCGGTGAAGTTTCCCAGCACCTCCGCCTCCCCCGTGCGTCGCACCCGGAACGCCGTCCCCGCGCCCGACTTTCCGCCCGATGCCGTGGTGCCGTACATCCACCCGTCGCCGCCCTTGAGGAGCCGCGCCATCGGCTGCTGCCCCACCAGCCCCAACGTCGCCAGCGTCTCTAGCCGGGACATGATCGTATCCATGAATGGCAGGAGCTTCCCATCCACGAAAAAGGCATTCGTCTTCCCAGGCACCACCGTCGCCGTGGGCAGTACCGTCAGCGTGCCCAGCACCGTCAGATGCCCGCCGCCTCCGTCCAGCGTCCCCTCCACCACCAAATCCCCCGGAACAGTGAAATCCAACGACCGGGGATTCCATGTCCGCCCTGCCGGCAGATGATAGCGCTCCTGGCCGTCCACTGTCAGCGGCGGGGTGGAAAAGGTCAGCACCGAGCCGAGGGCCGTGCCCGCTGCATTGATCGCCCGCACGCGGAAAGAATAGGTCGTATTGAGCGCCAGTCCGGAGAGGGTCGCGCTCACCACCTGAGTCTGCGTCACATTCCCCAGCGCCTGCGTGGGCGTCGCCTGATCCAGCGCCGCCCCTACGCCCCAGTCAAAAGAGAAGGTGGTCGCCGTCCCATTGCCCCGCACCAGCCCGGTAAGCCGCGCCGTGTTCAAGTCGATAGCCACACCGAGCGTAGTACTCACCGTCGGCACCTGAGCCTGCAGCAGTGCGGAGCCGGAAAGCGCGATAGCGAGCAGGGAGCGGAAAAGTAAGGACATGGGAGCCGCGAGGAAAAGACGGAGCGAGGAGAGGTTCATAGGGAGAAAAGACAATTACCGACCGGAAAATTGTATTTACATTGCATTCGGCTTACATCGGCGCAAGAAGAACCTTTTCAACTCCTTCCGCAGTTCTATTACGGGCGTCTCCGGGAATTGGGCAAATTTGACCACCACACCATCCTAAACGGAGGGAGAACCTCAATCCCTCGTTGCAGCAAGTGTTTTCCCATGATGTGAAGCCTCAATCCCTGCGTGTGGGGCAGCGTTTTCTCTTGGGAAAACCCGCTGCCGGTGCGGGGAGGGATGGTGAACCTCGCTGGGTGCGCTGGCTATGGGTCAGGTCCGGACAGTGGCTTCGGGGGGAGCCCATAGCTCGGAGATGCGGGTGATTTTCTCGGCCCGACCCGTGGTTTCGTCGATCTCCACGAGGGCGCCGTGCAGTTTCACCGGGCCGCCGGCGATGGGGAAGAGGATGGGCCGCCCGGTGAGGAAGCGCTGGATGATGGGCTGAAGTTCGCGCCCGAGGCAGCTTTCGCTGGGGCCGCAGAAGCCGGCGTCGGTGAGGTAGGCGGTGCCGCCGGGGAAGATCTGGTCGTCGGCGGTCTGGCAGTGGGTGTGGGTGCCGAGGACGGCGCTGACGTGGCCGTCGAGGTAGCGGCCCATGGCGATTTTCTCGCTGGTCGTTTCGCCGTGGACATCGACGAGGATGACGGGCGTTTCTTGCCGC
>JANPHJ010000137.1:0-9080 GCA_031424395.1 Chthoniobacter sp.
GCGGCGGGAACGGGTGCCGATCTACGATGCGGACTTGGATGATGCCCAGCCGGGGGACGGTTTACCCAGCCCCCTGCCTCAAGGGGGCGAGGCAAGGATACCTATCACGCCAAGAGACAAGCCGTGGGCTTCAGCCCGCGGATTGGTTCGAGCGAAGCGCCGTCGCGTAGCGCCATGCCAGCGTTCCCGACTCCAAGTGCAACGCCTGACAATGCGTTGCGAACAGCCTTACTCCCCGGGCAAGTCCAGCAGCGCGAGCCCCCCGTTTTGCTCCGTAAAATACCGCTGCGTCCACGCGCTCGGGAAGAGGATGCCGGGGAGGCCGGCGCTGTCGTAGGCGAGGCGGCTGCCGGTGGGGAGTTTCAAGCCCGCGGTGGCGGTGCCGGGGGGGAGCCATTTGAAACATTCCCAGCTCGCGGTTTCGAGGCGGCTGGGGGCGCCGTACTCGGCTTCGAGGCGGTATTGCACGACTTCAAACTGAAGCGGGCCGACGGCGGCGAGGAGGGGCACCTTTTGCACGGCATCGCGCAGCTCGAAGACCTGGACGACGCCTTCCTGGAGGAGCTGTTCGACGCCCTGGCGGAACTGTTTGAATTTCCCGGGATTCGGGTTTTGCAGGTAGGCGAAGCACTCGGGCGGAAAGCGGGGGATTTCGTCGAAGCGGATGGCGGGGTCTTCGGTGAGGGTGTCGCCGATGCCGAATTCGTTGTGCCCGACGAGGCCGATGACGTCGCCGGCGTAGGCCTCGTCCACGGTCTCGCGCTCCTGGGCAAAGACTTTGTGCGCGCTGGAAAGGCGGACGCGTTTGCCGGTGCGCTGGTGGGTGACGAACATGTCGCGGGTGAACTTCCCCGAGCAGATGCGGAGGAAGCCGATGCGGTCGCGGTGGCGGGGGTCCATGTTTGCCTGAATCTTAAATATAAATCCGCTGAAAGGGCCGGTGAGGGGGACGAGGGAAGAGGTATGAGGTATGAGGGATGAGGTATGAAGGGTGAGGTCGGATGCCTTTTCATCACTCATACCTCCTGCCTCATACTTCATCCCTTTCCGGGGCTGCGGCGGCAGCGAGCGGGTGAGGAAAGCATCGAGTAACAACTGCACGCCGAAGTTATTCATGGCCGAGCCAAAAAAGACGGGCGTCTGCGTCCCGGCGTGGACTTTGGCCTCGTCGTAATCGATGCCGGCGATGTCGAGCATTTCGAGTTCTTCGAGGGCGCGGGCGTAGTCGTCGGGGTCGAGTTTTTCGCGAATCTCGGGGTCGGCGAGGCTGCTGATGGAAACGGGGGCGCGATAGGCCCCCTGGGGGGTGCGCTCGAAGAGGTGGACTTCGCGTTTCTGCCGGTCATACACACCGCGAAAGCTGGGGCCGGTGCCGAGCGGCCAATTGACGGGGAAGGCGCCGATGCCGAGGACGCGCTCGAGTTCGTCGAGCAGCGCGAGCGGGTCGCGTGTCGGTCGGTCGCACTTGTTCATGAAAGTGAAAATCGGCACGCCGCGGCGGCGGCAGACCTCGAAAAGTTTGCGGGTCTGCGGCTCGATGCCTTTGGCGGCGTCGATGACCATGACCACGGCATCGACGGCGGTGAGGACGCGGTAGGTATCCTCGGAGAAATCCTTGTGGCCGGGGGTGTCGAGGAGGTTGATGCGGTAGCCGGCGTAGTCGAACTGGAGCACCGTGCTGGAAACAGAAATGCCGCGCTGGCGTTCGAGTTCCATCCAGTCGGAGGTGGCCTGACGGGCGTTCTTGCGCGAAGTGACCGAGCCGGCGAGCTGCACCGCGCCGCCGTAGAGGAGGAGTTTCTCAGTCAGCGTCGTCTTGCCGGCATCGGGATGGGAGATGATGGCGAAGGTGCGGCGGCGTTGGATTTCGGCAAGCATGAGAAAGGCGCGGACAGTGCGGCAGGAGTTACGCAGGCGCAAGCGGTTGCCGGGGCCGCGGCATCGCATTTGCTAATCTCAGCGGCAGTCCGCAGAACCGCCTTTTCCACCCACATGCCCACGCTCCGAATCAAGCTGCCCAACCATATGGAAGTGTCGCATCAGCTCGCGGGCGAGCGGATCACCATCGGGCGGCGGCCGGACAATACGATCCAGATCATGGATGCGGCGGTGTCGGCCCATCATGTCGAGCTGATCGCCACGGACGGGCACTACCGGCTGCACGATCTGGGCTCGACAAACCTGACGTTTGTCGATGGGGAGCCGGTGCAGGATTTCCACCTGCACCAGGCGTGTCGCATCGCTTTTGGGACCGTTGAATGCCAGTTCGACCCGATGGCGGAGTCGGTGGCCGAGGCGCTGCTGACCCGGGAGCAACTGGAGCGCGACGCGGCTTTTCTCCGCGGAGAAAACGCCGAGCTGCAGGGCAAGCTGAACGCGCAGCAGCGGCGGATCGACATGCTTTCGAGCGCGCGGCTGGTGACGGGGCGGACGGATTCCACGCCGAGCGTGGCGGCGCAGGATGCGCTGCGCGCGGTGACCAGCGAGCGCGACGATCTGCGGCACGCGAACGCCGGGCTGCTGCTGGAGCTGGCGAATCTACGCGAGGAGGTGCTGGCGGGGGGCCGCGAGCGGGACGAGACGCGGCGGGCACTCGAGCATTTGCGGATGGAAAAGGTGGGCCTGTCGCGGGAACTCCAGGAGCTGCGCGGCTCGCGCGTGCATCCGGTGCCGCCGATGAATGGCGCGCCGGTCCGCGCGCTGCCGCGCCCCGGGGCGATGACTTCGCGCGATCCGTCGTCGGCGCTGACCGCGCTCGACCCGCACGCCACGCAGCGGGTGACGCTGCCGCTGGGCGCGGCCTTCCAGCCCATCGCCGCCACGCTCACGCCGCTGCGCGCCGCGCTGGACCGTGTGAGCGGGGTGCCGGACGACGACGCCTCGCGCATGGAACTCATGGCGCTCGCCACCCAGCTCGTGGATTGCACCGCGGGGCTGGACGGACACCCGATCGCCCGCGTGGCGGCCTCCGTGGAGACGCTGCTGCACGATCTGCTGGCGCAGCCCGGCGCCATGGAAACGACCACTGCGCGCACGGTCACGCAGGCGCTGGACCTGCTCGCCCGCCTCGTGGAGCCGCGCCATGTGGAGCGCGCGAAAACTTTGCCGCCGGCCAGCGTCCTGGCCGTGGACGATGACGCGGAAATGCTCGCCATGCTCGTGGCTTCGCTCGAAATGGCGCAGCTCCCGACCACGAGCTGCGCGGATGCCAGCACGGTGCTGGCCGAGGCCAGCGGACAGAACTTTGACCTCGTGCTGCTCGACTACGATCTCGCCGGCAGCACGGCCCCCGCGCTTTGCGCCCAGCTCCGCGGGCAGACCGCCTACCACAAGACGCCCATCATTTTCCTCACCGGCGAAAACGCCGTGGAGCAGCGCGCGCAGGGCAGCCTGAATGGCGGGAGCGATTTCCTGGCCAAGCCGGTGAACCTGGCCGAGCTGGCGGTGAAGGCGCAGACGTGGATTTTGAAAAGCCAGTTCGGCCTGCTATGACGGCGCCGGACAAAATTTCCGTTGAGCACCAGCCGAAAATGCGCTAGAGCGCCCGCACCTTTCACCCACCTCCTATGACCAAGCCCGCCTCCCTCGTCCTCGCCGTCTGTCTTACGCTCGCCGCCTGCGAGGGCTCGAAGCAGAGAACCACCTGGCAAAAAGTGACGGAAACCAAGCCGGACAAAATCGCCGGAAGCGCGGATCGCGGCGAGGCTTACACGGCCAAACTGCACAAGGTGCTGGCCGCGGAAAAGGTGGAGCACAAGGTCGTGACCTACCAGTACCGCTACCAGACGCGCATGCGCGAGGAGGCCGTAGGCACGCACCAGGCCGTGCTTTACAAGGACAACTCCGACCCGCGGAATCCCTGGTGGCTGATGGACGAGCGCCTCGGCAAACCGGTCTGGCTGCCCGGCGAGGATGTGAGCAAGCAGGTCGGGTTTTACCTCCGCCGCACGGCGCAGGTTGTGGAGCAAAAAGAATTCAACGGCGGCGAGGCGCCGGTCGCGGACGTAATGATCGCCAAGCACACGCCGGTCGTGCCGGCGGGCGAACGCGGGGTGACGCTCATCGCCAGGACGAAAAAAGCGCCTGCCCGCGAAACGGCCGTGGTCCAGGCCGCGCCGCCCGCCGCGCCCGCGCCGTTTATCCACCCCGCGCGCTTCGGCCCGGCCGCGCATGACGTGCAGATTCCCTATACCACGCCTGCGCCGGCGGACTCGCGCTACGACGATGTTTTCCGCCGCGCCCACGGCACGGAGTACGATCCCGAGAGCCCGATCGACCGCCGCAAGATGGAGACGATTAAGCACGCCCTGCTCGACGTGCGCGAACCCGCGGCCACGCGCACTTTCTAGGCGGCGCGTGCCCGGCCGAGGCACCGCGCAGAATCGTCACCGCGGCGCCCTTGCCGCACCCGCGCGGCGTGTGCATTCTCCGCCGCTCGCATGCAAACCATTGTTATCGGCCACCGGAATCCCGACATGGATTCCATCTGCTCGGCCGTCGCCTACGCCGAACTGAAACGCCTCACCGGCCAGGACGAAGTGCTCGCTGCGCGGGCCGGCAATACCAACGAACGCATCGACTTCGTCCTGGAAAAATTCGGCGTCGAAGCGCCCATGCTGCTCAATGACCTCTCGCCCCGCGTGGCCGATGTCATGCAACCGCGCGTCATTTCCGTTCGCGCGGATTCGCCGGTCTATGACGCGCTGCAGCTCATCGACAAAAAGCAAATGCGCGGCCTGCCCGTGGTCGATGAAAGCAACCGCTGCCTCGGGCTGCTCAGCGCCTTCAAAGCCAGCCACCATCTTTTTCCCTCGCGCGAAGAAGCCGCCAGCGCCCGCATCGTCATGGCCTCGCTCGCCGACATCGTCATCACCTTTGGCGGCGCGCTCGTCACCGGGGCGCTCACCTCCGAGCCCGCGGCGCAGTTCCTCATGGTCGGTGCGATGGCGCAGGCCTCCTTCGCGCCGCGGCTCGCCCTGCATCGGGGCAAAAACGTCGTCCTCTTCGTCGGCGACCGTCCGCACATTCAGGAGCTGGCCATCGCCGCGCGCGTCCACGCCATCGTTGTCACCGGCGGACTGCCCATCGACGAGGAAATCCGCGCCGCGGCCCGCGCGGCCAACGTGACCATGATCGCCTCCCCGCACGACACCGCCACGAGCGTGCTGCTCGCTCGCGGTGCCGTGCGGGTCGAGCGCATGATCGAGACGGACTACCAAAGCTTTCACCCCGACACCCTCCTCGACGACGCCCGCCAGCTCGCCGCGCAGAGCGCCGCCTTCATTTTCCCCGTGCTCGACGACCACGGCGCGCTCACCGGCATTTTGTCCAAGTCCGACTTCCTCAAGGAAATCCCGCGCCAGCTCATTCTCGTCGATCACAATGAACTGACCCAGGCCGTGCGCGGCGCGGACAAGGTGCCGATCATCGAAATCCTCGACCACCACAAGCTCGGCGGCTTCGCCAGCGACGCGCCGATTTTATTTTGGAACAACCCCGTCGGCTCGACCAGCACCATCGTTTCGCTGTGCTACCAGCAGCTCGGCATCCCTGTGCCAAAGGCTATCGCCGGGCTGCTGATGTCCGGCATCGTCGCCGACACGCTGAACCTGACCTCGCCCACCACCACGCCCGTGGATTGCAGCGCGCTCGACCGTTTGTCGAAAATCGCGGGCGTGAACCCGGACGAACTCGCCGCCGAAATTTTCAGCGTCGGCTCCCCGCTGCTCACCATGACGCCCGAGCAGGCCATCACCGCCGACGCCAAACCGTACGCGGAAAACGGCCACCGTTTCACCGTCGCGCAGATCGAGGAGCTGACCTTTGCGCACTTCGACGAAAAGCGCGACGCCCTCCTCGCCGCGCTCTCCGCCGCGCGCGCCCGCGATGGCCTTCTCTTCACCTGCCTGCTCGTTACCGACATCAATGACCAGACCTCGCTCCTCCTCGTGCAAGGTGAGGAGCGCCTGCTCCGCACCATCGACTACCCGCAGCGCAGTCCGCACATCTGGCAGCTCGCCGGGGTCGTTTCGCGGAAAAAGCAACTGCTTCCCTACCTCCTCCATTGCCTCGCGCAGATGGACGCCAGCGCGCACTGACCGCGCCCGCGTCAGCGATAAACGTCCCGCTTCAAAAGCTCGGCGACGCCGCCCTGGTTTTTCATTAGCGCCTTCATGCTCCAGTGGATGTGGCCCGGTTGCGACGTGCTCTGGCGCGTGAGCGCGATCTGGCGCGCGATTTCCGACGCCGGTCGTGCCGCGCCGATGCGTTCCGTGGCGATGCCCGGCCAGATCGGCTTGCCCGCGCGGCTCTGCGCGCGCCACCAGTCGAGCAGCACGGGGAAGCTCTGCTTCGCCGGCTCGCACGACCAGTAAAGCTGCGGCGCGAGATAGTCGCACCAGCCCTCGGCCAGCCATTTGCGCGAGTCCGCGAAAAGGTGCGCGTAGCAGTCGAGCTGCGCCTCCGTGGTGGCCGGCACGCCTGGCCGCCAGATGCCGAAGGGGCTGATGCCCACTTGCACGGACGACTTCGCGCCTTTCACCGAGCGGTACATTTCCTCCACGAAACGGTTCACGTTTTCCCGCCGCCAGTCAGCGCGGGTCTGCCCGCCGCCGCGCCGCGCAAACGTCGCACTGTCGGGAAAATCCGCCCCGCCTTTCGGGTACGGGTAAAAATAATCGTTGATGTGGACGCCATCGACCGCGTAGCGCCGCACCACGTCGAGGATCACGTCGATGATGTAGCGCCGCGCCTCCGGCTCGCCGGGATCGAGCCAGAGCTGGCCGCCGTACTTCCGCACCCATTCGGGATGCACCCGCGCGACGTGGCTCGGCGCGAGGACGTCGTTGGTGTGAATGGCGGCGCGAAACGGATTGAACCACGCATGCAGCTCTAGGCCGCGCGCATGCGCTTCCGTGATCGCAAACTCCAGCGGATCATAGCCCGGCGACTCGCCCTGCCGGCCCGTGAGAAAGGCCGACCACGGCTCGCGCTGCGCATTGTAGAGCGCATCGCTCGCGGGGCGGACTTGGAGCAAAATCGCGTTGAGTTTCAGATCCGCCGCGCGGTTCAAAAGCGCGCGTAACTCCGCTTTCTGCACCGCCGCCGGCAGCCCCGGTTTCGAGGGCCAGTCGAGATTATAGACCGTGGCTACCCAAGCCCCGCGAAACTCGCGCTCGGCGTGCGCGATGACTGGGAAACCAAGCAGGCACAGGGCGGAGAGGCAGCGGAGAAAAGTTTTCATGGGCGAAGGGCGTTGACTCTAGCGGGTGCGCGCGGAATTTCCATCCCCATGCCTGCCGCCAAACTTTCGCCCCTCTTCGCGTGGTTCCGGCGGAAGTACGGCGCGCCCACGCCGGCCCAGCGCGCGGCGTGGCCGCTCATCGCGCGCGGCGCGAATGTGCTCCTCGCCTCGCCCACCGGCACCGGCAAAACCTTCGCCGCCTTTCTCTCCGTCCTCGACCAACTGGCCGCGCTCCACGCCGCTGGCGAGCTGCGCCCGACCATCCACTGCATCTACGTTTCCCCGCTCCGCGCGCTCGGCTACGACCTCGAAAAAAACCTCCGCGATCCGCTGCGCGAAATCTTCGGCGAAGAGCCGCCCATCCGTGTCGAGCTGCGCAGCGGCGACACCACCGGCAGCCAGCGCGCCCGGCAGTTCACCATGCCGCCGCACATTCTGCTGACCACGCCGGAGAGCCTGTGCCTGCTGCTCAGCCAGGAGAAATGGCTCCCGCTGCTCGCGACCGCGCGCTGGCTCATCGTCGATGAAATCCACGCCCTCGCCGAAAATAAACGCGGCGCGCATTTGTCGCTCAGCGTCGAGCGGCTGGCGGAAAATAGGAAGGCGGATGGCGGAGGGCGGAAGTCGGAAAATTCCGCCCTCCGCCCTCCGCCTCCCGCCCTTCAAAGAATCGGCCTCTCCGCGACCATCGCGCCGCTGGCTGAAGTCGCGCAGTTCCTCGCCGGCACGCACGGCGCGTGTGAAATCGTGGACGTGGCGACGAGCAAACGCCTCGAGCTCCGGGTCCACACGCCGCTGCGCAAGAACCCGTATCCCGCCGCCGGCTACACCGGTCAGCGCCTCATCCGCGAACTGGGCGCGCTCATTCGCAAACACCGCACCACGCTCGTCTTTTGCAACACGCGCTCCGGCGCGGAGGCCGCGACTTTCTGGCTGCGCGAAAATTTTCCCGACCTCGCCGACGTCATCGAGTGCCACCACGCCTCACTCGAACGCGACGAGCGCCGCGAAACCGAGGACCGGCTGAAGCGCGGCGAACTGCGCGCCGTCGTCTGCTCGACCAGCCTCGAGATGGGCATCGACATCGGCGCCATCGAACTCGTCGTGATGATGTCCACACCGAAAGGCGTGAGCAAAGCGCTCCAGCGCGCGGGCCGCGCCGGCCACAGCATCCATGCGGTTTCGCGCGGCGTGCTCATGGCGACAAATGTCAGCGACCTCGTGGAAGCCTGCGCCACCGTGCTGCTCGCCCGCGCCCGCCACCTCGACGACGTGCGCCTGCCGCACGCGCCGCTCGATGTCCTCGCGCAGCAGCTCGTCTCGATGGGCTGCACCGCGCACTGGCCGCGCGCGGCCGCGCTGGCGCTCATCCGCAGCGCGTATCCGTACCGGGATTTGACCGACGGGGATTTCGCCGACGTGCTCGACTATCTCGCCGGCGGCGGCGAATCGCTGCGCCGCCAGTACACGGAAATCTTCGGCAAAATCGAACTCGACGCCGATGGCTTTCACACGCGCGAGGGTCGGGTGCGGCGCGAGTTTTTGCAAAACATCGGCGTCATTCCGAATGTGGGACAGGTGCGCGTGCGCGCAAAAAACCGCGCGCTCGGGAGTGTCGAGGAGGCCTTCATCCGCCAGCTTCGGCTCGGGGATGTCTTCATGATCGGCGGGCGTCCGGTGCGTTTGGAAAAGGTGAACCAGATGGAGGCGTGGGTGGCCCGCGCCGACGGGGCGACGCCGACCGTGCCGCGCTGGAACGCGAGCAAGATGCCGCTTTCCAATCGCGTCTGCACGGAGATCACCGCCTTTCGCGCCGGGCTGCGCGCGCGGGTGGACG
>JANPHJ010000138.1:0-6687 GCA_031424395.1 Chthoniobacter sp.
GAAACTGTAGGTGAAACCAAACAGCGTCCGCAGCCACCACGCCGTGCGCGCCGCCAAGCCGCCGAAGTGCGCATGCACATGCCGCACCCCGCGCTCCCGCAGCCGCGGCGCGAGCCAGATGGCCTCGAAAATCCGCTGCGAATCTTTCTCCCCGCGCCGCCCGGACATCGCCCGCCGCGCCCGTCGGCTCAGCTTTCCCGCCGCACGCTGTGCATCCACATCGGCGCGCAGCGGCTTTTCCTCCGGCAGATAGAAAACCTCCGCGTCCATCTCCGCCGTGAGGTCCACCGGATCGTCGGGCCGCCGGATGGAAACCAGCCACGGCTCCATCCCGCGCCGCACCATCTCCGCCGCCTCGCGATAGACAAAGGTCTGCACGAACGACGGGAAACGCTCGAATAAATAGGCGAAGGAATTCATCGCGAAAGCCGCGCCCCGACCGCCCGCGCCTCGTCGTAAATCCCCTCCAGTTTTTCCACCGCCCGCATCTGCTCGAACTCCTCCCGCACGGCCCGCGCCGCGGCCTGCCCGAGAATGTAGAGGAAATCCGTCTCCGCCGTGACGTGCTGCATGGCGGCGAAAAGCGCCGCGTCATCGCGCTCCGGCACGAGCAGGCCGGTGCGCTCGTGCGCCACCGCCTCGGGGATGCCGCCGTGCGTGGTCGCCAGCACCGGCAGGCCGGTGGCCATAGCTTCGAGCATCGAGTTGGGCACGCCTTCCTGATTTTGATCCGGCGGCATTTCGCTCGGGTGGAGAAAAATGTGCGAGCGCGCATACAGCGCCGCGAGATCTTCCTGCGAAAGAAATCCGCGCAGCTCCACCGCCGCGCCCAGCCCGAGTTCGCCGATCAGCGTCTTCAGCTCGGCCTTCATCGGCCCGTCGCCCGCGATGCAAAAGCGCGCCTTTGGATGCAGCGCGTGGAATTTCGCAAACGCGCGCAGCGCCGTACCCAGCCCCTTTTTCGCCACCAGCCGGCACGCCTGCACGAACCGCCACGAACCGTCCGCCGGCATCGGCCGCTGCTGAAACGGGAACGGGCCCAGCGGAATCCCCGTGCGGTTGAGCCGCAGCTTCTCGCGCGGACAGCCCCACGCCTCCAGCGCGGCAAACAGCGACCGCGACCGCGCCAGCACCAGCGGCACCGTCTGCAGCAGTGCGCGCATCTGCGCGTCGTAACCCTCCTGCTGCGGCCGCGCCTGAATGTCCATGCCATGAAACGACACCACACACGGCTTTTTCCATTCCTGCACCAGCGGCAGCAGATGCACCCCCGTGTGCCCGAAATAAATGTGCATCAGCTCCGCCGGCCGCCGCTCCAGCAGCTTCAAAATCACCTGCAGCTCTCCGCGGTAGTACACCGGCGGCTTGCGCGCCGCATGCTTCAGCCAGAATCGTTTCGCAAAATTTTTCCGCGCCCGCGGCAGCACCTCGATCTCGCCGAACGGAAACTCCGCCTCCCCCAGCCGCTCCCGCGTCACCACGAAAGTCCCGTAGCGCTGGAGCCCCGTCACCTGCCGGTAAATGTGCCTCATCTCCGGCTTGAGAAAGGTCGTGCAATAGCTGGCGACGACAGGCTTCACGGATGGCGCAGAGTTTTCGGACATGCGCCCGGAATGTCCGCAATCCCCCGCCGCCTTGTCCAGACCCGACCCCGCCCATTCGGTTGGAAATACCGCCTCCAACCACGGCCTCCGTTGACACTGCCTGCACCGCACCTTAAAGACGCCGCATGCCATCGTCCCCCGCCCGCCACCTTCGCGGCTTCACCCTCATCGAGCTGCTCGTCGTCATCAGCGTCATCGCCGTGCTCGCCAGCATCCTGCTGCCCGCGCTGTCCGGGGCCATGGAAAATTCTCGGCGCACGAGCTGCGTGAGCAACCTGCGGCAACTGATGGCCGGCGTCGTCTCTTACGCCAATGACAACGACGGCGACCTGCCCTACTCGAACCAAGGCGCCGCCGCCGATGGCTGGCTTTATGCCAAAGGCAAGCAGGCTGACCCGAAAGGCCTCGAGACCGGGTTGCTTTGGAAATACATCAACGCCGTCAAAATCTACAACTGCCCCTCCGACCGCCCCACCGTCGCGCAACTCGCCACCCGCCCGCAAAAGCTCTCCAGCTATTGCATGAACCAAGCCGTGAACTTCTACGATGACGCGCATTCGCCGCCTACTGCGAAAATCGGCTTGTTTCCCAGCAGCGCCATCTGCCTCTGGGAGCAGGACGAAATGCCCGATGGCAGCAAATTCACCGACGGCTCAGGCGATCCCTCCAAGACCACCACCCACCGCCACAACAACGGCTCCACCGTCGTCTGCTTCGACGGCCACGCGGAACTGCTGACCGAAAAACAGATCGCCGAAGAAAAAGCGAAGCCAGGTTCCGCGGCTCCGCCCGGCGCGCCGAGCGACGGTCCCAACCGGTTCTGGTGCAATCCCATCAAGGACAACGGGCACAAGTAGTACTAGTCTGCTCAGCCCTGGGCCGACTAGCCCGGATCATCCGCCCGCACCAGCGCCGCGATCCGCTCCTTCAGCGCCTCCGTCCCCTCGCCCGACTGCGCCGAAATCGGGAAAATCTCCAACTTCTGGTAACGCTCCCGGAAGCCCACCAGCCGCTCCTCCGCATCCGGCAGATCCATCTTGTTGGCCACCACGATCCACGCCCGCTCGCTCAGCTTCGGATCGTAAAGATCGAGTTCCTTCCGCAGCTTCTGCAAATCATCCAGCGGCTCCCGTCCCTCGCTCCCCGCCATGTCCAGCACAAAGACCAGCAGCTTGCACCGCACGATGTGCCGCAGGAAATCATGCCCGAGACCCACATCCGCATGCGCGCCCTCGATCAGCCCAGGGATGTCCGCCACCGTCATCCGCCGGTAGCCCGGCAGCTCCACCACGCCGATGTGCGGCGTCAGCGTGGTAAAGGGATACGACGCCACCTTCGGATGCGCCGCCGAGATTTTTCCCAGCAGCGTGCTTTTCCCCGCGTTCGGGTAGCCCACCAGTCCTGCGTCCGCGATCTTCCGCAGCTCCAGGTAAAAGTAACCCTGCTCCCCCGGCGTCCCCTCCGTGTAGCGCGTGGGCGCCTGATTCGTCGAACTCTTGAAATGCACATTCCCGATCCCACCCTTCCCCCCCGCGCAGAGCACGATCTCCTGCCCCACCTCCGTCAGGTCCGCGATCATCTCCAGCTCACCGGGATTGATCGGCGCCTTCTTGTTGCGCTTCGCCTTCTCCGCACCTTCCGGCGTCTTGGAAAAATCCACAAACATCGCCCCCGCCCCGTGCTCCACCTCCGCGTCGCCTTCCTCCGCCGTATCCTCCTCCGGCAGCCGATAGACAATCGTCCCCGCCGGCACCGGCACGATCCGGTTCTCCGCGCTCTTGCCAAAGCACTGCCGCCCGCCGCCCCGGTCGCCATTCCGCGCCTTCACGATTGGCTCATAAAAAAACGGCGTCAGATTATCCTGATGCGTGTCCGCCCGCAGGATCACCGAACCCCCGCGCCCGCCATCCCCGCCATCCGGCCCGCCCTTCGGCACAAACGATTCGCGCCGGAACGAGACCGCGCCATCCCCGCCGTCGCCGGCCCTGGCAAAAATTCTGATGTGATCGACAAACATGGTGGTTTTGAAAAGGGCGCAGAGGTTCGCAGACTTCGCCCGAAACGCAACCCGCCACCGCACGCAGAATGATCGTCCAGGAACGGCGCCGTGCGCACGAGCCGCCGGCTCCGCACTGCTCGCCAGCCTTGCGCCCGCGGCCCGCGCCCACTATGACGACTCCGCGCACGCCCCACCGTGCGCTTCCTTTTCACCATCCTAGCCCCTTTTTTCACCGATGATCCTCCTCCCCGCCATCGACCTCATGTACGGCGAAGTCGTGCGCCTGCGCCAAGGCCGGGCCGACCAGAAGACCGTGTATTCGCGCGACCCCGCAGCCTTTGCCCAGCGCTGGGAAAGCGAGGGCGGCGACTTTCTGCACGTCGTCGATCTCGATGCAGCCTTCAGCGGCGAGCAGCGCAATCTCGACGCCGTGCGCGCCATCACCGGCGCCATCACGATCCCGTGCGAACTCGGCGGCGGCATGCGCAGCGAGGCGGCCATCGGGCGCGCGTTCGAGGCGGGCGTGGCGCGCGTGGTCATCGGCACGCGGGCGGCGGAGTCACTGGATTTCGTGCGCGACATGGCGCGGGAGTTTGGTAGCGCGCGTATCGCCGTGGGCATCGACGCGAAGGGCGGCATGGTCTCGGTGAAAGGCTGGACCGAAGAATCAAAGCTCACCGCTCTCGACCTCGCGCGCCAGGCGGAGGATGCGGGCGCGGGGACGATCATCTACACCGACATCGCCACCGACGGCATGCTGACCGGGCCGAATTTCGCCGAGACGGAAAAGATGCTCGGCGCGCTGGGCTGCCAGCTCATCGCCAGCGGCGGCGTGGGCAGCGAGGACGATGTGCAGCGCCTCGCGCAAATGCCCGGCCTCTACGGCTGCATCATCGGCAAAGCCCTCTACGACGGCGCGGTCAGCCTCCGCGACCTCACCACCCTCCGCTAAACCACCTCTCACTATTTCCACATGAAAGTCCTCTTCCTCGACTGCTTCTCTGGTATCAGCGGCGACATGACCGTCGGCGCGCTCGTCGATCTCGGCGTAAAGCCCTCCACCCTCGAATGGGAACTCTCCAAGCTCGCGCTCGGCGATTTCCACATGCACTTCGGACGCGAACAGCGGCAGAACATCGAGGGCGTGAAATTCGGCATCCACGAAGGCGCCACCCACACCCACGCTCAGGACGAGCCCGAGCACCACGACTACTGCGGCCACGATCACGAGCATGAGCATGAGCACGCCCACGAGCATGCTGGCCACGCGCACACCCACGAGCATGAGCACGGCGAGCACGGGCATCATCACCACGAAGCCGAGCACGCCCACGATCACGATCACGGCGCGGAGGTGCATCACCACGAGCACGGACACGCCCACGTCCACGGGCGCAGCCACGGCCAGATTCGCGCGCTCATCGAGGCCAGCGAGCTTTCGCCTTTCGTCAAAAAGCACGCGCTCGCCATCTTCCAGCGCATCGCCGTGGCCGAGGGGAAAATCCACGGCCAGCGGCCCGCCGACGTCACCTTTCACGAAGTCGGTGCGCTCGACTCCATCGCCGACATCGTCTGCGCGTGTGTGGGCCTCGAGGCGCTCGGCGTGGAGAAAGTTTTCGTCTCCGGCCTCCACGAAGGCCGCGGCACCATCGAGTGCGCGCACGGCACCTTTCCCCTGCCCGCCCCGGCGACCATGGAAATCCTCACCGGCATCCCGCTCGGGCAGATCGACGAGCCGCACGAACTCATCACGCCCACGGGCGCCGCCATCGTCGCGGAATTCGGCGCAGCCTTTGGCCCCATGCCGAAACTGAAGACCGAAAAAATCGGCTACGGCATCGGCACCCGCCACCTCGAATCGCGCCCGAACGTCCTGCGCGCGGTGCTCGGCGAACTCGTCACCGAATAGCGCGTTATGCCCGGCGGCTACGACACCGACACCGTCACCCGCCTCGAGACGAATCTCGACGACCTCTCGCCGGAACTCACCGGCGCGGTCATGCAAAAACTCCTGGCTGCCGGGGCGCTCGACGTGTGGTTCACGCCGATCCAGATGAAAAAAAACCGCCCCGCCGTGCAGCTCTCCGTCCTCTGCGACGAGGTGCACACCGCGCCGCTGGCGGACCTCATTTTCACCGAGACCAGCGCCTTCGGACTGCGCACGGAAAAGATCACCCGGCTCAAACTGGAGCGCCGCTTCGAGAAGGTCACCACGGAGTTTGGCGAGGTCACGGTCAAGCTCGGTTTGAAGCAAGGGCGCGTGGTGCAAATCGCGCCCGAGTTCGAATCCTGCCGCGCGCTCAGCGAACAAAGCGGCCAGCCGCTCAAGGCGATCTACCAAGCCGCGCTCAACGCTTTTACCAAAAGCACCGGCGGCTAATCCTCCAGCTCCGTGTGGATCTCGATGAAGTGCAGGATGTCGTGCCGCGTGACGATGCCCACGAGCTTGCCCTCCTCGATCACCGCGAGCCGGCTCAACTCCGGCGCGAGCAGCAGGCGCATGGCGCGCGCGGCGGATTCGTTCACGCCAATGCGCAGCGCGTCCGAACTTTTCTCCGCCACCACGTCGCCAGCGGAAACGTAGGGCCATTTCTCGCGCGGGACTTCCTTCAAAAAGTCCAGCCGCAGCAGCCCGCGGAATTCGCCGTCCGACGCGCAGACGGGATAGACGGTGTAGTGGCCGGTGAGGAAAAAATCCTCGATCGCAAGATTCAGCGGAGGTGTCGGGGATGACAGCCGGGTTCGCCGTCATCAGGTCGCGCACGCGCACCCCGGCGAGGACTTCGCGCTGGATGGCGTTGGCGTAGCCGGCCTCAGCGGCGCTTTTGAGAAAGAAGCCGATGAGGACGAAGATGAGGCCGTTCCAGGCATGCGGCGGGATGACGAGCAGCGCGGTGCCGGCGAAGATCAGCAGCCAACTGAAACCGATGCCGATACGGGACGAAACGTAAGTGGCCCAGCGCAGCCGGCCCGAGCGCGCCCAGAGCAGCGCGCGCAGCACGCGCCCGCCGTCGAGCGGGTAGCCGGGGATCATGTTGAAAACGACCAGCGCGAGATTCGTGCCCGCGAGCCAGTCGCAGACGA
>JANPHJ010000139.1:0-5387 GCA_031424395.1 Chthoniobacter sp.
CGCTGAAGTGCGTGGTGCCGACGATCAAAGGCGCGGTGGCTGTGGAGATGAAAAAGACTGCCACGGAGTATTCGCTGCGTGTGAATTCGCCAGCGGGCACGACGGCGATAGTGGGGATTCCGAAGCGATCATTTTCAAAGCTGGAGAGGATCACGGTGAACGGCGCCGCAGTGTGGTCGGGAGCTTTCGTCGCGGGGGTGAAGGGCATCACTTGGAATGGCGAAGATGCGGATTATGTAAAGTTCGACACAGTGCCGGGGACGTGGACTTTCATCGGCACGGGCACGCTGCCGATGACGTCGCCGAAGCCGGTGCCGGCAGTGGCGGCGGACGAAGTAGCGCTGGATAAGAAGCCGTGGACGGCGTCAGCGTCGGTGCCGGATGGGGTGTTCCATTTCAGCGGAGCAAAGACGCCGATAGACATCTCGGCGGCGAATGCGCTCGACGGCGATCATTGGAACGGCTGGCGCGACATGACACGCTGGCAGACGCCGGGGCAGTGGTTTCAGGTGGACATGCAGCGCGAGCAGAAGTTTCACCGCATCGTGCTGGATAACACCTGGGCGCTGTGGGATTCGCCGGTGAAATACGCGGTGTCTGTTTCCAATGACGGCGCGACGTGGAGCGAACCCATCGCGACGGGCGCGGGGGAATTGGGGATCACGACCATCGTGTTTCCGCCGCAGACCGCGCGCTACTTCCGCATTACGCAGACGGCAACGAGCAGCACCTATCATTGGTCCGTTTATGAACTCGACGTTTTCTGACCGAACCCAAGTCCCCCAAGCATCACCATCCATGAAGCTCACCACACTCCTGAGCATAGGCGCGCCTCTCCTCGCGTCGCCCGCAAAATCTCACTCCGCGCCCGCTCCGGCGCAGTATGCGGGCTGGGAGGGGTCCGGTTCCATTTTCCTGCTCACCACGCCGGAGGGTGCGGACTTGCCGGCGGGCGCGGCGGTCGAGGGATTCCCGGTGCTCGTGCGGTTGCGCAAGGACACGTTCGATTTCACGAAGGCGCAGGCGCACGGGGAGGATGCGCGTTTTGCCACGGGCGCTGGCGTGGCGCTGGCGTATGAAATCGAGGAGTGGGATACGGCGCACGGCGAGGCGAACGTGTGGGTGCGGGTGCCGAAAATCACGGGGAATGCGCGGCAGGAGTTGCGCGTGTTTTGGGGGAAGCGGGACGCGAAAAGCGAATCGAACGGGAAGGCGGTATTTGGCGAGTCGAATGGCTATCTCAGTGTGTGGCATCTCGGCGAGTCGGTGGTGGATGAAGTGGGCACGCTGGAGTCGAAGGACACGGGCACGACGGCGGTGCGCGGGATGATTGGACAGGCGCGGCATTTCGCGGGGAAGCAGGGCGTTTTTTGCGGCGACAAGATCGCAAATTATCCGGCGGGTGGGAGCGCGCACACGACGGAGCTGTGGTTCCGCGCGGCGCAGGCGAACGGGACTATCATCGGCTGGGGCAACGAGGGCGGCGGGCTCGGGAGCAAGGTGCGGATGCAGTTTGCCAGTCCGCCGCATGTGAATGTGGACAGCGCTTTTTCGAACGTCGAAGGCGAGAGCAGGCTGCCGATGAATGAGTGGATTCACGTCGTCCACACGTATGGCGACGGGCCGCGCCGCATTTACATCAATGGCAAGGTGGATGGCGAAGCGATGACGAAGCTCGACATTAAAAGTCCGGCGCGGCTGTGGCTCGGCGGGTGGTATGACGAGTACGATTTCGTGGGCGATCTCGATGAGGTGCGCGTGTCTCGTGTGGCGCGCTATGCGGATTGGGTGCGCCTGACTTTTGAAAATCAAAAGCCGATGCAGACGCTCGTCGGGCCCGTCGTGCAGGCGGGTGCTGCGTTCTCGGTTTCATCGGCGGCGGGGACGGTGATGGAGGGCAAGAGTGCGACCGTCACGGCGCAGGCGGGCGGGGCGCTGAAGGTGTATTGGGTGCTCAAGCGCGACGGGCGAGAGAGCGTGGTGGCGGTGGATCGGTTCAGCTACACATTCGATGCGGGTCGCGTGGTCGGCGATGCGACGGCGACGCTGCAATTTCGCGCGGTGTATCCGAGCGGGGTGAAGACGAAGGACATCGCCATCACGGTGAAGGAGGACATTGCGGAGCCGGTGTTCACTTTGAAACCGCCTGCCGCGTGGGACGGGCGCATGGCGATCGAAGTCGTGCCGGTCGTCGCAAATATCGCGGCGATGCAGGTGAAGGGCGCGGGCGATTTGAAGATCGAGTGGAAGGTCGCGGGCATCGCGACCATCAAGGAAATCGTGCCGGGGAAACTTCTGGTCAAGCGCGCGCAGAACAGCGGCGCGATGACGGTGACGGCGACGGTGAGCAATGGCGGAGCGTCGACGACGCACGCAGTAACGATCGCCGTGACCGAGCCGAAGAGCGACCCGTGGATCGCGCGGACGCCGGACAAGGACGAGAAGCCGGTGGAGGGACAGTTTTACGCCCGCGACGACAAAGGCGAGGGCACGCTCCACTACAACGGGACGCTGAACGAAGCCGCTGCCTCGGTCTTTCTGAAAATCTATGCGGACGACAAGCTGACGAAGACGGAGATGGCGAAAGTCGCAGCGGACAAGTCCTACACGTTGTCGGCGAAACTGAAGGCGGGGCTGATCAAATACCGCGTGGAATTTGGCACGAAGAACGGTGCGGCGGAGACCGTGTTGCAGACCGTGGGCAATCTCGTCTGTGGCGATGCCTACATCATCGAGGGACAATCCAACGCGCTCGCGACGGACACCGACGAGAAATCTCCACCGGAGACGAGCGAGTGGATTCGCAGCTATGGCCGCCCGCCGGCGAACGCGAAGGAGAACGCGGGCAACCTGTGGTGCCTGCCGGTGTGGAAAGCGCAGGCTGGCGAGAAGGCTGAGCTGGGCTGGTGGGGCATGGAGCTGGCGAAGCGGCTCGTCGCAAGTCAGAAGGTTCCCATCTTCATCATCAACGCCGCAGCCGGCGGGACGCGGATCGATCAGCACCAGCGCAACGAGGCGGACCCCACGGAGCTCACGGGCATTTACGGGCGCATGCTCTGGCGCGTGCAGCAGGCAAAGCTCACGCATGGTATTCGCGGCATCCTCTGGCACCAGGGCGAAAACAATCAGGGCACAGCGGGGCCGACGGGTGACTACGATTGGAAGGCGTATGAGGACTACTTCGTCGAGATGTCCGCGGCGTGGAAACGCGACTTCCCGAATGTGCAGCACACCACCATTTTTCAAATCTGGCCGAACTCGTGCAGCATGGCCGGCAGCACCGGCGCGGGCGACCACCTCCGCGAAATTCAGCGCACGCTGCCGCGCCTCTATTCCCGCATGAGCGCGATGTCCACGCTCGGCATCCAGCCCCTCGGCGGCTGTCATTTTCGACTCGCCGGGTGGGCGGAATTCGCACGCCTCATCCAGCCGCTCATCGAGCGGGACAACTACGGCAGGAAAGTCACCGAACCCATCACGCCGCCCAATCTCGTGCGTGCGCAATTCACCACCGCCGCGAAGGACGCCATCGCGCTGGAGTTCGGCCAACCCATCGTCTGGACCGACGCGCTCGCCGGTCAGTTTTACCTCGATGGAGAAAAGGACAAAGTCGTCTCCGGTTCGCTGAGCGGAAACATCCTCACGCTCAAACTCAGCGCGGCCACCATCGCGACGAAACTCACCTACCTTAAGGAATCCGCATGGAGCCAGGACAAGCTCATCCGCGGCACCAACGGCATTGCCGCGCTGACGTTCTGCGATGTAGCACTTTCAAAATAATGCGGGAGCCTATCACCAAAATGCTTCGATTAGTCGCCCTTGGAATCACGCTGCTGCCCGGCTTGATGGCGTCCGGCTTTGCGGAGGTGGTTATTCCGGGGTTGGTATCGAGCGGGTTGGAGCCGGAGTTGAAAGGGGCGGTGTTGATCGAGGAGCTAAACTGTGCAGCCTGTCATGCGAGCGATGCCGCGTTCGCCGGCCAGTCGAAGAAAGCGCCGCGTCTTTCGGCGGTCGGGTCGCGGGTGAACCCGAACTATCTTGAAGCGTTCATCCGCGCACCGCATGAGACGAAACCGGGGACGACGATGCCGGATGTGCTGACGCAGTTTGGCGGTGTGGAAAAGACGGCGGCGGCGAGGGCGCTCACACACTTTTTGCTGTCGCTGACGAAGAATGACTTTGCGCCGGAGCCGCCGGATGCGGTGGCGGCGAAGCTCGGGGAGCGGCTGTTTCATGCGCGCGGTTGCGCGGCGTGTCATTCGCCGCGCGATGCAAAGGGCGTGGAGTTGCTGCCGAAAACTTCTGCGCCGCTCGGTGCGCTGGAGAAGAAATACAGTCACAAGAGTCTCGTGGATTTTCTGCGCCAGCCGCACGCGAGCCGACCATCGGGACGGATGCCGGATATGCGCTTGCAGAGGCAGGACATCGAGCGCATCGCACATTATCTGCTGCGGGAAACGCGGGTGCCGGGCAGCCTCGCCTACACGATGTATCGCGGTCAGGTGTGGGAAGGATTGGAGAGTGATGAGGTGAGGGCTGAGCGCAGTGGATATGTGAAGGATTTTGCGGCCGAGAGTCTGGGGAAACTCCAGCAGCACACGGCCCTGAAGTTCGACGGCTGGCTGAATGTAGCGCACGCGGGGCGCTACACTGTTTTCCTGCAAATGAACGGCGGCTCACTGCGTGTGGATGGAAAAGAGATCGTCGCGCAGGAGCCCAGCGACCGGCGTGGGGTGAAGAATCTGGAGGGCTCGGCGGAACTGGCGGCGGGTTGGAGAAGGATCGAGCTGACCTATTTTCACACGGGGCAGGAGCCGAAGTTTTCCTTCGAGATGGCGGGGCCGCAATTTGCCCGGCAGGAGATTCCCTCGGCGATGCTCTCGGTTTCCGACGAGCCCATTCCCGCGTTTGAGCCGCTGAAGGTGGACCCGGAACTTGCGGCTCGCGGACTGGAGATGTTTGGCGCACTCGGTTGCGCGAAGTGCCACGACGACATCGGTGTCGCGGCGAAATCCGCCACCGCTTTGGCGAAGCTCGATCCCAGCCGTGGCTGTCTGAGCGAAGCCGCCGGGCCTTGGCCGCGCTTTGATTTGAATGCGCAGCAGCGCGCGCTGATTGCGAAGGCGCTGCCACGGGTTGAGCAACCGCTCGACGACAACCAGCAACTCAACAAGGCGCTGGTCACGTTCAATTGTATCGCCTGCCACGAGCGCGCCGGACTAGGCGGCGTCGCGCCCGAGCGCAATGCGAACTTTACTGGCACCCATGAGGCGCTCGGCGACCAGGGCCGTCTGCCGCCGCCGCTGTCGCATGTGGGTGCGAAGCTAAAGCCCGAATGGATTGCGGAGGTGCTGCTGCACGGCAAACGCCAGCGCGATTATCTCGAC
>JANPHJ010000140.1:0-21541 GCA_031424395.1 Chthoniobacter sp.
ACCATCAACGACGAAATGATCAGCCGGAACGCCGAGCTGAACCGCGTCAACGCCTACCTGGCCAACGTGGAGGTGAGCATCCAAAGCGCCATCCTGGTGCTTGCGCGCGATCTCACCGTCGTCCGCTTCACGCCGGCGGCGGCGAAGCTGTTCAATCTGCTCGCGACCGACGTAGGGCGGCCCATCCACGACATCCGGCACAATCTCGACCTGCCCGATCTCGAGCCGCTGCTCGACGAAGTCCTCGCCACCGTGAGCCTCCGCGAGCGCGAGGTGCGGGACAGGGAGGGGCGCTGGTTTGGGCTCTGCGCGCGGCCTTTCCTCTCGCTGGAAAACAGGGTGGACGGCGTGGTGCTCGTGCTCCACGACATCGATGCGCTGAAACGCACCCAGTTGCGCGTGAAAACCGCGCTCGACTACGCCGAGGGCATCCTGCACGCCGCGCCCGTGCCCTTCCTGGTGCTGCGCGCGGACCTGCGCGTGGACACGGCGAGCGAGACCTTTTACCGCACCTTCCACGTCACTCCCGCCGCGACCGAGGGCCGCCTCATTTACGAAATCGGCAACGGCCAGTGGGATAACGCGCGCCTGCGCAAACTGCTCGAGGAAATCATCCCGCAAAAACAGGTCTTCAACGGCTTCGAGGTCACGCACGATTTCCCCGGCCTCGGCTCCCGCACCATGCTGCTGAACGCCCGCCGCGTGGACGGCGGCGAGGGCGTGCCTCAGTACATCCTGCTCGCCATCGAAGACATTACCGAGCGGCGGCAGGCGGAGGAAAAGGTGCGGGGGAGCGACGAAAACTACCGCCTGCTCGTGGAAGGCGCGACCGGCTTCGCCATCATCCGGCTCGAACTCGACGGCCATGTGAGCATGTGGAATATCGGTGCGGAGCGGATGTTCGGCTACGCCGAGGCGGAAATTCTCGGCGCGCACTTGTCTAATTTCTTCACGCCTGAAGACCAGGCGGCCGGCCGGCCCGAGTACGAACTGCGCACCGCGCGCGCCGCCGAAAAGGGCGACGATGACAATTGGCTCGTGCGCAAGGACGGCAGCCGCTTCTGGGCCAGCGGCGCGACCACCGCACTGCGCGATGAAGACGGAAATCTCCGGGGCTACGCGAAAATCGTGCGAGACATGACGGCCCGCCGAGGGAGTGACGAGAAACTGCGCGAGAGCGACAGCCGCAAATCCGCGATCCTCGACGGCGCGCTCGACGGCATCATCACCATGGATCACGAGGGGAAGGTCGTGGATTTCAACCCGGCGGCGGAGGGCATGTTCGGGCGGCGCCGGGAGGAAATGGTCGGGCAGCCGATGGCGGAGAAAATCATCCCCGAGCGGTTGCGCGCGCGGCACTACGCGGGGCTCGCGCATTACCTGGCGAGCGGCGACGGCCCGGTGCTGAGCCAGCGGATCGAAGTGCCCGCGCTGCACGCGGACGGTCACGAGTTCACGATCGAGCTATCCATCAACCGCATCGCCGGCGTGGAGCCGGCGATGTTCACCGCCACCCTGCGCGACATCACCGCGCGCAACGCGGCGGAGGACAAACTGCGCGAGAGCGAAGAGCGCTTCCGCGTGGCCGTCCGCGCGGTGAGCAATATCGTGTGGACCAACAATGCCGAGGGCATGATGGAAGGCGAGCAGGCCGGCTGGGGCAATTTCACCGGCCAGACGCAGGCGGAATACCAGCGCTACGGGTGGGCCGCGGCGGTGCATCCCGATGATGCCCAGCCGACCATCGATGCCTGGAATGCGGCCGTGGCCGGCAAGCGGATGTTTCAGTTTGAGCACCGCGTGCGGCGGCACGACGGCGTGTGGCGGCGCTGCTCCGTGCGCGCGCTGCCCGCGCTCGGCCCGGGCGGGGAGATTCGCGAATGGGTGGGCGTGCACAACGACGTGACCGACGAGCGCGCCGCCGCCGACGCGCTGCTCGCGGCGAAGGAGCAGGCCGAGGCCGCGAACCGCGCGAAGGACGACTTCCTCGCCGCGCTCAGCCACGAGCTGCGCACGCCTTTGACCCCCGTGCTGATGACCGCCACCGCGCTCGAGACGGACCTCACGCTCCCGCTCGAAGTGCGCGAACAGCTCGCGATGATGCGCCGCAACATCGAACTCGAGGCGCGGCTCATCGACGACCTGCTCGACCTCACGCGCATCAGCCGCGGCAAGCTGAACATCGCGCCCGTGGCGGCGGATTTGCACCAGCTCATCCAGCACACCGCCGAGATCGTGCGCAGCGAGGGGCTGGGCAAGCAGGTGCGCATCGTCTTCGTGCTCGAGGCCGCGCGCCACCACGCGCTGGCCGATCCCACGCGGCTCCAGCAGGTGTTTTGGAACCTCATCAAAAACGCGCTGAAGTTCACCCCGACCGGCGGGACCATCACCGTGAGCACGCAGAACGACGCCGAAGGCTGGATCGTGGTGCGCGTGGAGGACACCGGCGTGGGCATCAGCCCGGAGGCGCTGCCGCATATTTTCAACGCCTTTGAGCAAGGTGACGTGGCCGGGCAGCACCGCTACGGCGGGCTCGGGCTCGGGCTCGCCATTTCCCAAGCCATCATGGGCGCCCATGGCGGCCTCATCCGCGCCGCGAGCGACGGCCCCGGCCGCGGCGCGACCTTCACCGTGGCCCTTGCCACCGTGGATGCACCCGCCGCGCCCGCGCCCGGCACCGCCCCGCAGCCCGCACCCGCCCGCGGCCTGCGCCTGCTCATCGTCGAAGACCACGAGGCCACCCGCACCGTCCTCACCCGCCTGCTCACCCGCGGCGGCCACACCGTCACCACCGCCGGCAGCATCCACGAGGCGCTCATCGTCTTTGCCGCCGCGCGCTTCGACGCGGTGATCAGCGACCTCGGCCTGCCCGATGGCAGCGGCCTGGAACTGATGCGCGAAATCCAGCGCATGCGCCCCGTGCCCGCGATCGCCTTGAGCGGCTACGGCATGGAGGACGATCTGCGGCGCACCAAGGAAGCCGGCTTCTTCGCCCACCTCGTGAAGCCGGTGAATTTGGATCAGTTGCGGCAACTGCTGGACGGTCTCGGGCGGTAATCCCCGCTGCCACAGACTGCTGGCGGCGTGCGCGCGCCTTTTCTTTCCCCCAAAAAGCAAACGGACGGTGCGTCAGGCGCACCGTCCGTTGGAATTTTTCGGATGTTGGCTCGACCCGATTACTTGGTCGGCGGCATCAGCACTTTGTCGATGACGTGGATGACGCCGTTGCTCGCGGCCACATCGGCTTTGACGACCTTGGCGTCATTCACCATGACGGTTTTGCCCTTCACTTTGATGTCGAGTTCCGCGCCGTTCGCAGTTTTCGCCATCATCGTTTTCACATCGGCTGCCATGACTTTTCCGGCGACGACGTGGTAGGCGAGAATCTTGCCGAGCTTCTCCTTGTTCTCGGGTTTCAGCAGATCTTCCACGGTGCCTTTCGGCAGCTTGGCAAAGGCGTCGTCGCTGGGCGCGAAGACTGTATAGGGGCCTTTTTCCTTGAGCATCTCGGTCTTGCCCGCGGCGTCGAGCGCGGCGGTCAGGGTCTTGAACATGCCCGCGGATTTGGCGGTATCGATGATGTCGTCGGCGGCGATGGAGGCTCCGAGGAGCAGGCCGCAAGCGGCGGTGAAGGCGAGGAATCGTTTCATAGTTTGGTCAGTTTTGGTTTGGTTTGGTTTTACTTGGCGCGGTTGATACGCCGCCTGCGGGGTTCCGGACTGGTGGAATAAAAAATACTGCTCCCGCTCTGACTGCTCATGAAGCAGACCGCATTGCCCGCCGCCGCCGATAAGCGGCTGCCATGATCTCCGTCATCATCCCCACCCTCGACGAAGAGCGCGAGCTGCCGGCCACGTTTGCCGCGCTGCGCGGGCAGGCGGCGCACGAGGTCATCGTGGCCGATGCCAACAGCTCCGATGCCACGGCGCGGCTCGCGCTGGAGGCGGGGGCAAAAGTGCTCGCCAGCCCGCGGCGCCAGCGCGCGGCGCAGATGAATCTTGGGGCCGCCGCGGCGCGCGGCGACACGCTGCTTTTTCTCCACGCCGACACCCGGCTCGCGCCTGGTGCGCTGCGCGCCGTCGAGCTGGCGCTGCGGGCCAGCGCAGTGGTGGGCGGCGGCTTTGCGCGGCGCTACGCCTCGCCGTCGCTTTTTCTGCGCGCGACGTGCGCGCTGGCGGAGGCGCGCACGCGGCTGTGCGGCTGGTTCCTCGGCGACCAGGCGATCTTTGTGCGGCGTGGCGTGTTCACCGCGCTTGGCGGGTTTGCCGAGTGGGACATTTTTGAAGACCTCGACTTTTCCCGCCGTCTCGCGCGCTCCGGCCGGGTCGTGACGCTGCGTCCGCCGGTGGTCTCCGCCGCGCGCCGCTTCACCGCCGGCGCGGCGCGCACGACGTGGCGCGATCTGGCGCTGACCGCGCGCTATCTCGCCGCCGGACGGCCCGCGGAAAATCCCGCGCCCGCGCCCGCCGGCACGCTTTGCCCCGAGCCGTGAGCGACGAACTTTACAACGCCGTGATCATCGGCGCGGGCACGGCGGGCCTCGTCACTGCCGCCGCCACGGCGGGGCTCGGCGGGCGCGTGGCGCTCATCGAGCGGCGGCACATGGGCGGCGACTGCCTGAACTTCGGCTGCGTGCCGAGCAAGGCGCTCATCGCCTCCGCGCGCCTCGCAGATCGCATCCGCCACGCGGACCGCTGGGGGCTCGATGCGCACGAGCCCGCGTTCGCTTTTGAAAAGGTCGTCGCCCGGCTGCGGGCGCGGCGCGCGCAGATTGCGCCGAACGATTCGCAGGAGCGTTTCGAGGGGCTCGGGGTCGAGGTCATTCGCGGCGCGGCAGCGTTCGTCTCGCCGCACGAAGTCGCGGTGAACGGACGGAAGCTGCGCGCGAAAAACTTCGTCATCGCCACCGGCACGCGCCCGCTGCTCCCGCCCATCGAGGGGCTGCGCGACACGCCCTTTTTCACCAACGAAACCATCTTCGACGAACTCAACGAAAAGCCCGCACGCATGCTCGTGCTCGGCGGCGGCCCCATCGGCTGCGAACTGGCGCAGGCCTTCGCCCGCCTCGGCGTGAAAGTGACGCTCGTCCACCGCGGCCCGCGGCTGCTGCCAAAGGAAGACCCCGAGGTTTCCGAACTCGTCCAGCGCACCCTCGAAGCCGACGGCATCGAATGCCTGACGAACGCCGAAGCCCAGCGCACCCGCCGCGACGGCACTGAAACCGTGACCACACTCAAGCTCGCCGACACCACCCGCGAAGTCCGCGCCGAGGCGCTGCTGGTCGCCGTCGGCCGCACGCCAAATTCCGACACGCTCGGCCTCGACGTCGCCGGTGTGCGCACGACCAAACACGGCGTGGCAGTGAACGCGCAGCTCCAGACCTCGCAGCCCCACATCTACGCCGCGGGCGACATCGCCGGGCCGTTGCGCTTCACCCACATGGCCGACTACCAGGCCCGCATCGTCGCGCGAAACGTCCTCGTGCCCTTCGGCTTTCTGCGCTCCAAAACGGACTACGCCACGGTGCCGTGGTGTACGTATCTCGATCCCGAAGTCGCCCGCGTCGGCCTCAGCGAGACCGAAGCGAAAGAGCGCGGCATCGAATACGACCTCTACCTTTCCAAGCTCGATGACCTCGACCGCGCCGTGGTCGAGGACGAGACCGCGGGCTTTGTGAAAGTGCTGACCGCGCGCGGCACCGACCGCATCCTCGGCGTCACCCTCGTCGCCAGCCACGCGGGCGACCTCATTCACGAATACGTCCTCGCGATGAAATCCGGCATCGGTCTCGGCAAACTTTCCAGCGTCATCCACGCCTACCCGACCTTCGCCGAACTTGCGCGCAAGACCGGCGACGCCTTCCAAAAAACCCGCCTCACGCCGACGGCGAAAAAACTCTTCACCTGGCTCTACGCCAGGAACCGCAAATCATGAGCGACAAAAAATCATTCTGGGCCAGCTACGGAAAGTGGGTGCTGCTGGTGCTCGCGCTCGTCGCCGTCGGCGCGGCGTGGCATTTCCTGCCGGTGAAGGATTGGATCAAGGCGTTCAACGGCTGGGTCGAGCAGCGCGGCGTCTGGGGCTACCTCGTCTTCGTTTTGGCGTATGCCGTCGCGACCGTTTTGTTTTTCCCCGGCTCGGTGATGACCATCGGCGCGGGGCTCGCCTTCGGGTTGTGGAAAGGCTTCGCCGTCGTCTCCGCGGGCGCGACGCTCGGCGCGGCGCTCGCGTTTTTAGTCGCGCGTTATTTCGTCCGCAGCCGCGCGGAAAAGTGGGCGCAGGGCAACCCGAAATTCGCGGCCATGGACGAGGCCATTGGCAAGGAGGGCTGGAAGATGGTGGCCTTGCTGCGGCTCAGTCCGCTGCTGCCGTTCAACCTCAGCAACTATCTCTACGGCGTGACGAAGATCGGCTTCTGGCCTTATCTCGCGGCGAGTTGGGTCGGGATGCTGCCCGGCACTTTCCTCTACGTTTATCTCGGCGCGGCGGGCAAAGAAGCGTCGGGCGGCAGCGGCGGCGGGCCGTGGAAATGGGTGCTCTTCGGCGCGGGCCTCGTCGCCACCGTCGTCGTCACGATTTGGATTTCCCGCGTCGCGAAAAAGGCCGTCCCGGAAAAGAAATAACCGCGCCGTTATCGCCCGCCCACGGCGTCCCGCACGCGCCGCAGTTCGGCACGAAAGCGGGCGCGTTCCTCGAGATGCAGGATGTGGTCGGAGTGCTCGAACCAGACGAGCCGCTTGCCGCGCGGGGCGCGCAAGGCGCGGAAGTATTGCTCCGCGAGCGGCGCGCTGAGCACCGTGTCGTAACGCCCGAGGAGTAAAGTGACGGGCACGTCAAGTTCCGGCACTTCGCGGGCGAGGTCGTGCGCGTGGATGTCGTCCTCGAGCTGCACGCCGGAGAACTGGAGGCCGCGGACGAGGCGCATGTCATCGGCGAGCGAATAGTAGGGCGACTGCAGGCCGAGCCCGAGATAGCGCAGGCGCGTCATCGCGAGGGGCAGCGGCGGCTGAAGGTCTTTCGTGAGCTGATTCACGAGCCGCTCGTCTTGGCGCGTGCGATAGGGCGGCGGGCCGATGGCGCGGAGCTGGCGCGCGACTTTGGGGCGGCCGGTGCGCTCGGCCCGGGCCAGGCCGGCAAAGTGCAGCAGCGTCTCGGAGCGCGGCACGCTGACGAGCTGCGAGATGCCGATGTAGGCGTGGTAGAGCTCCGGCGCGCGCTGCACGGCGAGCACCCCGACGAGCGAGCCCCACGAGAAGCCGGCGAGATATACCTTCCGCTTGCCGAGCGTGCGGCAGAGATGCCGCGTGAGCGCGATGGTTTCGCCGGTGATCTTCTCGGCGCTCATCGTCTCCGGCGCGATGTCCGGGCGGTAGGATTTGCCCGCGCCGCGCTGATCCCAATGCACGACGATGAAGTCGCGCTCCAGCTCCGCGTTGACATGCGAGAAAGGCATCTCCGGCAGGCCCGGGCCGCCGTGGAGAAAGAGCAGCACGGGATTCGCGCGGTCGCGCCCGCGGATGAAAATGGTCTGCGTGATTCCGCCGAGCATGATTTTTTCCTCGCGCGAAATGCCGGGCGCAGCGAGCGGCGGCTGCCGCAGGGTGGCGCAGCCGGCGAGGGTGAGGAGGAGGAGCGAGCAGATGAGGAGGCGCATGGCGGCAGGTTAGGCGGGTGGGCGCTGATAGCGCGCGAGGAAGCGGCGGTCGATCCGGTCTTTCAGCCAAAACGCGGCGCGTCCGAACCAATGCAAACCGCGCCAGCGCGCGAGGCCGAGCCCGTCGCCGAGATTGAGAATGAGCAGGCAGTGGCGCTGCGGCTCGAAGGTGTGGAGCGGTGCGCCGTCGAGGGTGGCGAGCAGGTTTTGCCAAAGCACGGGCGACTGGCGCACGGCATAGACGCCGATTTTTTCGAGGTCGTGATCCTTCAGCTTCACGCAATCGCCGCCGCCGAAAATCGGCGCGCCGGAGAGCGTGCGGAGCTGCGCGTCCACGAGCAGTTCGCCGCGCGCGCTGCACGGCAGGCCAGACTCGGCGAGCAGCGCCGGCGGGCGCAGGCCGGTGGCGTTGACGAGGCAGTCGAAGGGGATCGCCGCGCCGCGCGCGGTGATGGCGATGCGGCCGTCGAGGCGCACGACTTCGCTGCCGAACTGCACGGCGATGCCCCGGGTGCGCAGCCATCCGAGCAGTCGCGCGGCGAGGCGCGGCGGGAAACTTGGGACGAGCCGTTCGCCGCGCACGAGCAGCGTGATCGCCGCCGCGTCCGCACCCATCAGCGCGCGCACATTCGCGGCGATCTCGCAGCCGGACGGCCCGCCGCCCGCGACGGCCACGCGCACCGTGCGCCCGGCCGCCCGCGCCGCCTCCAGCTCGCGCCGCAAACGCGCCAGCTCGTGCAACGGCTTGATCGGAAAAACGCCGTCGCCTTCACCGGGAATGAGCCGCACCTCGCTGCCGACATTCACCGACAGCGCATCGAAGCGGATGCGCTCGCCGCCGCTGAGCTGCACGCACCGTTCCGCCGCGTCGATTTTCACCACACGGTCGCGCACGAAACACCCCGCGGGCAACAGCGCCGCGATGTCCACCTGGTCCAGCTCCGGCGGGTAGCACCCGCCGAGCACGCCGGTCGCGAGCCCCGAATACCAAAAATTTTCCGGCGCGATGACCGTGAGTTCCGCGCCGCGCCGCGCAAACTCGGCCGCGTGCCGCACCGTGTGCAGATGCGCATGCCCGGCTCCGATGAGCACGACGCGACGAGTGGAAATCATGGGCTCGATCCTATGTGCAGCGACCGGAGGCCGTGCAGCGGTGAGGCGCGCCGGTGCTCCTTCGTCGCGGCGGGCTGGTGAATGGGCATCCGGCGATCCCTTCGCGCCTGGCGCGGGCGGTGCGCGGGTGAAAAGCCGTTTCGACAGCCAGCGCGGCCGCCGCCGGTTCGATGGAAACGATGGATCGCTGCACAGCGCGTCGCGCCGATATTTTCGCACCGCTGCTCACGCTGCGGACGAAGCTTCAAGTGCCACAATCAAGCTCCCGTTTTGTGCACGGCCCGGCGCAGGGGCTCATCGTCCCGCAAACCAAGATCACGGATCCCGGGCTGCGCTTTCACCGGCTCTCCGAAGGCCGGGTCCTTCCCACGACCCGTCTTTTTTGCGCCGATCTGCTCCATCGTCCGTCCGGTCGTGACGGATAGATCCCAGGTCGATGCGGACGGGCGCAGGTTGTCGCCGGCCTTGATGAGCAACCAGCCTTTCTCCTCGCCGCGCAGCTTCACCAGCGCCCACGCGCCGCGTAATTTTTCCCCCGTGAGGTGAAAGTGAATCTTACCCTCCGTGATGGCACGCGCCGCGTCACCGCCCTCCACGCGATACTTCCCTCGATCCCACAGCATCACCGTGCCGCCGCCGTATTGGCCCTTGGGAATCGTGCCCTCAAACTTCCCATACTCGACGGGATGATCCTCGACCATCACCGCCAGGGCCTTCTCGCCGACGTGCAGGGGAACCTCTTTGGGCACGGCCCACGATTTAAGCACGCCCCCGACCTCTAATCGGAAATCGTAGTGCAGCCGCGAAGCCGCGTGCTTTTGCACGACGAAGCCCGCGCGGGTTGCTCTGGCGACGCGCCCCGCAGGCTCGCTCGTTGCCCGAAAATCGCGCTTCTCGCGATAAACGGAAAGCGGCGCGGGCTTATGCGGCTTTGCACTTTGGCGTGGGCTTCGCAGTTTGGCGGGAGCGGGGGCTGCCATATTTTTGAATGCTTTGCTACGGCCCCGAGACGCGGTCAATGACATTGGACGCATTCACCGGCCTGCTCTCCCTGCCTTTCGCGACCTCCGGGAGACCCTTGGGCTGCACCGCGGCCCGAGCCGCGTGCCGGAAGTCATCGTCGTTCAGCAGCACAGGGCCTGGTGCACGATGCCTTCCGTGGGGTCCGGCCCTCATGCGCGGCTTAGGAAAACAAACGGCGCACCCGGCGCGTAGCGTCGCCGAACAGGCGCTCAACGCGCGCCTCACCGCCGTGCGCGGCGCTGAGGCCGTCGCTGGCGAGCGCGCCCGCTTTGCGCAGCGCGGGGCCGGCGGCCTCGCGCAGGCGGTCTTCGAGGTCCTCGAACAGCCGCGCCACGCGGTGCTGCGGCGTGGGCTCGGGGCGGAGTGCGCGTACGAGCAGGCCGAGGGCCAAGCCCGCGCCGACGGCCATGGCGACGGCGGCGGCGGGGTTGCGGCGGACGTACTGATCTACTTCCGAGCAGTATTCGCTGGCAGCGTTGGGATATTCGTAGGCGGTGGGTTCGTTCATGATTTGGAGTCGGGTTGAATTTTGCAGCGGCAGAGTTCGCCGGCCTTCCACAGGCCGAGGAAAAGCAGCGCCGGACGGACGAGCGCAAAGGCGACGCCGACCAGCGCGGAGGCGATGGCGCCGAGCGGCAGGAGGTTCAGCAGCACGCCCGCGCCGAAAGCGGAGACCGTGGCGCGTGCAGGTTCGCGCCGGGCAAAGTCGTCGGCGAGTTGCAGCATTCGGTCGAGGTTTGGCGGAGCGGGGTGGTTGAGGTCGTTCTTCATGGCAATAAAGGCATCGCCGCACGCCGCCCGGCTGCGCGTATGGCCGTGCGAAAAAACTTTCCCGCGGCCCGCGAAATTGGGGGAGGCCACCACGCGGGCCGCCGCCGATTTCAAGAAAGTTACCGACGCCATACTTTCATGGAACAAAGCACCCTCCTTATCGTGAACGAAAGCGCCGCCGACCGTGCGACGCTCATTGGCCGGCTCAGTCGCGAGGCCGGTTTCCCCTACCGCGTCCTCGAGGCGGCGTCCGTGGCCGAGGGCCTGTGCAAGCTGGCCGAGGCCCGGCCCGGCGCGGTGGCGCCCGCCGCCGCGCAGCGGCTGGACGAGCAGCGTGTGGAGCTCGAGCGCCTCTACCGCGAAGCCCGCACCAACAACGACGCGCTGCGCGACGCCAGCGCAGCCAAGGATGAATTCCTCGCCATGCTCAGCCACGAGCTGCGCACGCCGCTCACGCCGGTGCTTTCGCTCGTCTCGGCCACCCTCGGCGCCCCCGGGCTCCCGCCGGATTTGCGCGAAACCTTTGCCATGATCCAGCGCAACGTGGAGCTGGAGGCGCGGCTCATCGACGACCTGCTCGACCTCACGCAGATCGCCAGCGGGCGGCTGAAAATAGAGCGCCGTCCGGTGAACATCCATGCCTGCATCGAGGCCTCGCTGGATGTCTGCCAGCAGCAGATCGACGACCGGAAGATCACCATCCACACCGAGTTGGGGGCGGCCGAGCCGATGGTGCAGGGCGACTTCGCGCGGCTGAATCAGGTGCTGTGGAATCTGCTCAAGAACGCGGTGAAATTTTCCCCGCCGGACGGCCGCGTCGCCATCTCCACGGCGAACGAGGGCGGCCAGGTCGTCATCGAGATTCGTGACGACGGGCTGGGCATCGAGCCGGAGCGGCTGGCGAGCATTTTCGGTGCGTTCAGCCGCGGGAATCCCGAGGCCACGGCCACCGGTCTCGGGCTCGGCCTGGCCATCACGCGCGCCATCGTGGAGGGCCACGGCGGCGAGATTTGCGCGCGCAGCGCGGGCCGGGGTTGCGGCGCGGTCTTCCGGGTCGGCCTGCCCGGCACCAGCGCTGCCGCCGCGCCCGGCGAAACGCCGTCGCGTGGCGCGAGCGAGGCGGTGCGCGGCAAGACCATCATGGTCGTGGAGGACCACGAGGACACGCGCCGCGTGCTCGCGCGCGTGCTGCGGCGCAAGGGCTTTGGCGTGACCGCGGCGGGCAGCGTGGCGGCGGCGGTCGCGCAGTTTGCTGGCGCGCCGCCAGACCTCATCATCTGCGACATTGGGCTGCCCGACGGCACCGGCTGGGAGCTGCTGGAAAAACTGCGCCCGCGCGGGCCGGTGCGGGCCATCGCGGTCAGCGGCTACGGCATGAATGCCGACGTGGAAAAAAGCCGCGAAGTGGGCTTTGCCGCGCACCTCACCAAACCCATCGACTTCCAACGGCTCGAAACGCTGATCGTCCAGCTCCTCACCGCCGAAACGCCGCGCTAAAAGTTTCGACACGACCGCGCCCAGCCCGCGCTGCGAAGTCACCGCATGAAACATTTCACATTTGAAAACGACTGGGAAACCCTCAAGGGCCAGCTCAAGCAGCGCTACGGCCAGCTCACCGACGACGACGTCACCTTTGTCGAAGGCAAGGGCCAGGAACTCCTCGCGCGGCTGCGGGAAAAACTCAACCTCTCCGCGGCCGAGTTCAACGACGTGATCGACGAGCTGAAGACCCAAGCCGCCAGCCCCGTGGAGCAGGCCAAGGCGAAAGCCGCGGACCTGGCCGGCGAGGTGCGCGCCAAAGTCGGCGCCGCCGTGGATGACGTGAAAGCGCGCGGCTCAGCGGCGGCCGAAGAGGTGAAGGCGCAGGCTAGCGTGGCCTACGGCCAGGCCCGTCAGCGGGTGCGCACGCTGCGCGAGGACGGGGAGGACTACGTCCGCCACAACCCTCGCGAGAGCCTAGTGGCAGCGCTCTGCGCGGGCTTTGTCGCCGGCCTGCTCATCCGGCACTGACCGCCGGGCTACGGAGCCGCCGTGCCGGAGCGCAGCGGCCGGGACGCTGCGCGCGCCGCGGCGGAGCGGAGGGGCGGCGCGCTAGCTTTAGACTGTAAGCGCCAGCCCTGCGCCGTCATGGCGCGAAGCACGAGGTCGCGTTCCTGCACGGGAGTGGTGCGGGCCTGCGCGGCCTGCGCCTGGGCGGCCGCGAGTGCGGCGGACTGCTCCTGCGGCGTCGCGCCTTCCTTGACCCAGACGTGGTCTCCGGCTGGGAGGCTGGCGCAGCCCGTGAGGGTGGCGGCGAGGAGTGCGCCGGCGATATAAGGCGTGGTTTTCATGCCCAAGGCATCGTCCGCGGGCGGCCGCGTGGCCGGATGCATCCGCGCGTGGGGGGTCAGCTCAGCAGGCGGAAAAGCAGCCCCGCAGCGCCTCCGCCGGCGACTACGGGGATGACGCCCCACCCGCATTTCACCATGCCGGTGAAAGCGACAGTAGCGACCGCGCCGGCGAACCAATCGACCGTCGCGGGCGCGGGCCAGAGCACGCCCAGGCCGAACCAGACGGCAAGATTGAGGATGCCGCCTACGACGGCGGCGGTGATGGCCGAGAGCACAGAGGCGAGTTTTTCATTGCCGCGGAGCTGCTCGAGGTGCGGCGCCCCGAGGAAAATCCAGAGGAAGCACGGCACGAAGGTCGTCCACGTCGTGACCGCCGCGCCGAGGGTGGCGGCGAGCAGCGGCGGGAGCGCGCCGGGCTGCTGCCAGGCGCCGAGGAAGCCGACGAACTGCAGCACCATGATGAGCGGACCGGGCGTGGTCTCGGCGAGGCCGAGACCGTCGAGCATCTGCCCGGCGCTCAGCCAGCCGTGGGCCTCCACGGCCTGCTGCGAGACATACGGCAGCACGGCGTACGCGCCGCCAAAGGTGACCAGCGCGGCTTTGCTGAAAAAAACGGCCTCGCGAAAAATGGTGTGCCCCCTACCGAGCCAGGCGCCGAGCGCGAGCACCGGCAGCCACCATAGCGCGAGCCCCGTGGCGAGCACGCGCAGCGCCCGCGCGAGCGCGGGGCGGGTGTGAGCGGGCGCGGCGGCCTCGTCGCCGATGACGGCGCCGCCCGTGCCAGGGCCGTGGCTGTGGCGGACGAGAAATTTGTCGCGCCGCCATTTTCCGCCGAGGAAACCGACGACGGCTGCCGCGATGAGGATCACGGGGAATGGCGTGTGGAAAAAGAAAATCGCGACAAAGGCCAGTCCGGCGAGCGTCCACAGGACTTCATTTTTCAACGCCTTGCGGCCGATACGGAGGACCGCGGCGGCGACGATGGCGAGTACCGCCGGCTTCAATCCGTAGAAGACCGCCGCCACCCCCGCGATATGGCCGAACACCATGTAGCCCCAACTCAGCGCCCACAGGATGAACGCGGAGGGCAACACAAAAAGCGCGCCGGCGACGAGGCCGCCGCGCGTGCGGTGGAGCAGCCAGCCGATGTAGATGGCGAGCTGCTGCGCCTCGGGGCCGGGCAGGAGCATGCAGTAGTTCAGCGCGTGGAAAAACCGCGCTTCGCTTATCCACTTTTTCTTTTCCACCAGCTCGGCATGCATGATGGCGATCTGCCCGCCCGGCCCGCCGAAACTGATGAAGCCCAGCTTTAGCCAGAAGCGCACCGCCGTGGCGAAGGTGGGGTGCGCCGGCGCGGGCGCGGGGTCGCGGTCCGCAGGGTTCACGGGGTCACGCCCGCGGCGGCGCGGGCAGAGTGAAGCGGAAGGTGGAGCCGTGGCCGCGCTGGCTCTCGACGGTGATCGCGCCGCCATGGACTTCGACGATCTGTTTCAAAATCGCCAGCCCGAAGCCGGAGCCCGCGCGCGCCGGATCGGGATCGGTTTCCCGTTTGTCGAAAATCTGCCCGAGCCGCTCCGGGGCGATGCCCGAGCCGTTGTCGCGCACCCAGCATTCCATCCCGCGGTCCGTCTCCCGCGCGCCGATTTCGATCTCGCCGCCGGGGGCAAACCGGACGGCGTTGCTGACCAGGTTTTGCAGGGCTCGCGCGAGCAGGGCGGCATCGGCATGGACCGTCAGATGACGCGGGACGGCATTGGCGGTGCGGATGTGCGCGGCTTCGGTGACGGGCCGCAGATCTTGGAAAAGCCGTTGGACGAGCGGCCAGAGGTCGAGCTCGCGGCGCACTGGGCGCAGCCCCTCATCCGCTGTCAGATGGTGCTCTTCCTCCAGGATACGGCGGACCAGATCGTCGATGCGCTGCACGTTGCGCTGCATGGCGCGGAGCATATCGGCAGCTTCGAGAGCCCCGGAGCCGCACTCCTGGGTAAGCAAAGTTACGGTCAGGGAAATGGCGTTCAACGGCGTCCGAATGTCATGGGCGACGAAGGTGAAATATTCGTCGCGGCGCCGCTGCAGTTCTGCGGCCTGCTCGCGCGCGTAGGTATCGACGGCCCAGGCGATCGCGTCGTCGATGATGTGGTTGATGACGCGCCATTCCTCCGCTCCGAGCCTCAGGCCGGCCGTCTCCGCCACCTCATGAGCGGCCCGGCGGAGGACGTTGTATTCGAGCACGACTTCCTTGATGTCGAAACCCGCAGCCAGCCTTTGCAAGCCATGTGCGACGGGGCTGCCGGGCCCCCAGCTCCCGACCCCCTCATCGTGTCGCGCGATGGCCGCGATCATTTCGTCGATGAACTGCGGGATGTGATCGCGCAACGTCGGGCCGTCGAGCTGAGCGGCGCCGGGCAGGGCGCAGACGGCGGCCTGCCAGCGGGCGACGAGCATCGCTTTGTTGTCCCGGAGCACAGAAGTAAGCGCAGCGAGTGGAGTGGGCATCAGTCGGGGAGGAAAAGTCCGCGACTCTACGAGACGTTTCCCCTGAGGCAAGGCGTGCCGCGCAGAAAAATCGCGGCTGGCGCTGCAAAGCCCTGTCCGACGAGCCACAAGGCGGCCCGAGGGTGCTTTATTTGGCGGCGTCTTTGGCCACGCCTTTGAGGTCCCGAGCGGCTTCCTTGACCGCATCCCTGGTGTCCTCGGCGGCATCGCGCACTTTCTCGCCGGGCCGGCGGTCCAAGGCGTCATCGACTTTGTCTTTTACTTTCTCGGTCGCGGTCGGCCGGGGCTCGCAGCCCGCCAAGCCGATCAAAACGGCGGCTAGAGTGCAGCAGTGGAGTTTCATATTGTGTTGCTTCCAAGTCGGCTTTCCGCAGGAGACTGGCCGTGGCTGTTTTTTAAAAAAGCGGCGAAGCCTCCGCGCGGGCGGGCCGCGCGGCTGGCGAAACAACGAGCGTGTCAATAACGGCGGCGCCGCACCGTGGGGCGCCCGAGGACGACGCGGCGCGATTGGAGGAGATCCATGACGGCGAGCGTGGCCTCACGGCTGTTGCGGCTTTCGGAGGACACGGCCTCGATGAGTTCACCAAGGGTGAAATGGGTGCGGCGGAGGGGCTTGTTCATGATGCTTCTAGTATCGTTTTCCGTGCCAGACGGCGTCTTCTCTGAGTACGCCCGCGCGGCAGTGGTTAAAGCGTCGCGTTGCGCGACATAGCGCGTGCTTTCCTGACACGCCGCTCAATCCGTCCGCTGGATCGAAATCGCGGTCACATCATCGTCAAAGGCGCTCGCGCCGCGCAGCCGATGGAGCAACGCGGCCACACTCCCGCCTTCGGCAAACGCCGGCGTGACATCCTCGAGGACGACGCGTTCGCCGCCGGACCGCCGTGCGCTGTAGAGGCCGTCGGTCAGCAGCAGCGCGGTGTCGCCGGTGGCGAGCCGAAGGGTTTCGGTGGGAAAAACATGATCGCGCAGGACGCCAAGCACCGTGCCCTGAGAGGCCGAGCGCTCGACGCGGCCAGAGGCGCGGCGCACCAGCAGCGGCGGGTGGCCCGCACCGGCGAAGCGCATTTCCCCGTCCGGCAAAAGCAGCACGCAGGCCGCGGTCAGCATCGAGCGCCCGTGAAAGATGCGGAGCAGGCCCGCATTCACCTGCGCCAGCACTTGGCCGGGCTCGACGGCCGCGGCGGCGCGCTGAAAAAGCAGCGCGACGAGTGTGGTGCAAAGCGCCGCGGCCACGCCGTGTCCCGTGGCGTCGGCCAGCCAGATGAGCGGCCCGGCGCGCGTCGTCTCCACGCCGTAGATGTCGCCGCCCACCTGGATGATGGGCGCAAAGGCGACCTCCATTTTCCACCCCGGCAGCTCCTCCGCACCGGGGAGGATGGCGCGCTGCACGAGCTGGGCGGCGTCGAGGTCCGCATTCTGCGCCGCGCGCCAGCGCTCGAGCTCTTCGTTTTGCAGGCGCAGCCGCTCGTTGAGCTGCCGGAGCCGGAGTTGCGTGCCGATCCGCGCACCGAGGGCGGAGCGCCCGATGGGCTTCGCCACAAAGTCATTCGCCCCGGCCTCCAGGCACGCCACCTCCTCCCTTTCGCCGTCGTGCGCCGTCAGCATGACCACCGGGATATTGCGCAGCTCCTCGCGCGCGTGCTGGCGCAGCCGCTGGCAGACCTCCGCGCCGTCGAGGCCGGGCAGGTCGAGATCGAGCAGCACGATTTGCGGCGGCTGCTCCTCGATCATGCGCAGCGCCTGCACGCCGTCACCCGCGCCTTGCGCGGCGTAGCCCATGGCCTCCAAAGCCCGGAGCACGAGCCGGCGTGAAGCCACCTCGTCATCCACCACTAGCACGCGCGCCGGCGCGGGCGGGGCGTCGCCGGGCGGGGCGGCCCCGGCGCGCGGATCAGTCATTGGTGTCCCCGGCGAGGTCTTCGCGGGTGAATAGGCCCACGATGCGCATCTCGCGGTCCACCACCGGCAGGACTTGCAGACCGTGCGCGTCCATCTTGCGCCGCGCCGTCGCGCAGTCCTCGTCCTCGTAGCAGAAGACCACGTTGCGCTTCATGATCGCGCCCACGCGCGAGGCCTGCGGGTCGTGCCCGTGGCCGCTGGTATTCCAGTCCGGGTTTTTCTCGTCGATCATGCCGACGAGCTTGTGGCCTTCCGTGACCGGCCAGATGCCGGCGTTGTTCTCGCGCATGCGGTCGCCGGCAGTTTTCACCGTGTCCTCCGGGTCAAGTGCGCCGGTCTTATCTGCGGCCAAGGCCTTGAGGGACACGGCTTCCGCGGCGGGTTCGGAGTTGGGTTCATCGGGCATAAAAAGGCATGGTGACTTAGTGTCATCGTGACCGCCGGGCGGAGCGGACGTGCCGTTTTTGTCCGCCATTTGGATTTCAGCGCCCGGTGCCGATTCACGCATCCGCGCCGGCGGGCGGGTGCGAAACCGGGGCATGCAAGAACCGAAGATCACGCGCGATAAAATGGTGGAACTGCTCAATGAGGATCTCGCCCGCGAATTCCAGGCCGTCATCGCCTACGTCGTGTACAGCCAGACCATCAAAGGCGCAGCCTTCACCGACATCGCCAGCGAACTCGCCGTGCATGCCGGCGAGGAGCTGGACCACGCGCTGCAAATCGCAAAGCAGATCGACTACTTCAACGGCACCCCGATCACCGTGCCGCTGAAGGTGAAAATGTCTGACAAGCCGGAGGACATGCTGCGCTTCGATTTGGAAAACGAGAAAGAGACCATCATCAATTACCGCCGGCGCATCCGGCAGGCCGAGGAGCTGGGCGAATTCGCGCTGAGCGAGACTTTGCGCAAGATCATTGCCCAGGAGCAGGAGCACCTCACCGACCTCGCGGGCGCGCTCGGCATCGACAACCCCGTCATCTCAGAATGAGCGCCCCCTATCCCGATTTCGACCGCGCTATTGCGGAGCTGGCCCATCGCTTTTGGGAGGAAGAAGGCTGCCCGCCGGACCGGGACGTGCAGCATTGGGAGCGCGCGGAGCGGGAACTCCGGAGCAGCCGGGACGACAGCCCCGCGGACGGCCAGGCGCCCGGCGGCATCGCCAATGACACCGGGGCTTCCGGCAAGATGGGCTGAGCCCGGGCTTTTTTCTCCCCGAGCAAATGCCCGCTTCGCCCAGCCCGCGACCCAAACTGGCGAAGAAGTTTTTCCTCCTCACCAAGGCCTTCTTCAACGGCCACAACAAACGCGTGGCGCGCGGCTGGCTCGCCGTGCTCATGGGGCTGTGTGCCACGGTGGGCGTGGTGCAGGTCTTCGTCAGCTACGCCATGCGCGATGTCATCACCGCGCTCACGCAGCGCGATCACGATGCGTGGGTGCGCGGGCTGTGGAAGTTTGTCGCCATCTGCTTCGTCTCGGTGCCGGTCGGCGTTTTCTACCGCTACTCGCAGGAGCGGCTCTCGCTCGTCTGGCGGCGCTGGATGACCCAGCACCTCATCAAGCGCTACTTTTTCAACCGCGCCTACTACCGCATCCGTGCCTCGGAAAGCGTGGACAACCCCGACCAGCGCATCGCCGAGGACGTGCGCAGCTTCACCACCGGCGTGCTGGGTTTCTTCCTCGTGATCGTGAATTCCGTGGTCACGCTCGTCGCCTTTCTCGGCGTGCTGTGGACGGTTTCGCACCTGCTCGTTGGCGTGCTCTTCCTCTACGCCACGGTCGGCACCCTGGCCTCCATGTATTTCGGCCACCACCTCGTCGGGCTGCATTTCAACCAGTACCAGCGCGAGGCCTCCTTTCGCTACGGCCTCGTGCGGGTGCGGGAAAACGCCGAGTCCATCGCCTTTTTCCGCGGTGAAAAGCGCGAGCACCGCGACCTCGTGGAGCGCTTTTCCGAAGTCCTCGAAAACACCCTCTGGATCATCGGCTGGAACCGCAACCTCGGTTTTTTCGCCAACGGCTACAACTACCTCGCGCTCATCATTCCAGGGGTCATCGTCGGGCCGCTCTTCATCCGCGGCGCGGTCGAGTTCGGCGTGGTCACGCAGGCCGAGAGCGCCTTTGCCCAGGTGCTCCTGGCGCTGTCGGTCATCATCGCGCAGATCGAGGGGCTGAGCGCCTTCACCGCGGGCATCCGGCGACTGGGCGACCTGTGGGACAATCTCGATGAGTTCGATGTCGAGGACGCGCGCGAGGAGGCGGAGGCCACCATCGAGACCAATGAGGAGGCGCTGCATCTCGCGCTCAACGACGTGACCGTGCGCACGCCCGACGGCACGAAAACGCTGGTGCGCAACCTCACCCTCAAGCTCCCGCGGCGCGGCAGCCTGCTCGTCATGGGCGAGAGCGGCGCGGGCAAAAGCTCCCTGCTTCGCACCATCGCCGGCCTGTGGCAAAGCGGCACCGGCGCCATCGACCGCCCGGCGCACAACCGCCTCATGTTTCTCCCGCAAAAGCCCTACATGGTGAATGGCAGCCTGCGCGCGCAGCTCATGTATCCGCTCAATGAAAGCGATGCCGACGACGCCGCCATCACCGCCGCCATCGACCGCGTGAACCTCGGCGAAATCCTCCTCCGCGTGGACGGCGACCTCGGCAAAGTCGTGGACTGGACCAATATCCTCTCGCTCGGCGAGCAGCAGCGCGTGGCCTTTGCGCGGCTGTTTTTGAAAAAGCCGGTCATCGCCTTTCTCGACGAGGCCACCAGCGCGCTCGACGAGGAAAACGAGCACCTGCTCTACGGCGAGCTGCGCGTGTCCGGCATCGCCTTTGTCAGCGTGGGCCACCGCTCCACGCTCAAGCAGTACCACGACTCCCTGCTCGTGCTCAGCCGCGACGGCTCGAGCGAGATGCAGACCCTCGAGCCGGAGAAAAAAGCGGACGCCGCCGCCCCGGCCGCGCCTGCCGCCGCGTGACGCGCGGCCGCTCCGGCCTCAGCCCAGCAGCGTCTTCGCGTGGGTGAGCGCGGCGTCGAGCTGCGTGGGGTCCTTGCCGCCGCCGCGCGCGCTGTCGGGTTTGCCGCCGCCTTTGCCGCCCACGAGCGGGGCGATGGTCTGGATGATCTTCCCCGCTTGCACCCGCGCGGTGAACTCCGGCGAGACCGTGGCGAGGAGCGTGACCGCGCCGCCCGCGCCGCTGCCGAGCACGACCACGCCTTTGAACCGCCCCTTGAGCGCGTCCACCATGGCTTGCAGATAGTCCGCGCCGGCGTCCGGGAAATTCTGCGTGATGAGCGGCACGCCGTTCACCTCATGCGCGCGGCTCTCCAGCCACTTCGCGGTGTGCGCGGCATTGCGGGCGACGGCCGCTTTGAGCGCCTTCTCCAGCTCCTTCTCGCGGGCGAGCACCGCGTCGATTTTCTTTTCGAGATCGGCCACGGGTGCGCCCAGCTGGCCGGCGAGCGCGTGCAGCCGCTGCGTGTCGTGCAGCGCGGCGTCGTAGGCGGTGAGTCCGGCCACCGCTTCGATGCGGCGGACGCCGGCGGCGATGGCCGCTTCGCTGTTGATGCGGAAGAGGCCGATCTCGCCGGTCGCCCGGGTGTGGGTGCCGGCGCAGAGTTCCATGCTGTAGCCGTCGAAGGCCGCGGCGCTGCCGCCGATCTGCACCACGCGCACGGTCTCGCCGTATTTGTCGCCGAAGAACTGCATGATCCGCGGATTGCCCCGCACCTCGGCGTAGGGCACCTCGCGCCACGCCACCGGGGCGTTGGCCACGATGCGCTCGTTCACCAGCCGCTCGATGTCGCGCACCTGCGCGGGCGTGAGCGCGGCGCTGTTGAAGTCGAAGGTCAGCTTGTCCGGCCCGACGAAGCTGCCTTTCTGCGTGGCATCCTGGCTCACCACCTCGTGCAGCGCCCAGTGCAGCAGGTGGGTCACGGTGTGGTGCCGCTGGATCGCCCCCCGGCGCGCGGGATCGACGAGCAGCTCGACCGCGGTGCCCGCCACGGGCGCGTCGGCCCCGTCGAGGAAGTGCAGGAAAGTCGCGCCGCTCTTCTGCGTATTGGTGATGCGCCACACCTCCGCGCCGTGGGTCAGCTCGCCGGTATCGCCGACCTGCCCGCCCATCTCGGCGTAAGCGGCGCTGGCGTCGAGGATCACGGCGGTCTTGTCCTTCAGGCTCACCACTTCCAGCACCTGCGCCGGGGTGGAAAGCGCGTCGTAACCCACGAAGCGCGTCGGCTCCTTGGTCTCG
>JANPHJ010000141.1:0-16335 GCA_031424395.1 Chthoniobacter sp.
CAGTTTACCCACGCGATTTTCGTAGTCGCAGAGGATTTTCAGCAGCACCTCGCCGCTCGTGCCGGGCGAAAGGAGGATGTCGTCGGTGTCGAGGAGCGACGGGTTGTTCGAGACTAGGTAGCCGGTCTTGTAGGCCTTGAGCTGGAAGCGTCCGCCGAGCGCGCGCGCCCGCCGCCGGAGATCGCTGAGCGGCAGTTCCGAGTCGTTGTGATAGACGATCTTGTCGTCCAGCGTCGCGTCGATCGTCGTGCCCGCGCGGAGGGCGATGCCTTTGAGCAAACCGTCCACGCTTTTCAGCGCGCGCACCTGCACCTTCAGCCCGAAACGCACTTCCAGACAGGCTTCGCGGGTCTTCTCCTTTTCGAGATGCACCTCATCGTCACCGTTGATAGTGAGGTACACCTGAGTCAGCGAGACGTTCTTCTTCGCGTTGAAATAATACGCGAGGTCCTCGTAGGTGAGCACCTGCTCGCCGAGCACGATGCGCTGCCCCGTATAGACGCGGCAGAACGCGCCCGGCACCAGCGGCCGGCCGCGCACGACGATGCCTTTGCCGGACTGGTTCTTCAGCAAAATGAGATCGTGATACCGGAAAGCCACCAGCCGCTCCGGCCCGGCGAGCCCTTTCAGTTTCACGTCCGCCGCGCCATTCGCGCCAAAGGCCAGCGACTCCAGCGGCGACTGCCCCTGCTGGTACACCGTGCGGTCGGAATCCTCCACGGCATTGAGCTGATAGACGATGTCGATGGCCTGCGCGGCCATGCCGAGCTGGGTCATAAAGGAGTAGAAATTCACCACCTGCTGCTGCTCCATGCCGGCTTTGGAGATGAGGTCGTAGAGCTGCACACCGAGCATCACCTTGCGCTCCATGCTCAGCTCTACGCCGAGCTTTTGCGCCATGGCGCCGAGGTCCTGGTTTTCATTCAGCGCCTGGCGGAAAAGCTTCCGCAGTTCCGAGTACACCGCCTCGGGATAGTCGTAGCGCAGGAAGCCGAGCGAAGAGTCGATCTCCTCCTCCAGCACCTGCCCGTCCGCCTTGGAAAACGCCGCCAGCACCTGGATGAGCAGCGGCAGCAGATTCGGGCTCTCGGTGACCGTGCGCTGCCGGCCGGTGACCCGGCGGCTGACTCGCTCGGCCAACCGCCGCACCGAGCCGAGGACCGGCAGGGTGCGCGCGCGGGCGCGCAGTTTTTTGGTTAGTCCATTGGGCAAAAGGTTCATCGGTGGGCGGGCCGCGTGCTTCGGCCGGCGCGGCGTTTTACCAAACTACCGGCGCGCTCCCGTTTGTCGATGCCGCGGCCCTTGCCGCGCGTTTCATTCCGCCTATCGTGCCGCCGCCATGAACAAGCTTTTCTCCCGCTGGCTCCCCTGCGCCACGCTCGCCGCGTGGAGTTCCGTGCTGCTCTATTTTTATTTCAGCGGGCGCATCCAGGCGTTTCTGCATCCCACTTTCCGGCCCTACGTCCTCATCGCCGGACTGGTCATGGCGGCGATGGCGCTCGTCTTTGTCGTCTTCCCCGCGGATGCCGACTGCTGCTCCTCCGCCGAATGCGGCCACGGCCTCTCGCGCCTCGCCACGGGGAAAATCCTGACCTTCCTCATCCTCCTGCTGCCGGTCACGGCGGCGGCTATTTTTTCACCCGACGGCTTTGGCAAAGAAGCCATGCTCAACCGCGGCATCATCGATGACGCCAGCGGCCTGCGCCCCGCGAGCGCATCGAAAAAACCACCGTTCACCGCGCCCGAACTGCCGCTGCCGGTGAATGAAAATTTCCCCACCGCCGCGCCCGCGCCTGCCGCCGCGCCGGACTACCTCACGCGCACCCCGGACGGCCGCATCGTGGCCGAAGTGCTCGACCTCCTCTACGCCGCGCAGGACACCGCGCTGCGCAAAGACTTTGAAAACAAAGCCGTCGTCCTCACCGCCCAGCTCATGCCCGACGCCGCCAACAACGCCAGCGGCAAACGCTTCAAAGCCGTCCGCATGTTTATGACCTGCTGCGCCGCCGACGCCCGCCCCGTGGCCACGCTCGTCGAGAGCGACACGCCGCCCGGCGTGCCCGAGATGACGTGGATCAAAGTCACCGGAACCGCCACCTTCCCGATCGAAAACGGCCGCCGCATCGCCGTGCTCAAAGCCGAGCGCGTCGAGAAAAGCGCGCCGCCTGACGAGACGATGCTGTACTGAGCGGCGGCGGTTGACGCGCCTGCGCATTTTCCCGCACACTGCGGCGACATGCTCCCCGAAATCGAAAAACTCCTCGTCCTGCAAGACCGCGACCGCAGCATCCGCACGCTGAAACAGGAGCTGCAGGTCGCGCCGCTCGAACGCCGCGAGTCCGAGGAAAAACTCGCCGCCACCCTTGCGCAGCTCGACGCCGCGAAGCAGAAGGCGAAGGAAATCGAGGTCGAGCGCAAGAAGCTGGAGAACGAGGCGCGGGCCAAGCGCGACTCGATCGCGAAGTTTCAGACGCAGAAATTTCAGACGCGGAAGAACGAGGAATTCCAGGCGCTGAACAACGAGATCACCCGCTACGAAAACGACATCCGCAGCCTCGAAGACCGCGAGCTCGAATTCATGGACGGCGCGGAGAGAGCGAAGGCCGCCGTGGCCGTGGCCGAGCAGCAGGCCAAGGCCGTGAAGGTGCAGGTCGAGCGCCAGCTCACCGACATCGCCGCGAAGATCGACGCCGTCACCGCGCAGCTCAAAGACCTCGAAACCGAGCGCGCAAAACTTGCCACCGGCACCGACGAAGACCTGCTCGACACCTTCAACAGCCTCTTCGCCAGCAAAGGCGAAGCCGTCGTCCCGCTCGAACACGAGACCTGCATGGGCTGCCACATGAAAGTCACCACGCAGACCGTCGTGAAAGTCAAAGGCCAGCGCGAGATCGTCCACTGCGAGCAGTGCGGGCGCATCCTTTACCGGGGCGAGTGAGGGTGAAAAGTGGAAGTGAAAAGGGCCCGCGCCGCAGCGCCACTTTCACTTTCACCAGCCTCTGCCCATGAACCGCGTCGCCGGCATCGAGACTGAATACGGCTGCCTCGTCACCGGCGACCACGGCTCGGAAGGGTGGCCGGTGCGGGTGAAAAACTACCTTTTTAAAAAAGCGCACGCGGGCGTCATCGACCTGCACTATCGCGACTACGAGGAGCCGCCGGGCAACGGCGGTTTTTTGCTGAACGGCGGGCGGCTCTACATGGACATGGGCCACCTCGAATACGCCTCGCCCGAATCCCGCACCGTGCGCGACGCCGTGGCCTACGACCTCGCCGGCGACGCCCTGCTGCAATCCGCGCTCGATGCCCTCGGCGTCAGCGAGGAGGTCGCCTTCATCAAAAACAACGTCGATCACCACACCGGCGCGACCTTCGGCTGCCACGAGAATTACCTGATGAAGCGCGAGCTGCAGCTCACCCCGCGGGTGCTCGGCACGCTGCTCTCCTTTCTCGCCACGCGGCAGCTTTTCACCGGCGCGGGCCGCGTCGGCCAGGCGAGTCCGCTCGCCTTCGATTTCGAGCCGGAGAACCGCCCCGACGCCGTCCCTTTCCAGCTCAGCCAGCGCGCCGACCACATCGTCAACGACATCTACCAATGGGTGCAGTTCAACCGCGCCATCATCAACGCGCGCGACGAGCCGCTCGCCGACTATCGCAAGTACCGGCGGCTCCATCTGCTCATCGGCGACTCGAACATGTCGCCCTTTGCCAACGCGCTGAAAATCGGCACGACCGCGCTGCTGCTCACGCTGCTCGAGGAAGGCGACCTGCCCGAGGACGTCATCCTGCACGACGCGGTCATCGCCACGCGGCAGATCTCGCACGAGGGCACGGGCCGCGGCGTGGTGGCGCTCGAAGACGGCCGCACCCGCGCGGCGCTCGACATCCAGCGCGAATTCCACGCTCACGCGCAGCGCGTGCTCGGCGGACGCGACGCGGAGACGGACTGGGTTTTGGAAAACTGGGCCTTCACCCTCGACGCCCTCTGCACCCGGCCCGAGCTGCTGCTCGGCGGCGTGGATTGGATTTCCAAAAAGTGGCTGCTCGAAACTTTCCGCGAAAGTGAAGGGCTGAGCTGGCAGGACCCGTGGCTGCAAAGCCTCGACCTCGAGTACCACAACATCAATCCCGCGCGCGGCCTCTTTCACGCGCTCACGCCGGCCCCGGCCATCGGCGTATTCAACGCCCGCGCCGCGCGCCCCGAGGCCCTGCGCACGCCGCCCGCCGACACCCGCGCGTATGGCCGCGGCCTGGCCGTCGCGCTTTTCCAAAAACGCGATGTGCCCTACGTCATCAACTGGGACGCCATCGCCCTCGACACCACGAATCAGCTCGCCATGCCCGACCCCTTCGACACCTACGAGGCGCGCGTCCGAGAGTTTGTCGGCTGAGAAAAACGTCCGCGCTTTTTCCGCGTGACACGGGCTGCGACGCGCGGCTAATGCACGCGCGCAGTTTTCCAAACCCCAAATCGAAAGAGCCTCCCATGAAACAATCCGGATCGAGTGTTGTAAGACTGCTGCTGTTGCTGGCCGTGCTGGCTGGGGTCGTGTCTGTGAGTTACGTGAAAGTGCAGGGCTCGCGCGATTTCATGGATGCTAAAATGCCGTTTATGAAGGGCTTGCTCGGGCGCTTCGTGCCCACGCCCGAGGCAGGCGCGGCCGAGGCCCCGGCTGCCGATGGCACGTCCGCCGCCGCCCCGGCGGCTCCCATGACTTTCGAGAAGCTCGCCGCCGACCCGACCGTGTGGCCGCGCACGGTGCGGCTGAAAAAAGCGGTGCAGATGCCCGCTGTCGTGGGCGGCAAGGAAGTCGGCAAAATCATGGTCAACGCCGGCACGGAAGTGAACGTGGCGCGGATCCAAAACGGCAGCGTGGGCATCGAGTACCAAGGCGGCGGCGCCTGGGTGAAGCCCGACGAGACCGACGTGATGGAGCGCGTGCGCCCGCCCGCGCCGAAGCTGGCGGCGCCCGCATCGTAGGCCCCGCATTGCCGCTGTCGCGCGCGCGGCAGTTTTGTGAAAGGCTCGGCCCCGTGATGCCTTTCCGCCGACTCCTTCTCGCCTGCCTCGCGCTCGCCGCGCTCGCCTTTTCCGCCCCGGCGCAGCGGCTCAGCGCGCTGGCGGAAAAGCCAGACTGGACGCGGATCGAGGCTTTTCAGGAAACCATCACGCGCGAGGAATTCGCGCGGCTGCTCGACACCATTTATGCGCCGGGCGAAGCGGCGCGCGGGATGGTCGATGTCGCGGAGGACGCGGCCGTCATCAAGACCACGCTCACGCCGGTGGAAGAAATGCGGCTGCGCTTTGCCAAGGACATCGCGACGGCGAAAGCCGTGCCGCGCGCGTGGCGGCCGGCGGCGAAACTGCCCGCCGCAACTGCGGACAAGCCGCTTGCCGGGCTGCGCATCGCGCTCGATCCGGGGCATCTCGGTGGCGCGTGGGCGAAGATGGAGGAGCGGTTTTTCCAGGTCGGTGAATCGCGGCCCGTGGTCGAGGGCGAGATGACCCTGCGCGTGGCGAGACTCATCGCGCCCAAGCTGCGCGAACTGGGCGCAGAAGTCGTGAGCCTGCGCGACACGCTGGAGCCGGTCACGCCCGCGCGCCCGGAGACGCTGCGCGCCGCCGCGCGCGCCGAGCTGGCGCTCCAAGGCGTCGAGGCGCCGCGCGAAAACTACGACGGCCCGAATGATCCCGGTCGCGCGCAAACCGTGCAGGCGGAGAGCGAGCTGCTCTTTTACCGCAACGCGGAAATCCGCCAGCGCGCCGCGCTCGTGAATGACAAACTGCGGCCCGACCTCGTGGTCTGCCTGCACTTCAACGCCGAGGCTTGGGGCGATCCGCAGCGGCCCGAGTTTGTGCCGCGCAACCATCTCCACGTCCTCGTCCACGGCTGCTACTCGGCGGGCGAACTGCGCTACGACGACCAGCGCTATGAGATGCTCGTGAAGCTGCTCAACCGTTCCCACGCCGAGGAACTGGCCGCCTCCGAGTCCGTCGCCACCGCGCTCGCCGCCGCCACGAAACTGCCGCCCTACGCCTACACCACCGGCAATGCCATCCGCACCGGCGCGAGCGGTTTCGTCTGGGCGCGCAATCTTCTCGCGAATCGCCTCTACCACGCCCCGGTCGTTTTTCTCGAACCCTACGTGATGAACAGCGAACCCGTCTGGGAGCGCGTGCAGGCCGGCGATTATGACGGCGAAGTTTCCCTCGCTGGCGAGCCCCGCCGCAGCCTCTACCGCGAGTACGCCGACGCCGTGGTCGCCGGCCTCCGCGACTACTACGCCCCGCTGCGCGCGGAGAAAAAATAGGCGGCAGATTTGGCTCCGCGCCGTGCTAGAAATTTTGAACATCCGCACCCCGCGCGTGTCTGGCTTTCCGCATGTCCATCGCGCTTGCCTTTCCCACGCCCGGTTCCGTCGTCTGGCCCGCGCCGGCGCAATCGCCATTCCCAACCTCCGCGCGGCCTGTTACCAAGCCCCGGACGATGCAGGACGAACAGAGCCGCAAGCAAGACGACGAGCTGATCGCCCGCACCCAGGCGGGCGACCCTGCGGCGTTTGACGAACTCATCGTCAAATACAGCCCGCGCCTTTACGGCCTCGTCTATCACATGACCTCGAACCACGAGGACACCAACGACCTCCTGCAAGACATCTGGTCCAAAGCGTTCCGCTCCATCACCGGGTTCCGCGGCAAGTCATCGTTCTACACCTGGATGCATTCGATCGGCGCGAACATGACGATCAACTTCCTCAAAAAGCGCGGCCGCCGCTTTCACCTCAGCCTCGATGACATCGACGCGAACATTCAAAACGACAAAGAGTTCATCGAGCTGACTGCCGCCAGCACGCCAGTGCGCGAGGCCGACCTGAGCGAGCTGCAGAAACGGCTGAACGAGGCCATGCAGAAGCTGTCCCATGATCACCGCGCCGTCGTGACCATGTTTGACATCCAAGGCATGCCGCACGCCGAGATCGCCAAAATCCTCGGCATCTCCGAAGGCACCGTGCGCTCGCGGCTGTTTTACGCGCATCGCCAGTTGCAGAATTTTCTCACCGAATTTCACTAACCCTAATTTGACCCAATGACCGACGAACAACTCTCCGCCCTCCTGCGCGTCAAGCGCCACGAGCAGCCGCCCGCGGGCTATTTCGACGACCTGCTGCGCGACATTCATCGTCGCCAGCGCGCCGAACTGCTGCACCGTCCGCTGTGGAAAATCGCCGCCGAGCGCGTGCAGACCTTTTTCAGCGAGCACAGCATGGGACACCTGTCGTACGCGTGCGCAATGGCCGCGGTGCTGGTCGTTGGCGTCGCCGCCATCGGGCTGCTGACCCCTGGAGGAAATCCCGGGCATCAACAGACTGACTCCATGGCCGCAGTCTCGAAGCCCGCGCCGGTCGCCGAGGAAAAAATCCTCTCCCTCGCGTCCAACCCCGCGCCCAAGCTCGACGCGCCCGCGCTCCCTGCCGCCTCGCCCGGCTTCGCCCCCGTGGGGCATCAGCCGCGTTACATCATGGACGCGCGGCCCGTGAGTTATGAGCCGTCGTCTTCCTTCAATTTCTAGGCTCCGGCCAAAGAGGTTCGCGCTCGCTGCGTGCGGTGCGTTGCTCGGCGCGGCTCGCGTTTTCGCGGCGGACGAGGAGCCGGGCAAAGTGCTGGCGGCCATCGAGCAGCAGGTGCGGGCGGTATATGACCACAGCGGCAGCGCGGTGGTGCGCATCGAGGCCACCGATGCCAATGGCCGTCTCGCCGGCACCGGCTTTTTCATCGACCCCAACGGCACGCTCTACACCTCCTACAGCGTCGGCGGCGAATCCCAGGACATCACCGTCCACTTTCGCGGCGTGCCGCATCCCGCCACCCGGCTCACCAGAGACCTGCGCAGCGGCATCGCCGTTTTGAAAATCGACGCCGAGACGCCCTTCCTCACCTTTGGCAAAGCGCGCAACCTCGCCCTCGCCTCGCCCGTCATCGCCCTCGGTTACCCCCGCGACCTGCCGCTCACGCCGTCCTTCGGCATTGTCGGCGGCTTCGATGTGAAATATGCGGGCCGCTACTTTGCCACCACCCACATCCGCGCCAACGTCCCCGTCCAGCGCGGCGAAGGCGGCGCGCCCCTGCTCAACCTGCAGGGCGAAGTCGTCGGCATCCTCATCAGCATGCTCGACGCGGGCAGCGCCTCCTTCGTCCTGCCCATCGAGGCTGCGGAAAAAGTGCGCATGGACTTCACCCGCTTCCGCGAGGCCCACCCCGGCTGGATCGGCGTGCAGGTGAAAACCGCCGACCCCGCCGTGGCCGGTTCCACCGCGCAGATCGACGAGGTCACTGCCGATGCGCCCGCGCACAAAGGCGGCCTGCTCCCCGGCGACATCCTGCTCCAGATCGGCGCCTGCAAAATCGCCGCCGCCGAAGACGTGCTCGACGCCTCCTTTTTCCTCACCGCCGACGACCCCGTCCTCGTCCGCCTCAGCCGCGGCGGCGCGGAACTGCAGATCACCCTCCAGCCCACCGACCCGCCCAACGCCACCCGCGCGCTCCTGCCCCGCCTCGGCTCGATTGACGACGGCCTGCCCGCACGGGTGCGGGCCGGACGGTAGGCGAACTGCGGGCGCGGAAGGCGTGTAGCCGCGCGGCGCGCGCGTGCAGAAAAAGCAACCGCGGAAACAGCAGTAATCGCGGCTTTCAGCCAAACAGTCCCGGCTGCTTCACATTTGGCTGGCGCGCGGCTTGGAGGGCTTCGATGGCGGTGCGGAGCTGGGCGGGGGTGAACTGTTTGCGGATGCGGCCCATTTCCGTGGCGGCGAGGATGTCGCAGCGTTCGTTGCCGGCGTGGCCGGCATGGCCTTTGAGCCAGCGCCAGTGGATGCGATGGCGGGCGGTGGCGGCATCGAGCGCGCGCCAGAGGTCTTCATTTTTCACGGGCTGCTTCGCGGTGGTCATCCAGCCGCGGGCTTTCCAGGATTTGATCCATTTGGTGATGCCGTCGCGCAGGTAGGTGGAGTCGGTGAAAAGATCCACTTCGCACGGCTCGGTGAGCGCTTCGAGCGCGGCGATGGAGGCGCGCAGTTCCATGCGGTTGTTGGTCGTGGCGGGCTCGCCGCCGCTGAGTTCCTTGGTGCGCCCGTCGTACTCGAGCACGGCGGCCCAGCCGCCGGGGCCGGGGTTGCCCTCGCAGCCGCCGTCGGTGTGGATGGTGATCTTTTTCAAGCCGCTCACGCGAGCCGTACGGCGCGGGTCTTGTCGAGCTTGAGCACGTCGCCGGGCTGGAGGACGGGCGCGGCTTTGAGGTCGGTGATTTTTTCGTCGCGGAGCTGGACACTGCCCTGCTCGACGAGCCGCCGGGCGTCACCGCGCGATTTGGTGATTTGAAAACCCTGCGCGTAGCCGGCCACGACGACGGAGACGATGTCGCCCGCCAAGCCTGCCAGCGACAGGATCGGCAGCTCGGCGCTGGCGAGGTCGCGCTTGCTGAAGCGGGTGTTGAAATCCGCCAGCGCCGCCGCGCCCGCAGCCGCGCCGTGGTAGCGCTCGACGATGCGGCGGGCGAGCTGCTTCTTTGCGTCCATGGGGTGCCCGGCGGGGGTTTCCTCGCTGAGCAGGAGTTGGTAGTAGCGGGCCATGAGCGTGTCGGAGATGCTCATCAGTTTGCCAAACATCTCGGTCGGCGTCTCGTTCACGCCGACGTAGTTGCCGAGGCTCTTCGACATTTTCTGAATGCCGTCGAGCCCTTCGAGCAGCGGCATGAGAAAGACCACCTGCTGCGGCTGGCCTTCCTCGCGCTGGAGGTCGCGCCCGACGAGGATGTTGAAAAGCTGGTCGTTGCCGCCGATTTCCACGTCGGCTTTCACCATCACGGAATCCCAGCCCTGCATGATCGGGTACTGGATTTCGTGCAGGTGGACGGCCTCGCCGCGCTCGACCCGCGTTTTGAAATCCTCGCGCTGGAGCATCTGCTGGAGCGTCACGCGGGCGTTGAGTTTCATCACCTGCTCAAAGGTCATCATCTCGAACCAGTGGCCGTTGAAGACGGTTTGAGTGCGGCAAGGGTCGAGGATTTTGTAGGCTTGCGCCTGAAAGCTTTTCGCGTTCTCCATGATCTGGCCGTGCGAAAGCTGCGGGCGCGCTTTGGAGCGGCCGGTGGGGTCGCCGATCATGGCGGTGAAGTCGCCGATGATGAGGATGGCCTGGTGGCCGAGGTCTTGGAACTGGCGGAGTTTTTGCAGCGCGACGGTGAAACCGAGATGGATGTCGGGCGCGGTGGGATCGACGCCGAGCTTGATATTGAGCGGGCGGCCGAGCCGGAGTTTGGCGAGCAGTTCGTCTTCGCTGATGATTCTCGCGGAGCCGCGTTTCAGGATTTCGAGTTGCGCTTCGGGTGACGGCATAGGCGTTTCATCGCTTTGGATAAACGCCCCGCCGCGCGTGAGGCGAGCAAGAAAAAGGCGCGCTGTTCTTCGCGCCGTAAACTACCGCGCGGGCGGCGGCTACTTATTCTTGTTCAGCAGCTCGCGGATGTCCTCGATCGAGAGCGGCTTCATGGTGCTGTACTTTTCCACGGAGGTGCCGGAGTTGACCATGGATTCGCGGCCGGCGCTGCGCCAGTCGCCCTGGCTCGCGGGATCGATGGGGGTGCGCAGTTTCGCGCTCTCGGGGCCGAGGTATTCGCGCTTGCCGTCGTAGAGTCCGCGGGTCGCGGCGGTCTTGCCGGCGTCCCAGGCTTGGTTGGTCGCGGCGGTCTTGGTGTCGGCGGCTTTGGTGGCGTTGGGGATGGCGTATTTGCCGTGGGTGTTGGCGTCGCGGGCGGCGTATTTCATATCGCCCGACCAGTTCTTTCTCGAGCCGTAGAAATCGCGCGTCCCGTAGCTGCCGGGATGCGCCTTTTGGTCGTAGTAAAAATCCTTCACCCGCGCCTTGCCCGTGTCGTAGGTGCGCCCGCCGACCGAGCTGCGGCTGGGGTCGTAGCTCTTGTATTTGTCGATGACCAGAATTTCGGCCCCGCGCTTCGAGCCCGCCTCGCCGTTTTCCGCCGCCGAAACGCGCCGTTGTTCCACCACCCGGCTGTTCTCCTCCCGCACTCCGCCTTCCTGCTTGGCCAGCTTCCGGTTAAACTTCTCCATCGGCGTGGAACAGCCCGCGCACAGCAGGGCGAACACGAGCGGGATGGGGAGGAAAAAACGCACGCGCGCTTAGTGCCACAGCGCTCCCGTGCTGTAAAGGAGGCCGTCGGGAAAAGCCTGCTTGACGCTCCCGGCGGCAACCCCTCTTATACGCGGTTTTCCGCCGGGAGAGTGCTTTCCGGCCGTTTTTTACAGCCCTTATCACCCATGAATTTCCGTCGCTTTCTCCCCGCCGTCCTCGCGCTTTCTGCCGTGCTCGCCGAACCCGGCGTGCTCCACGCGCAGGGGCTGCTGTCGCCGCTGCCCAGTGCCGCGGCTCCCACGGCCCCCACGGTGCGCGTGATCGAGGTGCAGTACGCCGGCGCCAGCACAGTGAGCAAAGAGAAGATTCTGGCCAACATGCGGACGCGGGTGGGCCGGGCGTATTCCGAGCAGGTGGTGGAGGAGGACATCCGCAATCTTTACGCGACGGGCAATGTTTCCAATGTGCGCATCTTTGGCGCGCCGATGAAGGACGGGGTGAAGGTGATCGTGGTGGTGCAGTCCAAGGCGCAGCTCACCGAGGTGGTGCTGACCGGGGTGCAGCAGCTCAAGCAGGCGCGCATCCGCAAGGAGATCAGCGCCAAGCCGGGCGACACGCTGAACGAGACGACCCTGCAGGCGGACAAAGAGAAGATTTCCAAATACTACGCGGACAAAGGCTTCACCGCAGTGGACGTGAGCTACAAGACCGAGGTGAATGAGAAGCTCGGCACGGCGCGGGTGACTTTCACGGTCAATGAAGGGGGCAAGACCGCGATCCGCTCAGTGACCTTCGAGGGCAACAGCGCGCTGACCACGAAGGAAATCCGCAAGGTGGTGAAGACGCAGAAGAAGGGGCTGCTGAACCTTTTCACGAGCGGCGCGGGCCGGCTGAATGCCGAGCAGCTCGACGCCGATGTGGCGACCATCCGCGACCTCTACCAGAGCCGCGGCTACATGGACGCCAGGGTGGCGCCGCCGCAGGTGCGGCGCGACGGGGACAAGGTGGACGTGACTTTCTCCATCACCGAGGGCGAGCAGTACCATGTGGGCAAGGTGACCTACATCGGCGCGAAGGTTTTCACGCTCGAAGAAGTCACCGCCGGGGCGAAAGTGAAGACCGGCGAGGTCTATGCGCCGCAGAATGTGCGGGCCGATGTGAAGGCGATGCAGGATCTCTACGGCACGCGCGGCTACATCGACTTTCAGGCCGGCGCCAATACCGCGCCTGCGGCCGGCAAGACCATCGACGTGACTTTCAGCATGGACGAAGGCGTGCAGAGCTACCTCGAGCACATCAATATCACCGGCAACACGCGGACCAAGGACAAGGTCATCCGCCGCGAGCTGCCGCTGACGCCGGGCGAGGTTTTCAACACCGTTCGGGTGGACGCGGGCAAGCAGCGGCTGATGAACCTGAACTACTTCTCCAAGGTGGACACCTATCCGGCGGACACGCTGGTGCCGGGGCGCAAGGATCTGAACGTGCTGGTGGAGGAAAAGCGCACGGGCTCTTTCAACTTCGGCGCGGGCTTCAGCTCGATCGACAACCTGCTCGGCTTCGCCGAAATCACGCAGGGCAATTTCGACATCACGCGCTGGCCGTATTTCACCGGCGGCGGGCAGAAATTCCGCATGCGCATCCAGTACGGCACGCGGCGCAAGGATTTCATCCTTTCGCTCACCGAGCCGTATTTCCTCGACCGCGAGATCGCGGTGGGCGGCGAGATTTTCTACCGCGAGGCCTCCTTTGTCTCGCAGGTTTATGACGAGCGCCGCTACGGCTTCGACCTCTCAGCGCGCAAGCGCCTTGGCGAATTCCTCACCGGGCGCGTCAGCTACACCCTGCAGGACATCACCATCCAAAACGTGGCCGTGGACGCCTCCAAGACCATCCGCGACGAGGCCGGGAGCCGCGTGGAAAGCAAGATCGCCGCCGGGCTGACCCACGACACCCGCGACTCCGTCTTCCTCACCCGGCACGGCCATCGGGCCGACCTCTCGGTCTATGGCGCGGGCGGCTTCCTCGGCGGCGGCACGGATATCTACGGCTTCGATCTCGAAGGCTCGCAGTACTTCCTCCTGCCCTTCGACACCATCCTCACCTTCAACGGCGAAATCGCCGGCGTGGAAACCTGGGCGGGCGGCGACCGCGTGCCGATCTTCGACCGGCTCTTCCTCGGCGGTGCTAACAACCTGCGCGGCTTCAAATTCCGTGATGTCGGCCCGAAGGACAAAAACGGCGAGCCCATCGGCGGCAAAGCCCTCTGGCGCATCACCGCCGAGCTGACCACGCCCGTCGTGGAAAAAGTGCGCGCCGCGATCTTCTACGACATGGGCTCCGTCGGCGACAGCGCCTACAGCTTCAGCGGCACCGTGAACAGCGACGTGGGCGTGGGCGTCCGCCTCGACCTGCCCATCGGCCCCGTGCGCATCGACTACGGCTTTCCGCTGCAACGGGACGAATTCACCAGCGGCAGCGGGCGCTTCAATTTCAACATCGGCTACCAATTTTGAACGAACCCGCCGCGCGCCAGTCTCAGCCCATCCCAAATCACCCAACCTCAACCTACATGAAAAAATACATCATCCTCTCCCTCGCCGCCGCCGTCCTCGGCTCGGTCGGCGCTTCCGCCCAAAACATCAAAATCGGTACCGTGGACATGAAGAAAGTCTTTGAGTCCTACTACAAGACCAAGGACGCCGAGGCCAAGATCAACGAAGCCCGCAACGGCGCGAAGAAGGAACTTGAGGATCGCATGGACGTGGCCAAGAAGACCCTCGATGAGGTCAAAAAGCTCGACGAGGAGATCGCCAAGCCGGAACTGAGCAAGGAAGCCAAAGAGCAGAAAGCCAAGTCGCGCACCGAGAAGGCCGGCGAGTTGCAGAACATGGATCGCGAAATCCGCGAGTTTCAGCAGTCGCGCGAAAAGCAGCTCCAGGAACAGTCCGTCCGCATGCGCGCCGGCATCGTCGAGGACATCAATAAAATCGTCGCCGACCGGGTGAAGGCGGAGAATTTCGACGTGGTGCTGGACAAGTCCGGCCCGAGCCTCAACGGCGTGCCGATCGTCCTCTACTCGCGCGACAGCTACGAGTTCACCGACGCGGTCGTGACCGCGCTGAACAAGAACAAAGGCAAGGAAGCGCCCGCCAGCGACAAGCCTGCCACGGACAAGCCGAAGAAGGTCACCCCGTAACCCTTTTCGCCGTGCCAACCCTCACGGTGCAGGAACTGGCCGCCCTCACGGGCGGCCAGTTTGCTTTGGCGGACGACGGCGCGCGCGCCATCACCGGGGCCGCAGCTATCGCCGATGCCGGCGAGGGCCACGTCACCTTTTTCGGCAACGCCAAATACCTCGCCCAGCTCAAGGCCTCGCGCGCCACCGCCGCCCTTGTGCCGCTCGATTTCAGCGAGCCGATTTCCCCTGTCGCCATCCGCGTGGAAAATCCCTCGCTCGCCTTCGCCCAATTGCTGGAAAAATTCGCCCCCGAGCCCATCCGCTTCGCCCCTGGCGTGCATCCCACCGCCGTCCTTGGCCGCGATGTCGTGCTCGGCGAAAACGTCTCCGTTCAGCCCTTCGTCGTCATCGAAGACGGCGCCTGCATCGGGGCCGCCACCGTGCTTGGCGCGCATAGCTACATCGGTCACGCCGCCACCGTGGGAGCAGGCTGCCAGCTTGCGCCCCGCGTCACCGTCGGAGCACGCTGCGTCATCGGCGACCGCGTCATCATCCATAGCGGCGCTGTGCTTGGCAGCGACGGCTTCGGCTTCGAGTTCGCCGGCGGACGCCATGTGAAAATCCCCCAAACCGGCATCGTCCAGATCGACGACGACGTGGAAATCGGCGCGAACGTCACCATCGACCGCGCCCGTTTTGGCCGGACGTGGATTCAGGAAGGCACCAAAATCGACAACCTCGTGCAAATCGCCCACAACGTCGTCATCGGGCGGCACTGCCTCATCGTCTCCCAAGTCGGCATCTCCGGCAGTACGAAACTGGGCAATTATGTCACACTGGCCGGACAGGTCGGCGTCGTCGGCCACATCGAGATTGGCGACCAGACCATCGTTGCCGCCCAGAGTGGAGTGAGCAAAAGCATCGGTTCAAAACAGATCGTCTTTGGCTATCCGGCCATGCCTTTGCGCGAGAGCAAAGAACAGCTCGCCCGCATCGGCCGCCTGCCCAAACTTTACGCCCGCGTCAAAAAACTGGAGCAGCTCACCGGCTCCCGGTCGGAATCCTCGCCCCCGGACAGCTAAGCCCTTGTGGAAAAACCGCGGGCCTTCTAACGTCCGCCAACTTCCGCTGTCCAAACCGCGCCATGGCCACCCGCAAACGCTCCGCCACCAGCCTCAAAACAAAGGCCAAAGCCCCGCGTCGCCCGGCGAAACCGCCGAAGCGCAAAGCCTGCACCCCGCGCTACCCTTTTCAGCGCCAGTTCGACCTCGAGGAAGCCCAAGGCCGGTGGTTCAACCTCCGCACCATCTTCGACAAGATGAACGCGCGCTATTTCCGCAACCGCATCCGGGATTACCGCATCATGTGGGGCCGCAAACGCCGCGTGCGTCCGCGCGAAACCGTGGTCTTCGGCACCATCCAGGAAGACGACCGCGTCATCCGCATCCACCCGCTGCTCGACCGCGGCTTCGTCCCGACGTGGTTCCTCGAGTACGTCATCTACCATGAGATGCTGCACAGCGTCGTCGCCGACCTCTACGACGACGAAGGCCGCCGCATCGTCCACCACGACCGCTTCAACGAACGCGAGCGCCGCTTCCACTGGTTCCGCCGCGCCAAGGTCTGGGAGCAGGAAAACCTCGCGCGGTTTCTCCAGTAGGTCGGGCGGAGACAGCGGGCCAAACGGATGAGCGCGCCGCAACTCACCACGCTGCTCAGCAACCGCGACCTCGACCGGCTCGCGCGGCTGCGGCTGAACGCGGCGCGACGTTTCACCAACCGCTCGCGCGGCGAGCACCTCGCGGCCAAGGGCGGGACGAGCACGGAGTTCTGCGACTTCCGCGATTACTCGCCGGGCGACGACGTGCGGTTCGTGGATTGGAACATCTTCGCGCGCATCGAGCGGGCGTATGTGAAGCAGTTTCATCAAGAGGAGGAGATGCACGTCGCGGTGCTCGTCGATGCCTCGAACTCGATGCTGTTCGAGGGCAAGTTCGAGCTCGCGCGC
>JANPHJ010000142.1:0-47306 GCA_031424395.1 Chthoniobacter sp.
CAGGGCTCGAAGCTCGGCGCGTACGCGGGCCGCATCCTCATTCAGGGCCATGTGTGCTCACAAAACGGCGGCTCCGGCATTCACACCTATGAGAGCGATCATGTGGACATTCTCGACAATGTTCTTTGGCTGAACAACCAGACGCCCGAGTTCAACAACGGCCAGATTTTCGTGAATGACTCCAGCGACATCCGCATCGCGGGCAATACGCTCGCCGCACCGGAAGGCAAGCCTGCGACAGGCAATTTCAAACGTGCCGCTCGGCCTGCGAATGAGGGCATCGTGTGGAAAGACAACGTCATCCTGGCGGGCCAGGCGGGCAAAGGAACGAGGACGGCAACGCGGTCATCGCGGTGCCGAAGCCGGGGGACAACCCGGACGGCGCGGTGCTCGCAAAATGAACCGGCATGGCGGGGGTGGAGGCGCCACGCGGGGTGCAGCGTGGCCGCGCTCAGCGGGAAACGGCGCTTGCGGGCGGGGGCAGGTGCGCGTATCGCCTGCGCTCCAATGAGAGCAGCCTTTCGCGAAAAAGAATCCGGGGAAGTTGATCCGGCCGAGAAGATCGAGTTTGTGCCCGCGGACTATTTTGCCCGCGCGCCGCTGCGCGATATTTTCGAGCGCGAGGCGCCGCTGGAGGTGGACATCGGCTGCGGCGAGGGCGGGTTTCTCGAAGCGATGGCGGTGAAGCACCCCGACCACAATTTTCTCGGCATCGAGCGGCTGCTCGGGCGCGTGCGGAAGGTCTGCCGCGGGGTGGTGCATAACCAGATTCCGAACATCCGCGTGCTGCGCATCGAGACGGCTTACGCACTGCGCTACGTGCTGCCGGTGGAGAGCGTGGCGGTGGCGCATGTGCTCTTCCCCGATCCGTGGCCGAAGCGCCACCATCAGCCCAGGCGCTTGATTCAGGACGGTTTCATGGAGGCGCTGCACGGCATTCTCGCGGCGGGTGGCGAGCTGCGGATCAAGACGGACGACGAGCCATATTTCCTGTGGATGGAGAAAGTGCTGGCGAAGGCGAAGGGCTACGAGCGGCTCGACTGGCCGGACGATCCCGAATACCCGATCACGGATTTCGAGCGCCGCTTCCTTGCGCAAGGCCTGCCGATTTATCGCGCGCGGCTGCGGAAGGTCTGACCGCTGACGCGGGCGCGGAGGGCAAAGCCGCCGTCGCGGATTTCCAGATGCACTGCGCCGGTGTGGTCCTGGCGGAAAACGGTGAGGCCACGGGTAGCGACGCTTTGCTCCCAAGCGTCGAGTTTTTCCGGCGGCTCGCCGTAGCTGAGGCCGGTGCAGATGACGGCCTGCGGCTGCACGCGGGCGAGGAAGTCGAGGGTGCCGGAAAGGTCTTTGGCGTGCTGGCCTTTGATCACAAGGTCGCTGCGCAGGTCGGGCTCGTTTTCGATGAGCCACTGCTCGGTCGCGAAGCCGCTGTCGGACATGAAGAGCACGCGGGTGCCCGCGGTTTCGAGCTGCACGACGAGGGCTTTGTCGTCGGCGGTGGCGCGCTGGAGGCCGGCGGGCGGGTAGAGCACGCGGAGCGTGGCGCCGGGGAAATGGATGGTGTCGCCGCGCGCGTAAAGTCCTTTGCCCTGGCTGCGCCGCGCGAGGTCGGCGTGGAGATCTTTGCGCGTCGGCGATTTGTCGCGGAGGACGGAATCGACGACCACGCGCGGGCGGAAATCGCTGAGCGCGGGGGGCGCGCCGCCGATGTGCTTCACGTCGCCGTGGGTGAGCAGGAGGCCGTCGAGACGGTTCACGCCGCGGGTGCGGAGATAGGGGAGGACGATGCGGTCGTAGGCCGCGCCGCCGCCGCAATCGAGCAGCCAGTCGCGCCCGCCCGCGCGGAGATGCGCCGCGCCGCCGTCGCCGAGATCGAGCACGGTGATTTCGCAGGCGGGCGCTGGGGCAAGACGCGGCGTCTCGACATAGAGCCACCCGCCGGGCACGAGGGCGCAGATTTTCAAAACGGCGAGCAGCGCCTTGGCGCAAAGCCAGTTCGCGTTGTTGCACAGCACCGCGCCCGTTTGCCACAGCGGCGCGGCGAGCAGCGCAGCGATGCCGAGCACGAGCACCACGAAGGCGAGCGGCACGGCGAGCATATTGGCGAGCAGCGCGGCCGGGGAGAAGAGATGGAAGTATCCGGCGGTGAAAAGCAGCGAGCCCAGCCATGCGGAAACGGTGACGCCGAGCGCGGCGGCGAACTTTTCCGCCAGCACGGCGGCGGCCTGCTGCGGCCAGCGCCAGAGCGCGCGGGGCAAGTAGGCATCAGGCTTGCCGAGCGGTTCGAGGCGGCGCTGAATTTTCCCCGAGAGCCAGACGATGACGACGACGAGCACGAACGAAAACTGGAAACCCGGCGAGAAAAGCTGGTTCGTGTCCCACGCGAGAATGGCGAAGGCCGCGGCGGCGAGGCTGTTGAACGCGATGGGCCGCCGGTCGGTGAGCTGCGCGAGAAGCACAAGCGAGCACATGATGGTGGCGCGCACGCAGCTTGCCGAGAGCCCGGTGACGAGCGCGTAGCCGGCGAGGATCGGGATGGTGATGAGGATGGCGGGGATGCGGCCGAGGCGCAGCGGGCGCAGGACGAAGAGCGCGATGGCGGCGAGCATGGCGACATTCAGCCCGCTGACCGCGAAGAGGTGCATGGTGCCGGTGCGCTGAAAGAGCGCCTTCATCTCCTGCGGCGTCTCGCCGCGCAGGCCGAGCACCATGCTGGCGATGAGGTCGGAGATTTCCGGCTCGTCCTCCAGATCGAGCGCAAGGCGGCTCTGAATCCAGTGCGCCGCGCGGTAGGCAAAGGCCTGCGCGGGATGGCCGAGGCCGTGGGCTTCGATGCGGCAGTCCATGGCAAAGCGCGCGCGGATTTCCGACCACACGCCCTGGCGCTGCTCATACGCGGTGAAATCGAACTGCCCCGGATTGCGCGTGGGTTCGAGATTCATGGCGCTGCCGGTGAGCGAGACACGGTCGCCGTACTCCGGCAGATGCTCGTCGGCCCAGCCCACATTTACCACCACGTCGGGCGTGCGCGTTTCACCCGCGAGGGTGATGGATTCAAGCTTCAGCCGGAAACGACCTTTGACCGTGCGCGACCACTCGGCGGCTTTTTCCGGCTCGTCCCATACGATGCCCACCGCCTGCACCACCCGCGGCCCGCCGGCAAACTCGCGCGCGAGTTCGCGCGCCGCGTGCCCGTGATGCCGCAGCGTATGCAGCGAAAAAAACGCGCCCGCGCACCCGAGCCAGCAGCCCGCTGTCGTAGGCCGCACCAGCACGGCGAGGAAGCCCGCCACCATGATCCCGAGCGGCCACACCGCCTCCACCGGCCAGCGATCCGCCGCAAAAATCCCCAGCACCGCGCAAACCGCCAGCCCGATGAACGGCTGGCGCGGTCGCGGTTCCCAAAGGGTCATGGGTGCGGAGATTCCGTTTTCGCCGTCCGCCCGGCAAGTGCGCTCTGAACGCTACGGGGTTTTGAGGCGCTGGAAGTATTCCGGGTAGCGGCTCTGGAGGATGTTGAGGAGCTTCTTCACCTTCTCGTCATTGCCGGCGGCGCGGTAGGCCTGGATGGCTTTGCTGAGCGAGCGCGGGGTGATCTCGGGATGGTCGATGCCGGTGGCGTAAACGGTTTCGTAGAGCTTTGCGGCCTCGGCGGCGTTGCCGCGCGCCATCTGGATGTCGCCGGCGCTGATGCGGCCTTCGCCGTTGATCTCGCCTTCCGGCTGGAGGGTGAGAGCTTCGTCCACGGACTTCTGCGCGGGGTCGAGCGCCTTGAGGGCGATCTGCGACCGGGCGAGGGTGAGCAGGCCGGTGGCGCGCAAGGCGGGCTGCTTGACGGACTTGAGGTAGGTCTGGATGGAGTCGGTGGCTTCCTGGTATTTTTCGAGGTCGTGCTGGCTGCGGCCGAGGAGGAGAAAGTCGCCGGGCGTGACCTCGTCGCGCGGGGTGAGCATGAGGAGATATTTTTCGGCGGATTCAAACGCGCCGCCTTTGTGCAGTTCGGTGCCGAGCATGCGCAGGATTTCGGCGGGCACTTTAGTCTTGCCTTCTTTGGCGTAAAAATCGACCTCGCGGGCGGTGGCGACTTTGTCCTCCAGATAGTACTGCGCGAGCAGCAGGCGGATGCTCGCTTTCTCGCCAAACTGCTCCTTGTCGAGCTTCCGGGCCTCATCCAGATACGGCACGCATTCCTTGTAGTTTTTCGCTTCAAAGGCCGCGAGGCCGAGCCAGTAGTCGGCCTGCGGGCGGGCGGCGGTCTTTGGGTAGTCCCTGAGCAGGAGTTTGAAAGTCTCGGCCATGGCCGCGCTGTCGCCCTGCTGGCCGAGGATGAGCGCCTTTTGCTGGAGCGCCATTTCGCGCTCTTTGGCCTGCGGATATTTCTTGATGATGTCGCTGTAGTCGGCGAGCGCGGCGCCGAGGTTTTTCTGCGACTGCCAGGCGAGCCCGCGCTGGATGAGGGCGCCGGGGACGAGCTTGTGCGTGGGGTAGCTGTCGATGAAGGCGGTGAAGGCCTTCGTGGCCTGGTCGATGGCGCGGAGTTCCATCTGGCACCAGCCGAGTTTGAAGAGCGCCTCGGCCTTCAGCACGCCGCTGAGCTGGCGCGAAAGTTCGAGCGTGGAATAGATCGGCGCGGCATTGCCATAGTCCTTCTTTTTGAAAAAGACCTCGGCTTTCATCAGCAGGATCTGGTCGCGCTTTTCGGCTTCGGGATTCGCGGCGAGATAGTATTCGATGGCGGGGAGAAGCTGCGGGTCGTCCACGGTGTAGAGCATCTTCAGACGCTCGTACTGGGCCTCTTTCGCATAGACGGAGTTGGCGAAATCCTTGAGCACCTGGTCGTAGAGTTTCATAGCCTCGGCGGTGTTGCCGAGCTGGCGGTAGGAGTTCGCCGTGAGCAGGAGCAGCTCGGGCTTGACGTCCGGGGAGAAGAGCGCGCCGGGCCGGCTGTAGGTGTCGATGACCTGCTGGTATTTGCCGGTGTCGAAGGCGATGCGGAGGACGCCGACCTGGGCGATTTCCTTCCAGCGCGCGGGGCCGGGCATGCCGAGCGCTTTTTTGAAGGCGGCATCGGCGGGGCCGGGCAGGGGCGGTTCCATTTCGAGCGACCAGAGGCCGCTGCGGACGGTGGCTTCGATTTTCAGCTCGGGGTTTTCGGCTTTCACCGCGAGCAACTGGATTTGCTTCAGCGCCTCGGCGGTGCGGCCGGCGTCCTTGAGCAGCAGGGCGAAGGAGAGGCGGCTGGCGTCTTGGAAAGGGTTGTTGGCGTCGGTGGCGGCGAGGTCTTCGTAGGCCACGCGCGCGTCCGCTTTCTGCCCGAGCGCCTCAAGGGTGCGGCCGGTGAAAAACTTCGCCGAACTCACCACGGCGGGATCTTTCAGCCGCACGGAAGCCTTCCGGTAGAGCGGCAGGGCGTCCCGGAATTCCCGGGCCTGGTAGTAAATGTCTGCAAGGCGGTAGGCGGCGGGGCCGATGAATTCGCCGGCCTGGTACTGCGCGAGCAGGGTCTCGTAGGCGTTGCGCGCGGCGTTCATGGTGCCGTTGCGGCGGTAGGATTCGCCGAGGCGAAAGAGGGCGTCGGGGCGCTGCTCGCTGTTCGGGTAGAGGGTGGTGAATTTCTCGTACTCGGGCGCGGCCAGCTCGTACATCTTTTTGCCGTAGTAGCCGTTCGCCACATCGAGCTGGAGCTGCTCGGCGGTGCGCGGCGTGCCGGCGGGGCCGATGCGGATGGTGCCGGGCTCCTCGGGCTCGGGCACGGCGGGCAGGGCGCGCGGCGGGGCAACCACGCCCGGCGGCTTGGGCTTCGGCACGGGCTTCGGCGTAGCGGCGGCGGGCTCGGCGGGCGGGGTGGGTTTCACCACGGGCTCAGCCTTGGGCGCCACGGGCTCGGCGCGCGGGATGGGCTTGCCGTCCCCGTCGAGCTTGAAGGGTTTCAGGATTTGCGACTGCGCCTCCTGCGCCTCGCCCGTCGGCTGCGCGAAGACCAGCGCCACCACACTCATCCCCGCCAGGACCCGGCGCTTCATTCCACTTTCCGCGTGGCAAACGCGACGTTCCAGATGTTGGCCTCGCGGCAGGTGTCGAGCACGGCGGAGATGTGCTTGTATTTCGCATTCTCGTCCCCGCGCACGATGATCGAGTAGTCGGGATACAGGTCCGAGAGCACCTTCAGTTTTGAGAACAACTCCGGCAGCGGCACCTCCTTGTTATTCCAAATCACCACGCCGCCCTCCCGCACATTGAGCACGGTCTGGTTCACGACCGACGCGGACTCGGTGGCGTTCTGCGCCGAGGGCACGCGCACTTTCAGGTCGAGCTCCTTTTTGGCAAAGCTCCAGGTGACGATGAAAAAGCACAGCAGCACGAGGAGGATGTCCACCATCGGCGCGATCTGGAAGCCGAGCGTGACGGGCTCGGCGCGTTTGCGGAGCTTCATGCGGCGGGGCTAAAACTCATCGTCCACCGCCACGCGCGTGGGCTCGCGCTTCTTGTTATAGTTCAGCGCGATGAGCCCGAGGATATGCGCCGAGGCGATCTCGAGATCCGAGATGAGGCTCTGGACGCGGTTGCGGAAAAGGGAGTAGAAAAACATGGCGGTGATGCCGAGCACGAGGCCGCTGGCCGTGGCGACGAGGGCCTCGGAAACGCCGTTCGCCAGCAGCAGATCCCGCGAGGTGGCGGTCTGCCCGCTGCCGAGCAGGCCAAAGGAACGGATGATGCCGATGACCGTGCCGAGCAGCCCGATCATGGGCGAAAGCATGCCGATGTCCGCGAGGTACACCGTGCGGTGCTGGAGCGACGCCGCCTGGCTGCCCGCCTCGGTCTCCGCGATCTCGCGGATGACCTCGTAGGACGCCCCGGGGTTTTTCGTCGCGAAGTCCAGCGTGCGCTGCACCACCCGCGCCACCGCCTCGCTGTGCCGGCTGGAAATGGCGAGCAGCCCGAGGTAGTCGCGCTTTTTCAAAAGCACATCCGCCGTGTTCATGTAGTGCGGCGTGAGGATGGCGCTGCGGCGCAGGGTGAAGAGATAGACCAGCACGAGCATGACGGTGACGACCGAGAGAAAGCCCAGCGGGATCATGGCCCAGCCGCCGTCTTGGATGAGCTTCCACAGCGTGACCGGATTCACTGCCGCTGCCGCCCCCGCGGTCGCGCCGGCGGCGGGGATGCGCATCATGTCTTCCGCCGTGGTGGGCGGCGCGGGCGCGGGCGCAGGCGGGGCGTCCTTGGCCCCGCGGTCGTTGATGGCGGTGACGGCGCTGTCCTTTTTGGAAGGCGCGGCGTTTTGCGCGTGGAGCGTCGCCGCGCCGAGCAGCGCGGCCAGAAAAAGAGCGTGGAATTTCATGAATGACGAGTGCGCATAGTAGCTTCCGCCGCCCGCCTTGCAACACTTCGCGTCACGCCTTTGCCACCGCCTCGTCGCTCGCCACCAGGCCGTCGCGGATGCGGATGATGCGGCGGGCGTGCCGGGCGACCTGCTCCTCGTGGGTCACGACGATGAGCGTGTTGCCGCGGTCGGCGAGGTTTTGGAAAAGCTCAAGGATTTCCTCGCCGGTGCGGGTGTCGAGGTTGCCGGTCGGTTCGTCGGCCAAAAGGATCGACGGCTTGTTGACCAACGCGCGAGCCACGGCCACGCGCTGGCGCTGGCCGCCGGACATTTCATTGGGCCGGTGCGTGACGCGGTCGGCCAGGCCCACGTCGCGCAGCGCGGCGAGCGCGACTTCGCGGCGCTCGGCGAGGCCGAGGCCGGCGTAGATGAGCGGCAGCTCGACGTTGCGCAGGGCGGTGGAGCGGGCCAGCAGGTTGAAGGTCTGGAAGACGAAGCCGATCTCGCGGTTGCGGATTTCGGCGAGTTCGTTGTCGTCCATCTCGCCGACGCTGTGGCCGTTCAGCTCGTAGCTGCCGGAGGTCGGCGTGTCGAGGCAGCCGAGCAGGTTCATCAGCGTGGATTTCCCCGAGCCGCTCGGCCCCATGATGGCCACGTACTCACCGCGCTCGATGCTCAGCGAAACGCCGCGCAGCGCATGCACCGTCTCGCTGCCCATGTCGTAGGAGCGGCAGATGGCGTCCAGCCGGATAAGGCTCACTTCGCGCCTTTCGCCGCCTCGGGGCCGACCTTCACTTTTTTCCCGTCATCCAGGTCCTTGCTCACCGCCTTGTAGCCGCCGGAAATGATCTCCTGCCCCTCGCTCAGCCCCGACTCGATCTCGAAGTAATCGCTGTCGCTGATCCCCGTTTTCACCGCCGCCTTCTTCGCGTGGTCGCCCTCGCGCACAAAGACCACCTCCGCCTGCTTCACCGGTTCGGGCGCCTTGCCCTCCCGCGGCGTCACCGGCGCGGCCAGGGCGGGCAGCCGCGTGGTCACGCTCTGGATCGGCACCGCCAGCACCCCCTTGCGCGACCGCGTCTCGATCTCCGCCGTGACCGACATGCCGGGGCGAAACGCCGCCTTGTCCTCGATGCGGATTTTCACCTCAAACTTCGGCGCCTCCTGCGGCTGGCTGCTCCCCATCTGCGCGCCCGCGCCCGAGCCCTTCGACGCATTGGCGATCGCCGTCACCGTCCCGCGGAATTTCTTGTCCTTGAACGGATCCATCTCCAGCCGCGCCACCTGCCCCACCGCGATCAGCACCACGTCGATCTCGCCGATGTCCACCCGTGCCTCCATCTCTTCCAGCCGCGCGATGGTCATCATCTCCGTCCCCATATTGAAAGACGTGCCCAGCACCCGCTCGCCGAGCTGCGACTTCAGCTTCGTCACCGTGCCGTCGATGGGTGAGCGGATCGTGGTTTTGGAAAGATCATCATTGGCCTTGTCCACGGCAAATCGCGCCTGATCCATCTGGTTTGTCGAATTCTCCAGCCGCAGCCGCGCCACCTCGTACTGCGTCTTGAAATCCATGAACTTGTCCGCCGCCACCAGCTTCGCCTTGAACAGCTCCTCATTCCGTTTGAAATCCGCCGACGCCTTGGCCAGCTCCGCCTCCGCCTGGCTCCGGCTGCCCACGGCAAATTTGAAACTCGCCTCCGCCGAATTGCTCCCCGCCTGGTAATTGTCCGGCTTGATCTGCACCAGCAGGTCGCCCTTTTTCACCGCCTGCCCCTCCACCACCGGCAGCGCAATGATTTCCCCCGCCACCTCCGGGCTGATCATCACCTGCGTCACGGGCTGGATTTTTCCGTTCGCCACCACCGTCTCCGTCAGGTCCCGCCGCGTCACTTTCTCCACCTGCACGGCGATGGCCTCGTCCGTCTTCCGCAGCCAGTGGAAAGCCAGCCCGCCCCCCGCGGCGAGCACGAGCACGCACGCGGCGAGCAGTTTCCGGCGGCGGCGTGGCTTCGGTTTCGGCATGGCGTCGCGGATTAGTGGCAGGGGGCCGTCCCCCCCGCAAGCGCCGTCCTCGCCCCCGACGAATGCCTCCATTTCAGCCCTGCGTTTCTCGCCTGACGCGGCGAGAGGGTCTGCGCGGACGTCCGCTCCTCGCTCCGGTGTTTATACCTTGGGCAGAACCTCGGCCGGCGCGGGCGGAACACTGGGCGGCGTCGATGCCGCCTCGATGGTCGCCGCAGTCAGCCCCAATCTCGCCCGGAGCAGGTCATCGATGAGCACGGCGCGGCTGTTTGGCATGATCCCGGAACCAAACTTGCGCGCGTAACTTTTGGTAATCTCCGCGCCGAAAAAAAGGATGCAGGCGGAGTAGTAAATCCAAGCCAGCACGATCACGACCGAACCGGCTGCGCCGAAGCTGGAGGCGACGCTGCTGGTCGCGAGGTAGTAGCCGATGACGAACTTGCCCAGCGTGAACAGCAGGGAAGTCGCCACCGCGCCCAGCCACACGTCGCGCCAGCGGAGCAGCACGTTGGGCAGGAGCTTGAAAATCATCGCGAAGAGCCCGCTGACCACCGCAAAAGAAAGGACCAGGTCCCACGTCTTCCAGACCACGGTTGGGAGTTCGAAGCGACCGCTCATGTAGTGGCTCAACGCGGCGAGCAGGACGCTGATAATCAGCGAGACGAGCAGAAGAAAGCCGATGGCCAGCACGATTGAGAACGAGAAGAACCGATCATGCACGAGCGTGAAAAACGGCCGGCCCGGCTTTACGACGACGCCCCAAATCCTGTTCAGCGCGTCCTTGAGTTCGGCAAAGACCGTGGAGGCGCCAAAGAGCAGCAACGCCGTGCTGAGGATGGTGGCCAGCACGCCGGTCGCTTTCTGCGCCGCGCTCGATTGCACCGCCGCTTGAATCGCTTCGCCTGCACCCGTGCCGGCGAGGGTGGCGATTTGCTGGGACAGTTGTCCCCGCGCCGCTTCTTCGCCGAAGACCAATCCCGCCATCGAGATCACGATCACCAGCAGCGGGGCCAGCGAAAATATCGCGTAATATGCGAGCGATGAACTGAGGCGCATCGCGCCGTCATCCACCCAATCGTAAGCGGCGTCTTTTAATAACCGAAGCAGGTGACGCGAAAACATCGGCGACGCACCTACGGCCTTCGATTGGGGAGATTTACCCTCTGGAAAGGAGTTCAAAGATCGTCATTGTCCCTCACGACCGTGACGTCCCCCGCCGGCCGATGGATGCGCGTGCGACTTGCTCCAGTGATGATCCCAATTCCCAGCAGGATCATTGAGCCGATCATCACCCAGAGTTGAGGCGCTCCTGCCTCGATGGCGCCCCAAGCGAGTCCGCCGATCAAAATCAAGAAACCGAGGATATAGGCAAAAAGTCTCATATAGGTGTCAGCGCCGCGGCCAGGCGGGAAAAATGACTGCGCTCGGGCCTGATGTTATCCGCAAAGGTCGCGCTGAAATATTGTTGGTCATTTTGGATTTAAGGTTGGCTCGGCACTGCGGAGAAACGGCTGTCGGGAAGTTATTCGCGGTGGCGGATCTTTCTGGTCGCCCCGATTCGCCTTTTTCTACCGACCATGTTTTGCCTCAGACGTCCGGGCAAAAAAGTGCTCGACCAATGATCTCCGGCACCAAAGTTTCGGTTAATCGAGACAGCCGCGGATGTGCCGAGCGGCGAATGTTTGGCCTATGGGCGACAACTCACCGAAGAACCACCGCAAGCTAGACGAGCAAAAGCACGAAGAGCATGTGAAGAAAGATCACGAAAAGCTCGAAAACGCCGTTCATCAGCATCACCCTGATCGTGCTTCAACCCCCGAAGAAGTTATTGCCCTGAAGAAACAGGAAGAGGCGGCGGACGCCGCCGGCGCGAGTGCGGCAGACTGATCGCAGTCTTTCTAATTCCCCCTTACTCTTCGCGGGGGCGGATTCTACCGGGTCGGGAATGCGCCTCAGAGTTGAGTGGAGAATTTTACACTCGGCGGCGCGCCGCCTGTGCATCGAAGACCGCGCCTCGCTTTACGACCGCCAATTCTGGTCTGGACGAGCGACATGACTCAATGGATGTCCAGCCGTAGATGAAGCCTACCAAGGGATTTACGTGAAGATTCAAAAATTAAACACGGCTGTAGGTCGCAGCAGGGCCGATACCTTGGCCCACGCTTCCCGCTCCGAACAAGTGCGGCGCGTGTTTTCAAAACCTAATCAACTCGATGGTGCTCCTATGAAAAAAACTCTCATCCTCCTCGCGGTGGCGCTGTTCATCCAAGTCAGCGTTCCGCTAGCGCAAGCTGCTCCGAACATCTCGGTGGACTTCTTTTATGATCAGCTCGGCGACTATGGCGATTGGGTGGAAGTCGGCGACTACGGCTATGGCTGGCAGCCGCGAGATGTGGATGAAGATTGGCGTCCCTACAGCGACGGTCGCTGGGCCTACACTGAGGCCGGCTGGACGTGGATCTCTGAGGAACCCTATGGCTGGGCAGTGTATCACTACGGCCGCTGGGCGCGGATTGAGCACAAAGGATGGGTCTGGATTCCTGGCACAGAGTGGGCGCCCGCGTGGGTCTCGTGGCGGCGCAGTCCGCAGCATGTGGGCTGGGCACCACTGCCGCCGGAGGCAAGCTTCCGCCGCACTGTCGGCATCCGCGGATGGGCCGATTCTTACTATGACATCGGGCCGAGCGCCTACCGATTTGTCGAGGTCCGCAACTTCGGCGCACCGCGCTTGCGCGGCACCTTCGTGGACCCGCGGCAAAACGTCACCATCATCCGGCAGACCACCAACATTACCCAGATCACCTACGTCAACAGCACGGTCTATAACCAGGGGCCACGCTATGAGGACATTTCCCGTGAGAGTGCCGAGCCGGTCCGCCGTTTGAAACTGGAGCGTCGCGTCGAGATCGAAGGGGATCGGAGTAGTTTCCGCGGAGAACAGATGCGGTCTCGCGTGGAGGGCGATTCGCTGCGCGTCTTCGCGCCCGGCTTCGACGCCCGCGCCGCCGCGCCGCCGGCCAAGTTGTCGGCAAAGATCGAAAAGGTGGAGGTCAACCGTGGATGGAAAGATGCTGGTCCTCCTGCTGATGTGGAGAAACTCCGCGCGAAAGTGCGCGCCGAAGCCAAGGCGCCGAAGGACCTGCCGCCGCAGCCGAAGTTTGAGAAACTCGCGGATCAGACGACCTCGCCCGAAACTGTGCCGGCGACGGGAAAGCCGGCGCCCTCTGCGCCCGCGGAACCGCCACCCAGCAAACAACCGAAGGAGGGTCGTACATCCCAAGGGCTGCCAATCACGCCAGCCGTGCCAGCCGCAGAACCCAAAGTCGTCCCGCAGGATAATCCGCCCACAACCGAAGCTCCGATGAAGCCGCAGCAACCCGATACCGCGGGAAAAGCGGAGAAGGATCCCCATCCCGAGACTCCAGCAACGCCACCAAGTACGCCCGCCAAAATGAAGGAGACCCCCGAGAAGGTTGTTCCACCCCCGATTGAGCCTGCGCAGCCTGATCGCAAAGGTAAAAACCGGAAGCAGCCGGAGCTGCCTCTGCCCACGCCAGTCGATCCCGTCGAGCCGAAGGTGAAAGCGCCGCGCCCGGAAGCGCTACGCAAATTGCCTCCCGTACCGGAACAGCCAGCCCCAAAGAACGAGCGCACGACGCCACCAGAACCCGCGCCTCGTCGTGAAGCACCTGAAGCGCCAAAGAACAATCCGAAAAAAACGCAGCCCGAGCGCCCGGAAGCGGCTCGTCAAGTGCCGCCGGCAGTCGAAGAGTCAAAGCCCAAATTGGAACGCCAAACTCCCCCGAACGTCGCCCCGGGCAATGCGCCGCAATCCGCGCCTCATGATGAAGCCCCGAAGCTGAAAGGCGGCAAAGGAAAAGGGAAAGAAGAAAAAAAGCCCGAGGACGAAGCGCCGAAAGCCCAGTAGCCAATTTCGGGGCACCGGCTGAGGCTGGCTAGGCCGTGGGACATGAATCGTTGCGCGGCCGAATGGTCCAGCGACGATTGTGCCGGTTCGCGGTTGGGCCATTGCCGATGCTCTTTGTCCGAGCACCGAAGCGAAAACGCTTCCCCATTCAGGAACTCGTCCCGGAACCGATTGGTAAGGTCCTCGCTGCAGGGATTCCGACTAGGCATCTCAATGGGACGCGGCTGAAGCCCGACTCCTTACCCAGTCTTCAAAGGGCGGGCGGGAAAAAACGTGCTTTTCAGGCAACGCGGACTTCGCTCACAGTACGCGTAACCTTTCACTTGGAGAACCCTGACCTATGATTTCCCATGGAGACAAATGCCGCAAATGCCGCGGCAACATGAGCGCCCCGAAGCCCGTGACCGAGGGCCCGAAGGCGGGTTGGACGCGGGCTTTCTGCGTCAAATGCGGCCACATCGAATTCCACCCCGCGCCCCAAGCCCGGCAATCGGAAGGCGAGCCGCAGTAGGCGCGGCGCGGGCGAAATGAGTGGAGGAATTCCTTGCCGGGCGGCGGGGAGGGTGCATGGTAGCGGCCCGCTTGGCGGGGCTGTCCTGCGAAGGACGGGAGTTTTCGGGGCGTAGCTTAGCTTGGTAGAGCGCCTGGTTTGGGACCAGGAGGTCGGAGGTTCAAATCCTCTCGCCCCGACTCCGCCCGCGACGCCGGGCCGGCGGGTAGTTGGGAAAAAACTTCGCGCAAGGCGAAAGTTTTGCTTGCGCACGGCGGGAGGGTGTTTGACACTCCGCGTCCATTTTGCCGCGAGGATTCGTCACCCTCGCCTTTTTTGTCTTGAGCACCGCCGCCGCCGTCAGCCCTATTTTTATTCCGCAGAAATACCGAGACGCAGAGGATGATTTTCGTCCTCTGCGTCTCGGTGTCTCTGCGGTTTGTGCGCTGTCGGGGTTCGGCACGCAATTTTAACCCGCAGTTTTTTTCCAACGTCCTTTCCGTCTGCTGGTGGCGGGGAGAAGGGCGCCCGCAGCACCAGCAAACCGAGCATCATTCACATGTCTGAACGCAAATACTTTGGCAAACTCCGGGAAGGCGCTGAACCGCCCAACCTCATCGAAGTCCAACTCGATTCCTATGTGGACTTTCTCCAGCAGGATGTCACGCCGAGCAAGCGCAAGATGACGGGCTTGCAGGCGGTCTTCCGGGAGGTTTTCCCGATCACCAGCTATGACGAAAAGGTGACGCTCGACTTCGCCAGCTATGAGATTGGCGAGCCGAAGCTGAGCATCCGCGAGTCGATGCGCGAGTCGCTGACTTTTAGCGCGCCACTGCATGTGACGTTCCAGCTCAAGGAGGAGCACGGGACGAAGGAGGAGAAGGTGTACATGGGCGAGATTCCGCTGATGACGCCTCAGGGGACGTTCGTCATCAATGGCGCGGAGCGGGTGGTAGTGTCGCAGTTGCACCGGTCGCCGGGCATTTGCTTTGAGTCGTCGCTCCATCTAAACGGCAAGACGCTGTTCAGCTTCCGCATCATCCCGGATCGCGGGTCGTGGGTGGAGGTGCAATTCGACACGAATGATCTGCTCTACGTCTACCTCGACCGTCGGAAGCGCCGCCGGAAATTCCTCGCGACGACTTTCCTGCGCGCCTTGGGCTACGGCTCAGACGAGGAGATCATCAAGATTTTCTACACCGTCGAGAACCTGAAGCTGAGCGAGAGCCTGGAGGAAGAGGAGATCGCGAGCAAGGTGCTCATCGCCGATGTGCGCGATGGGGAGATCACGGTGGCGCGCGCCTTTGAGCCGCTGACCAAGGCGACTATCCGCCAGGTCATTGCGCTCGGCGTGAAGTCCGTGCAGGTCGTGGATACGAAGCTGGATGACACGGTCATCAAGGCGCTGAAAAAAGATCCGGCGCACGACGAAGAAGAGGCGTTGAAAGACATCTACCGCCGCCTGCGTCCTGGCGACCCACCGACCGTGCCGAATGCGCGCGGCCTGCTCAAGCGGCTGTTTTTCGACCCGAAAAAGTATGATCTCGGGCGCGTGGGCCGTTACAAGCTGAACCAGAAAATGAACCTCGACACGACGCTCGACGAGCGGACGATGACGAAGGAAGACTTCATCGCGGCGATGAAATACCTCATCGGTCTGCGCCGCGGCGAAGGCACGCTGGATGACATCGACCACCTCGGTTCGCGCCGGGTGCGGACGGTGGGTGAGCTGCTGGCCAACCAGTGCCGCGTGGGCCTCGCCCGCACGGAGCGCTTGGTCAAAGAGCGCATGACGCTGTTCGACGTGAACATCGAAGGCATGACGCCGCAGAAGCTCATCAATCCGAAGGCGCTCAGCGCGGTGATCCGCGACTTCTTCGGGCGGAGCCAGCTCTCGCAGTTCATGGATCAGACGAACCCGCTCGCCGAACTGACCCACAAGCGCCGTCTTTCGGCCCTTGGGCCGGGAGGTCTCTCGCGGGATCGCGCCGGCTTCGAGGTGCGCGACGTGCATCCGTCCCATTACGGACGCATCTGTCCCATCGAGACGCCCGAAGGTCCGAACATCGGACTTATTTCCTCGATGTCCACCTTCGCGCGGATCAATGACTTCGGCTTTATCTAAACACCCTATCGCACGGTCGAAAACGGCCGCGTGACGGACAAGGTGGATTTCCTGACCGGCGACAAGGAAGAGAACTACCTCGTCGCGCAGGCCAACGCCGCCTTTGACGAAAAAGGCCACTACACCAGCGACAAAGTAAGCGTCCGCTACCGCGGCGACTTCCTCGAAGTCGAGCCGTCGAAGGTTCATTACATGGACGTTTCGCCGAAGCAGCTCGTCTCCGTCGCGGCAGGGCTCATCCCTTTCCTCGAACACGACGATGCCAACCGCGCACTGATGGGCTCGAACATGCAGCGCCAGGGTGTGCCGCTCCTGATCTCGGAGTCGCCGATCGTCGGCACCGGCATGGAGGGCAAAGTGGCCCGCGATTCCAAGGCGGTCATCGTCGCCGAAGCGAACGGCAAGGTCGCGAGTGTTACCGGCGACCTCATCGTAGTTACCAAGGACGGCGAACTGCCCGAGGGTAAGAAGAAGCTAAAACATGACCCGGAGGAAGGCGTCTATCTGTACGACCTCCGCAAGTTCATGCGCTCCAACGCCGGCACCTGTGTGAACCAGAAGCCGATCGTCAAGAAAGGCCAGTCCGTTAAGAAGGGCGACGTCATCGCCGACGGTCCTAACACCGACCAGGGTGAAATCGCCCTTGGCCGCAACGTGCTCGTCGCGTTCATGCCTTGGAACGGCTATAACTTCGAGGACGCCATCACGATTTCCGAAAAGGTCGTAAAGGAGGACATCTACACCTCGATTCACATCGATGAGTTCGACATCGGCGCGCGCGACACCAAGCTTGGGCCAGAGGAAATCACCCGTGATATTCCCAACGTCAGCGAAGAGGCGCTCCGCAACCTCGGGCCCGACGGCGTCATCCGCGTCGGCGCGGAAGTGAAGCCCGGCGACATCCTCGTCGGCAAGATCACGCCCAAGTCCGAAACCGAACTCGCCCCCGAAGAGCGCCTCCTGCGCGCCATCTTCGGCGAGAAGGCCGCGGATGTTAAGGACACCTCGCTCACCGTCCCGTCCGGCACCTATGGCATCGTCATGGATGTCAAAGTGTCGAGCCGCAAGGAAGTAACCCGCATCAAGCTCTCCCCCACGGAAAGCAAGCGTCAGGCGAAAGTCATCGACGAGGACCATGCCAAGCGGAAAGACGAGTTGCACGAGCAACTCACCGAAGCGCTGTCTAACATCCTCCTTGGCGAAAAAATCCCCCTCGACGTGGTCAACGCCCAGACTGGCGAGATCATCATCCCGGCCAACCGCAAGATCACCAAGACCCTGCTGCGCAAGCTGGCCGGCGTCTATGACCATGTGGACATCGACCCATCGCCGATCCGCAACAAAATCCGCGAGATCATCAGCCAGTTTGAGCCCAAGTTTGCCGAGTTGGAACTCGAGCACGAACGCTCGATGGACAAGGTCGAGAGCGGCGATGATGTCGATCCCGGCATCATCAAGCAGGTCGTGGTCTATGTAGCCTCGAAGCGCAAGCTCTCGGTCGGTGACAAGATGGCCGGACGCCACGGCAATAAGGGCGTCGTCGCCCGCATCGTGCCGGAGGAAGACATGCCCTACCTCGCGGACGGAACGCCAGTGGACATCTGCCTCAACCCGCTTGGCGTGCCTTCCCGCATGAATGTCGGCCAGGTTCTCGAGACCCATCTTGGCGTCGCCGCGAAAGCGCTCGGCTTCAAGGTCGCCACACCGGTCTTTGACGGCATCCATGAGTCGCAAATCTTCGACTACCTCAAGCAGGCCCGCAAGGTCGAGGGCTACACCTGGATCAGCGAAACCGGCAAAGCCATCGTCTATGACGGCCGCACTGGCGATGCCTTCGATCAGCCGATTGTCGTCGGCTACATCTACATGCTGAAACTCGGCCACTTGGTCGCCGACAAGATCCACGCCCGCGCCGTTGGTCCATACTCTCTCGTCACCCAGCAACCGCTGGGCGGCAAGGCGCAGTACGGCGGCCAGCGCTTCGGCGAGATGGAGGTGTGGGCGCTCGAAGCCTACGGCGCGGCCTACACGTTGCAGGAACTCCTGACCGTGAAATCCGACGACGTGGCTGGCCGCACGCGCATCTACGAGTCCATCGTCAAAGGCGACAACTCCCTCGAAGCCGGCACGCCGGAGAGCTTTAACGTGCTCATCAAAGAAATGCAGTCGCTCGGCCTCGACGTGAAAGTCGGCGGCAAAGCCCCCGCGGCCCTGACGGCCGGCCTTATCTAACCCTCGCAACCCACACACCAAGCTAACTATATTAATATGAGCGAACCTACTTTTCGTGAATTGATGGGGGAAGAGCGCACGGTCGGATTTGACCAGGTCGGCATCACCGTCGCATCGCCCGAGGCGATTCGTTCGTGGTCGAGCGGCGAGGTCAAGAATCCCGAGACGATCAACTACCGCACCTTCAAGCCGGAGAAGGGCGGCCTTTTCTGCGAGCGCATCTTTGGCCCGACCCGGGACTGGGAATGCTCCTGCGGCAAATACAAGCGCATCAAACACAAAGGCGTGATCTGCGACCGCTGCGGCGTCGAAGTCACCCTCGCCCGCGTGCGCCGCGAGCGCATGGGCCACATTGAGCTGGCCGTGCCGGTCACCCATATCTGGTTCTATAAGTGCATGCCTTCGCGCATCGGCCTCATGCTCGACATGAGCGGACGCCAGCTTGAGCGGGTCATCTATTACGAGGACTACCTCGTCATCGACCCCGGCCAGACGCCGCTGACGAAGTGCCAGCTCCTCACCGAAGTCGAGTACCGCGAAGCGCTCGAACAGTATGGCGAAACCTTCGTCGCCGGCATGGGTGCCGACGCGATCCGCAAACTGCTCGCGACTGTCGATCTCGCTGAGAACCAAAAGGAACTCGAAGAAGCGATGGGTAACACGCGCTCGAAGCAAATCCGCAAGAAGCTCGCGAAGCGTCTCAAGCTCGCGCAGGGGTTTGCGAACTCCCACACGCGGCCCGAGTGGATGATCCTCGAAGTGCTCCCGGTCATTCCGCCCGACCTGCGCCCGCTCGTCCCGCTCGAAGGCGGACGTTTCGCGACCAGCGATCTCAACGATCTCTACCGCCGCGTCATCAACCGCAACAACCGGCTCAAGAACCTGCTCCAGCTTAAGACGCCGGACGTCATCATCCGCAATGAAAAGCGCATGCTCCAGGAAGCCGTCGATGCCTTGTTCGACAACGGTCGCCACGGTCGCGCGGTCACTGGCGCTGGCAACCGTCCGCTCAAGTCGCTGTCTGACATGCTCAAGGGCAAGGGCGGACGCTTCCGCCAGAACCTGCTCGGCAAGCGCGTCGATTACTCGGGCCGCTCCGTCATCGTCATCGGACCGGAGCTGAAGCTCCACCAGTGCGGTCTGCCTAAGAAGATGGCGCTCGTGCTTTTTGAGCCGTTTATCATCCGTCGGCTCAAGGAACTCGGCTACGTGCATACCGTGCGCTCTGCTAAGAAGATGATCGAACGCCAGACACCCGAAGTCTGGGACATCCTTGAGGAGGTTACCAAAGGTCACCCGGTGCTCCTTAACCGCGCGCCGACCCTGCACCGTCTTTCGATCCAGGCTTTCGAGCCGCAGCTCATCGAGGGCGAAGCCATCCGCATTCATCCGCTCGTTTGCACTGCCTACAACGCGGACTTCGATGGCGATCAAATGGCCGTCCATGTTCCGCTGTCCGTCGAAGCGCAGTTGGAGGCGCGCATGCTCATGCTGGCCCCGAACAACCTGTTCTCGCCCGCCAGCGGCAAGCCGATTACCACGCCGTCACAAGATCTCGTACTCGGCTGCTATTACCTCACGCAGACCCCGCGCAAGCTGGCCGCCGGCAAGGAAGCGGACCGCACACCGCTGTTCGCCGACGCGTCCGAAGTCGAGTTCGCCATGGCTGAGGGCAGCGTGAAAGTTCACGACCGCATCCGTTTCAAGAACCCCGACCTCGGCAAACAGTCCGTCTTTGGCGACAGCACCAAGAACGTCATCGAGACCACCGCGGGCCGCGTCATCTTCAACGAAATCTGGCCGGAAGGCGTGGGCTTCTTTAACAAAGCCTGCGGCAAGAAACAGATTTCCGATGTTATCTTCCGCACTTACGGCGCAGCCGGTCACCAGGCCACCGTCGAGATGCTCGACCGCCTCAAGGAACTCGGCTTCTACTGGGCGATGAAGGCGGGCGTGTCCATCGGCATTATCGACATGATCATTCCGAAGGAGAAGCATCTCGAACTCGACAGCGCCTATAAGCAGATCGCCGTCGTCGAGAAGCAGTACCGCTCCGGTATCATCACCGACGGTGAGCGCTACAATAAGATCATCGACGTGTGGACCCATGCGGGTAACACTATCGCTGACGTGATGATCCAGACCCTCGAACACAACGAGGGCCGCAAGGAACTCAACCCCGTGTACGTCATGGTCGATTCCGGCGCGCGCGGCAACAAGCAGCAGGTCAAACAGCTCGCCGGCATGCGCGGCCTGATGGCCAAGCCCAGCGGCGAAATCATCGAGCGCCCCATTACCTCGAACTTCCGCGAGGGTCTGACCGTGCTTGAGTACTTCATCTCCACGCACGGCGCCCGCAAAGGTCTCGCCGACACCGCGCTTAAGACCGCCGACTCCGGCTATCTTACCCGCAAGCTCGTTGATGCGTCGCAGGACGTCATCATCTACGAGGAAGACTGTGGCACCACGCTCGGCATCGTCGTCCGTCCGATCTACGAGGGCGACGAAGAGGTTGTCGATCTCGCCACGCGCATCATTGGCCGCGTGAGTTGCGAGTCGGTGAAAGACCCTGTGACCGCTACTACGGTGTTGAAAAAGAACACCCTCATCGAGGAAAAGGTCGCGCTCGCCGTCGAGAAGATCGGCATCGAGCAGCTTAAGATTCGCTCCGTGCTCACCTGCGAAAGCAAGCGCGGCTGCTGTGCGAAGTGCTATGGCCGCAACCTCGCGACCGGCCAGATGGTCAAGCTGGGTGAAGCCGTCGGCATCATTGCCGCGCAGTCCATCGGCGAGCCCGGCACGCAGCTCACCATGCGTACCTTCCACATCGGCGGCGTTGCTTCCGGTACGTTCAAGCAGCCCATCGTCAAAGCGAAAAACGACGGTGACATCCGTTTCAACGAACTCAAGGCCGTGCAAAACACCGACGGCCAGTGGGTCGCGCTGAACAAGAACGGCAGCGTCACCATCCACTCCAAGGATGGCCGCGAGATCGAGCGCTACGTCATCGTGGTCGGCTCCACCATCTCCATTGCCGACGGCGGCCACGTCAAGAAGGGTGAGGCTTTCATCCAATGGGATCCGCACAATGTCCCGATTCTCACCGAGAAGGCTGGACGTGTGGAGTTCCGTGACATGATTCCGGGTGTTACGGTTAAGAGTGAGATCGATGAGGGCACCGGTCTTAAAGGAACCGTCGTCATCGAGCACAAGGAGGATTTGCACCCGCAGATCGTCATCGTCGATGAGAAGACCAAGGACATCCTGGCGAGTTACTCCATTCCCGCTGGCGCGCACGTCGCCGTCACGGAAGGGAAGAAAATCCAGGCCGGTTCGCTCCTTGCCAAGACTCCGCGTAAAGTCGCGAAGACCAAGGACATTACCGGCGGTCTGCCGCGTGTGGCTGAACTCTTTGAGGCCCGCCGTCCGAAGGATGCGTCGGAGATCGCCAAGATCGACGGCACCGTTGAAATCGGCGGCACCGTCCGTGGCAAGCGCAAGATCATCGTCACCGACGCCGAGACCGGAGCCGAGGAAGAGCATCTCGTGCCGATGCAAAAGCACATCATCGTCCTCAAAGGCGACTTCGTGAAAAAAGGTCAGCAACTCACCGACGGCCCGGTGGTCCCGCATGACATCCTGGATGTCTGCGGCCCGCAGGCCCTGCAGGAGTACATGGTCAATGAAGTGCAGGAAGTCTACCGCCTCCAAGGCGTCGAGATCGCTGACAAGCACATCGAGATCATCGTCCGCCAGATGCTGCGCAAAGTGAAAGTCACCGAGCCCGGCGACACCTCGCTGCTGTGGGGCGACCAGATCGACCGTCTGGCTTTCGAGAAAGAAAATGAGGAAGTCGAGAAGAAGGGCGGCAAGCCCGCCGAGGCTGTCCCCGTGTTGCTCGGCATCACCAAAGCCTCGCTCGAAACCGACTCCTTCATCTCCGCCGCCTCGTTCCAGGATACCACCCGCGTCCTTACCGAAGCCGCGACGCTCGGCCGCGTGGACAACCTCCGCGGCTTCAAGGAGAACGTCATCATGGGCCACCTCATCCCGGCGGGCACTGGCTTCCCGATCCACCGCGACATCAAGATCGTCAACCTCGGCGACGCCCTCCCGGCGGACGATGCGAGCGACGAGCCCGAGCCCGCGGTCGGCTAAAAGGCCAGGTCCGTTATTTGAAAAGGCCGCCGGTGCAAACCGGCGGCCTTTTTTTCATTTCCGTGGCGTGACTGCCATTTGGGCGGAGGCCGGTCCGCTGCATTTTTGGCCGGGTCGCTCAGTCCCCGTAGTTAAACGGATCGCTGAACTTCGGGTCGGTCATCATGGTGGTGTCGGTGAGGGTTTTGAGAAAGGCGACGAGCGCGGCCTTTTGCACCGCGGTGAGGTTGAGCCGGCGTGGCAGGCCGGCTCCGGGCGAGCCGGGCGGGTTGCGGAGCGGGGGTGAAAGATTGGGGTTATCGACCACGTCGTGGTCGTAGAACTCGACGACGTCTTCGAGCGTGGCGAAGCGGCCGTCGTGCATATAGGGCGAGGTGAGTTCGATGTTGCGGAGTGAGGGGACTTTGAAAAGTCCGTTGTCTTGCGGCAGGCCGGTGATGCCGCCGCGACCGAGATCGGCGAGGGGAAATTCGAGCCCGTTGTTATTGATCGCCGGGCCGGGGACGAAGTTGTCCGTGCCGTGGCAGGCCGCGCAGTTGCCGACGGTGTTGAAGATCTGCCGGCCTTGGTTTTCCTGCGGGGTGAAATTGGCGAAGGCGGTGGCTGCGCCAATGTCGAATTTCGTGTGCGTGGAAATGATCGAGCGGACGAATTGCGCGAGCGCGCGGGAGATGAGGTCGGAGGTGACGGTGGCGCTGCCAAAGGCGCTGGTGAAAAGCGTGGTGTAGTACGGTTCGGCGCTGAGGCGCGCAACGAGGCCCGTGAGGGTCATGCCCATCTCGACGGAATTTTGGATCGGCTGGAGCACCTGGTCTTCCAGCCTGGCGGCGCGCTCGTCCCAGAAAAAAGCGCGGCGCTGATACCAGCGCGCGTTGCCCAGGCCCATGGAATTGCGGCCCGTCAGTCCGCCTTGAAACCCGGTGCTGAACCGGTGCGGATCGGAGAAGCCGTGCTCGCGCTGATGGCACGAGGAGCACGAGATGGTCTGATTGAGCGAGAGCCGCTTGTCGTAGAAAAGCGCACGCCCGAGCGTGGCGGCGGCGTTGGTCACGGGGTTGGTCGCGGGCGTGTTGTCCTGCCCGAGGATGGGCTGGACGAGGAAGCTGGGCGGCAACACCGGTGCGGCGTAGTTCGCGAGCGTCGTCGGCAGCAGCAGGGCATTCGCCGTGGTGTTGGGAATGTCGGCGTGCGCGGGATCATAGACCGTGCGGTAGAAAAGGCGGACGCCCGGCGCGGGCGTGTAGCTGAGCGCGCGGTGGAAGTTTCCGTTGTGGACTTTCCACGTCTCCACGTCCGTCCAAGTGGTGAGGTTGGGCGAGCTTTGCAGCACCCAGACGTGATCGCCGGGATCGGTCACAGTCACGCGGACGGTATTCGTCGCCGCGCCCGGCGCGATGCCGAGGGAGGAGCCGGCGGGCAGTTGGGCGTCGGCGAAGCGAGCGCTGGCAGCCAAGGCCAGAGCGGCGATTTTGAATGGGGAAAAGCGGGTGGAGGATTTCATAACGCCGTCAATCTGCCCTGCGTATGTAAGGCGCGTATGAAGGCGGGCCGACTTTTTTGTAAAGCGAAGGTAAAAGTCCGCCGCGCAACGCGCCGGTGGACGCTGGACTTTCCCCGGGGCTTCGGCGCGCAATGGCTGCCATGCAGCCCCGCCTCGCCCTCATTCTCACCGCCGGAATTCTTTCCGCGATCTCCGCTTTCGCCCAAGGCACGAAGGCCGACTACGAGCGCGCGCAATCGCTCGCGAAGCGCACGGACAACAAGGTCTTTCGCGCGAAGGTGACGCCGCACTGGCTGCCGGATGGCAATGCGTTTTGGTACCGTATCGAGACCGGGCCAGGGACGCGCGAGGTGGTGTCGGTGGATGCGCTGAAAGGGACGCTGACGGTGGTGACGGATGGCGCAAAAATCCCCGGTGCGTCCGGTGGCGACGGGGCGCGCATCGAGGACGACGGCGCACCGCATCCGAGCAAAAACGGGGGTGATGAGGTGAGCATCACGTTCGCGAACAAGACCGCGGGCGAGGTGCGGCTCTTCTGGCTGGATACGGGCGGCGGGCGGAAGTCGTACGGTGAGGTGAAGGCGGGCGGGACGTTGAAGCTGAGCACCTTTGCCGGACACGTGTGGTTGGTGGAGGATGCGGGCGGCAAGGCGCTGGGCGTTTTCACCGCGCTGGACGGCGGCGGGGAGGCGGTGCTCGACGGGACGCGCGCCGCGCCGAGAGTGACGGAAAAAAAGCCGGACGCACCGAGAAATGACGCGCCGAAAACCGAGCGGACGTGGCGGCCATTCATCCGGGATTTCAACGTATGGGTGAAGCATCGCGAGACCGGCGAGGAGGCGCAGCTCTCGCGCGATGGCACGGCGGCGGACGCGTATCGCGAGCCGCTGCGGCTCTCCCCGGACGGCACGAAACTCGTCGCCATGCAGGTGCAGCCGGCGCAGGAGCACAAGGTCTGGCTCGTCGAGTCATCGCCCGCGGATCAAGTCCAGCCCAAGCTCCTCAGCTACGACTATCTCAAGCCCGGCGACAAAATCGCGCACGAGCGCCCGCGGCTTTTCGATCTCGCGAAGCGCGCGCCCATCGCGGTGAAGGACGATCTTTTTCCGAATCCGTGGGACCTCGGCGAGGTGCGCTGGCTGCTGGACGGAAAACGTTTTGCCTTTCTCTACAATCAGCGCGGGCATCAGGCGCTACGCATCGTCGCCGTCGATGCGACGACCGGCGAGGCGCGCGTGCTGGTGGAGGAGACGAGCAAGACGTTCGTGGACTATTCGCAGAAAACCTACCACGAGTGGCTCGACAAAACGGGCGAGCTGATCTGGGCCAGCGAGCGCGACGGGTGGAACCACCTCTGGCTCTACGACACGCGCACCGGCGCGGTGAAAAACCAGATCACGCGCGGCGCCTGGGTCATGCGCGGGGTCGTGCGCGTGGATGCGGAGCGGCGCCAGATTTGGTTCAAGGCACTCGGGATTCGCGCGGGGCAGGACCCGTATCAGGTGCAGCTCGCGCGGGTGAATTTCGACGGCACCGGGCTCGTGGTGCTGACCGAGGGCGACGGCACGCACCTGTGGGAGTTTTCGCCCGACGGGCGGTTCTTCACCGACTCGTGGTCGCGCGTGGATCAGCCGCCGGTCACGGAGCTGCGGCGCGCGGAGGACGGGAAGCTGGTCTGCGTTTTGGAAAAGGCGGACGTGGGCGCGCTGCTCGCCGCGGGCTGGCGGATGCCGGAGCGTTTTGCGGCGAAAGGGCGCGATGGCCAGACGGACATTTTCGGAATCATCGTGCGGCCGTCAAATTTCGATCCGGTAAAGAAATACCCGGTCATCGAGAAAATCTACGCGGGGCCGCACGACTACTTCGTGCCGAAGGAATGGGGTCGTCAGACGCAGGATCACGAGCTGGCGGAGCTGGGCTTCATCGTGGTGCAGATCGACGGCATGGGCACGAACTGGCGGTCGCGCGCCTTTCACGATGTGGCGTGGAAAAACGTGGCGGACGCGGGCTTCCCGGATCGCATTGCGTGGATGAAGGCGGCGGCGGCGCAGCACCCGGAGATGGACCTCACGCGCGTCGGGATTTTCGGCGGCAGCGCGGGCGGGCAGAGCGCGCTGGGGGCGCTGCTTTTCCACGGCGATTTTTACAAGGCGGCCGTCGCCGACTGCGGCTGTCACGACAACCGCATGGACAAAATCTGGTGGAATGAAGCGTGGATGGGCTGGCCCGTCGGGCCGGAATACGCGGCGAATTCCAACGTCGTGAACGCGGGCAAACTCACCGGCAAGCTGCTGCTCACGGTGGGCGAGCTGGATCACAACGTCGATCCCGCTTCGACCATGCAGGTCTGCAACGCGCTCATCAAAGCGGACAAGGATTTCGAGCTGCTCATCCTGCCCGGCCGTGACCACGGCGCGGGCGAATCGCCCTACGCGGCGCGGCGGCGGATGGATTTTTTTGTGCGCAATCTGCTGGGCGCCGAGCCGCGGCGCTGAAGTGGCCTACGCCGCCGGGCCGTCGGCGAATTCCTTCCGCAGCTCCTCGCTGCGCTCGATGGTCTGCGCGAGCAGCGTGGGCACGGTGGGCAGGGCGCGGGCGCGGATGTAGATCTGGTAGCTGAAAAAACCTTTGCTCAGGCCGATGCAGAGCTGGTTCAGCGCGACGAGCGCGTGGCCGAGCGCGTTGTCGCCGACCGCCTTGGGGAACGGCGCGGGAATGCCGCGCACCTCGGTGACTTTGTAGCCGGTCTGGTCAAAGAGTTCGCGCAGGGAAGCAAAAGTGAAAAGCCGCGTGTGGGTGCGGTCGAGAATGCCTTTGCGCCCGTAGTTGAAATTGCCGAGCAGCAGCATGAGGCGCGTGATGGCGAAGCCGATGTTCGCCGTCGTGAGCACGATCTCGGGGCGCTTGTTGGCGGCGGCGGCGCGGAGTTTTTCCATGAAAACCTCGGGGTCTTTGAGGTGCTCGATGACGTCGAGCATGAAGATTTGATCAAAGTCCGAAACGCTGACGGGAAACTCGGTGCCGTCCATGTCCCAGCGTTTGAAGTCGATCTTCGGGTTGTCCGATTTTTCACGGATGTACTGATCCACGCCGGTGACGTGCGCCGCTTTTTCCGCGAGATGCTCGGCCACGTAGCCCTGCCCGCAGCCGATGTCCAAGATCCGCGCGCCCGGTTTCACCGACTCGATGGCGAAGGTGTGCGACGACGCGAAGCCCATTTTCAAATCGTAGGTCAGCTCGACCTGACCCACGTCGAACTTGCGGTCGAAGAGCAAATTCATCTCGTGGAATTTCGCGCGCAGCATCGTTTTGAAAATGTCCCACGCATACTGCAGCCCGTTCACGTGGCAGATTTCGTCGCCGTAGAAAGTGGGGATGGGGATTTCCTGGATGGTGACGCCCGCGAAGTGGAGCTGCACGATGATGTCGGTGTCGAAGTGGAAGTCGTTCGAGTTGCGCTCGAAGGGGATGCGCCGCAGCGCCTTGGTGGCGTAGAGCCGGTAGCCGCTGTGGAATTCGCTGAGCTTCGTGCCAAGCAGCGTGTTTTGGAAAGTGGTCAGCACCTGGTTGCCAATCCATTTGTACATCGGCATGCCGCCTTTCAGCGCATCCTGTTTGTTGATCATGCGCGAGCCGAAGACGGCGTCCGCGTCGTCTTTGAAAAACGGCTCGAGCAGCACCGGCAGTTTCTCCGGCGCGTACTGGCCGTCGCCGTGCAGCAGCGCCACCACGTCGAAGCCGTTGTCGATCGCGTAGCGGTAGCCGAGCTTTTGGTTGCCGCCGTAGCCCTGGTTTTCGGGGTTGCGCAGGATGGTGATTTTGAAGTCGCTCGCGGGCGTCTCGCGTTTCAGCCCGGTCTGGAAAGTCGCGTCCTTCGACGAGTCGTCGATGATCAGCACCTCGACATCGCGGGTGTGCAGTTCCTTCGGGATGCGGTCGAGGACGCTGTTGATGGTCTTCTCGGCGTTGTAGGCGACGATGAAGATGAGGACGCGTTTTCCGGAAAAATCGATCACGGCGGGGATGCTAGCAAAGTTTGGTCCTCCGTCGAGATCGGGGGCGGAGTTATTCAGAAAACCTCGAGCTGTCTGCGGTGGTTAGACTTCGAGGCAGGACGGTCTTTTTTTAGCCCGGAGCATCAAAGACGCAGAAAGCGCAAAGACTTTCATCTCACACGATGACGGCCTCAATTTTCCCCCTCTGCGTCTTTGCTCTTCTGCGTTAAAAAACAAGCCGCCCAGCCTTGTCTCAGCCGCTAATACCGGCTGCGGATGCCGCTGGCCAGCGCGTCGGCGAGGCGCTGGCGGTAGGCGCCGGAGCCGGCGATGCGGCCACCCTCGGCGCGGTTCGTGAGAAAGCCGCACTCGGCGAGCACGGCGGGGACGCGGGTATTGCGGATGACGTAAAAGCCGCGCGTCCGCACCCGGCGATCCTCGGTGCCGGTGGCGCGGACGAGCCGCCCGTGGATGGAGGAAGCCAGGCCGGCGCTGCGCCGGGAGTAGAAATAGGTTTCGATCCCATTGGCCCCCTCGCGCGGCGCGGAGTTGAAATGCACCGAGACAAAGATGGCGTTGCCCTGGGAATTGGCGATGGCGCAGCGCTGGTCGAGGCCCACGAAATAGTCACCCCCGCGGGTCAGGATCACGCGATAGCCGGCGGAGCGCAGATTCGCGCCGAGGCGTCGCGCCACGTCGAGGGTGTAGATTTTCTCCGCATAGCGCATGCCCGGCACCCCGCCGCGGTCGTGCCCGCCGTGGCCGGCGTCGATGACCACCGTGGGCCGCGCCGAAACCGCCGAAGCCGACAGCCAAAGCACGGCGAGGAGGACGGTGAGAAAGTGGGTGGTCTTTTTCATGGCAAAGCGCGCGCAGACTTTGGAAAAGGCGGGCGGATGGCGAGCGGTTTTTTTTTCTGCGGAAATTGCGCGCAGCTCCGCCCGGACGCGGTTGCACGTGGCCAGCGTTCCGGCCTTAATGCGCGGACACCGCATGAAAACTCCCGCCGCCTGCGTCGCTTCCGTCCTGCTCCTCGCGCTCCCCTTTTGCGCGGCTGCGCAGAAGGTGGCGACGCCCGCGGGCGTAGCGCCGGGGCCGTGGCTGCTGGGCACCATCGGCGTCGGAAAAAATGCGGACGGCACCGCACAGACCACGGCGCTGAAAGGGCTCGCGCTCAAAGTCGGCGCGCAGGGCGAGGCGGCGGTCTGCTACGACCTCGATCTGTGCCGGATGGCTGGCGCGTGGACGGGCAGATTCACTACGCCGATGAATCTCATGTCGCGCGGCGAATACCCGGCCGCGGTGGGCGAGGTGGCCTTCACGACGGGCGCAGTCGCGGGCTTCATTCCCGGCGAGGCGAAGGAGCCGTGGAAGGACATGCGCCCTGAGCCCTTTGGCCCGCTGCCCGCCGGTCAGGTGCAGTTCAAGGGTTTCTACGTGAACGGCGACCGGAAGATTTTGCAATGGGACATCGGCGGGACGGACGTGCTGGAGATGCCGGAGTACCGCGAAGGTCATTGGGTGCGCATGATCGAAACTGCGGACGCGAAGCTCGTCATTGCTCAGATCAAAGGTGTCATCGTGGAGAAGACCAGTACCTTGCGTGCTTTGACTAAGGGTGGCCCGGCGCGGTGGCCGGAGGTCGTGACGCCGGCAGTCGAAGTCTCAGCGGAAAAGGCCAGCGCCTACGTGGTGGACACAATCAAAGTGCCCGACCCGAATCCCTGGAACGCGCCGATGTTTATCGGCGGGCTCGATTTTTTTCCCGACGGTCGCGCGGCGGTCTGCACGTTTCATGGGGATGTTTTCATCGTCTCGGGCATTGATGAAAAGCTGGAGCAGGTGACTTGGAAGCGCTTTGCCAGCGGGCTCTATCACGCGCTTGGGCTGAAGATCGTGAAGGGCGAAATCTACGTGACGTGCCGCGACGGCATCTGGCGGCTGAAGGATTTGAACAACGACGGCGAGTGCGATTTCTACGAAGCCTTCAACCACGACGTGATGGTGACGAAGAGCTTCCACGAATTCGTCTTCGACCTGCAGACCGATCCGGCGGGCAACTTCTATTTTGCCAAGGCCGGCCCGGTGAAAAACGGCGGGCGCGGCTTCGATGAAATCTGCGCGCATCACGGCAGCCTGTTCCGCGTGTCGCCCGACGGAAAAAAGTTGGAGGTCGTGGCGACCGGCTTCCGCGCGCCAAATGGCCTCGGCTGCGGCCCGCACGGCGAGCTGACCAGCGGCGACAACGAAGGCACCTGGACGCCGGCGTGCAAAATCAACTGGATCAAACCCGGCGGTTTCTACGGCGTGGTCCCGCTCGCGCATCGCACGCCGCCGCCCACGGACTACGACCGCCCGCTCTGCTGGCTGCCGAAGCGCGTGGACAACAGCGGGGGTGGCCAGGTCTGGGTGCCCGACGACACGCGCTGGGGGCCGTGGCGCGGCCACCTCCTCCACCTCAGCTACGGCACCTGCTCGCTCTTCGGCGTCATGAAGGAGGAGGTCGGCGGGACGATGCAGGGCGGCGTGACGCGCTTTCCGCTGAACTTCCAAACGGGCACGATGCGCGCGCGTTTCAATCCCGCTGACGGCCAGCTCTACATCGCCGGCCTGCGCGGCTGGCAGACGACCGGCGTGAAAAACGGCGCGCTCCAGCGTGTGCGCTACACCGGCGTGCCCGTGCGCATGCCCATCGGCCTGCATGCCACGCGGCACGGCGTGCGGCTCGACTTCACCTGTGCGCTCGACGCCGCGAGCGCCAGCGATCCGCTAAGCTGGAGCGTGGAGGTCTGGAATTACCTCTGGTCCAGCGCCTACGGCTCGCCGGAAATCTCCACCCTTGGCTCCGCCGAAAAACCCGCCGAGCAGGGCAAGGATGGCGCGGCGCAATTCACCGCCGCGCAGATGGCGCAGAAAAAACACGACCCGCTCGCGGTCAAAAGCGCCACGCTTTCCGCCGATCAAAAATCCGTCTTCCTCGAAATCCCGAACCTTAAACCCGTGATGCAAATGCAGATCAAATTTGACCTCAAAGCCGCCGATGGCGCGGCGCTGAAAAGCGAGGTCATCAACACCATCCACGCGCTCGGCGCGGACTGACCGCGCGCCTTTTTCACCATGCTCGACTATCTGCTGCGCCAAGCTCTCGCGCTGCTCGCGCCCGTGGGTCTGGTGTGGGGCGCGCTGCTCGTGCTGACCGCGCTGCTGTGGCGGCGGCGGCAGCGTGGTTTTGCCGCGGCGACGGGTGCGCTCGCGGCCTTCATTACAGTCATCGGCAGCACGCCGGTGCCGGGGCGGCTGCTGGCGACTTTGGAAAGGCCGTACGCGGGGATGAAGCCCGACGCTTTGCCCGCGGCGGATGCAGTGGTGCTGCTCGGCGGCGGCGCGGAGGCTTCGCGCTACGAGGCGGCGGGCGTGCATCTTACGGTCGCGGGCGACCGGCTGGCGATGGCGGCGGAGTTGATGCGGCTCGGCAAAGCGCCGGTGCTGCTGCTCGGCGGCAATGCCGGGACGTTCGACGGCCGGCCGGTGATCGAGGCGGAAATCGTCAAGGGACTGCTCGGGCGCTGGGGTCTGCCGGCGGAGGCGATGATCGCGCTCGGCGGCCACGCCGACACGCACGACGAGGCGCTCGCCGTGCAGGCGCTCGCCCAGGCCCGCGGCTGGCATCGCGTGCTCCTCGTGACCTCGGCGAATCACCTGCGCCGCGCGACAGCGACCTTCCGGTACACGGGTCTCGAGGTGACGCCGGTGCCGTGCAATTTCCTCACCAGCGTCAGCACCGGCGACACGCCATGGAGGCCCGCCGTGCCGGGAACGGACGGCTTTTCGAAAGTGGGCGTGTGGCTCCACGAGCAGGTCGGCTGGCTCATGTACTCGCGGCGTGGCTGGCTCGCCACGCCTCAGCCGTGAGGCTCAGGCGTGCTCGCGGAAGGGTTCGAAGCCGAGGTCGAAAAGGTTCGCGGAATTGTCCATCAGCGTGGGCAGCGTGGGCACGAAAGTCTCCCAGTCCTGCGCGTTCACAAACTGCGTGTCCCACGTCACGAAGACGCCGCCCGGCACCACGTTCGACTGCTCGATGAGCACGCGGACATCCTTTTCCCAATCGAGGATCGTGACGTAGCCGAGCGCCGCCGGGCGGTTCACCATCGGGCTGTAGGAAAAGCGCTGGAGAAAGGCGTCGCGCTCCTCGACCGAAGGGAACTTGCCGTGGGTGTGCGCGGAGAGCGCGGTCATGGTCTTTGGGTCGAAATCGAGGAGCTGGTAAAAGCGCACGAGGGTGTCGTTGATGATCTTCCAGTCCGCCGCGGTGCGCGCGCTGCGCACGCCGAATTTGATGCGTTCAGCGGTGCGCGTGAGCGTGCCGTTTTCGCCGAAGAACTGCGCCGAAAGCTCGTAACCGAAAAGGTCGTCCCAGCGCTTCAGGCGGATCTGGTCGGCGCGCAGGCTGAAGCCCTCCAACGGCTCGCACAGCGCCGCGCCAAACGCCTCCAGCCGCGCCTCGGCAAAGCCAAGCGGCTTCGGAAAAGGCACGTCCACATGGACGCCAAAAAAATCGATCGGCAGGATTTCCATAGGCCGCGGACGCTAGCCTGCGCGGCCCGGTGGAGGCACGCGGTATTTTCCGCGCCCGGGAAAATGGCGGACATTCGCGCGATGGGCCGCTAGACAGGCCGCCAGCGCCTAACCCTGCCCATCCATGAATTCCGACGATCCCCAATATTCGCAGCCCAAAAAAGGTCTCTCCGGCCTCGCCATCGCCGGCATCGGCTGCGGCGCGCTGCTGCTGCTCATCATCGCCGTGTTTGCCTTCATCGGGCTGAAGGCGATGAACAAAATGAAGGAAGTCGCGGGTGACGACTGGCGGAAAAATCCGGCGAAGACGGCCGCGCTGGTTGCGGCAAAAATGAACCCCGAGTGGGACTTTGTGAAAGTGGACGACGCCCAGGGCGAGATCACCGTGAAGGTGAAAAAAACCGGCGAAGAAATCACCATGGCCTACAACGAAGTGGCGCAGGGAAAGTTCACCATGAAGAACTCGAACGGCGAGGAAACGGTGTACGGCACGGCGGCCTCGGCGCCGCCCGCGTGGGTGCCCGCCTATCCCGCCGCGGTGGCGCAGGGCGCAGGCATGCGGACGGAAAAACCGGAGGGCGTCTCCGGCACCTATATGGTGCAGACGAAGGACGCCGCAGCCAAGGTGAGCGAGTTTTTTGAAGCGAAGCTGAAAGCCGACGGCTTTACCACCGTGGCCACGGCCAGTGCCGGTGGAGCCGCCGTGGTCAACGCGAAGAACGAAGCGGACCAGCGCACCGTCACCGTGCAAATCAGCGGCGACCAAGGCGCGACGCAAATGGTCATCACCTACGAGGGGCCGAAGTAGCGGAAAACCATTTCGGCCGGCGCTGACTTTGTTCGCAACCGTTTCTTGGCGGCACAATATACTCGGACTGAACAACCGGCAGATGGGTGAGAGCGGCACGCCGATGAAAAAACTGGTGGCCGTTCCTTCTCTACTAGTCCCGGGCGGAACATTCCCAACCCTTGCCGCGGGGAGTGATCAGTCTCGGCTCCGCCCGCCCATGATCAGCGGGAGCAAGTGGTAAAGCATGTAGCCGAGCGAAGTGATCAGGGCCGCGACGTAGGTCCAACCGGCGGCATCGAGCACTTTGCGGACGCCGACAGCTTCCTCGTCGGTGCCGATGAAACCCATTTCGCCGAGCACGCGCTTCGCGCGGGCCGAGGCGTCGAATTCCACGGGCAGGGTGATGAGGTTAAAGAGCATGATGACGCCCCAGGCGGCAGCCATGATCCACGAGGCGCTATGCCAGGTCAGCAAGCCGGAAAACATACCAATCAACGGCAGCCACATGACGATCTGGCTGGCCGCATTCGTGACACCCACCGCGGCCATCCGCCAGTGCAACGGCGCGTAGGCTTGCTGGTGCTGGATGGCATGACCGCACTCGTGCGCCGCCACGCCGAACGCTGCGATGGAGTTGGCCTCGAAGTTGTGCCTGGAGAGCACAAGCCGCTTGTGGGTTGGGTCGTAGTGGTCGCCGAGCATTTCGTCGTGCGCGACGATCTCCACATCGCGAATGCCCGCACGCAAGAGGATGGCGGCGGCGACTTCCGCGCCCGTGGCGCGCGAAGACGCGGGCACCTGGCTGTAGCGGTGGTAGACGCTCTTCACGCGGGCCGCGGCCCACAGGGAAATCAGCATCGTGCCGACAAAAAGAAAGATGGCGAAAAGGCTCATGGCTGGTGGTTGATATTCGTTTGCGCCGGTTGGCCGGCTGCATTGCGCAGCGGATTTCGTGGCGAAAAATAAGACCGGCCGAGGCGCAAAATGTTCACCCGCATTGGGGCTTCCCACAGGCCCGCATCGCGTGAATCTTCCCGGGCCGCCACATGCCCGACCCCATCGCCAGCGCCACCGAACTCACCGTCCGCTACGGGCCGCAGACCGTGCTCGACCGCGCCACCATCGCCATCGGCGAAGGCGAGCGCATCGGGCTCGTCGGGCGCAACGGCTGCGGCAAATCCACTTTCCTGCGCATCGCCGCCGGCGAGCTGCCACCGGACGCGGGGTTGTTCACGCGGCGGCGCGATCTGATCACCGGCTACCTGCCGCAGGTCTTCGCGCTGGAGGAAAGCGCGACGGTTTTCGACAACATCCACGCCGGCGCGGCGCACATCCTCGCGCGGCTCGCGGAGTATGAAACCACGCCCGCCGAAAGCCCGCGCAGCGCCCTCCTGCTCGACGAGATCAACCACTACGACGGCTGGAGCCTCGACCACCGCATCGAGAGCCTCGCCACGCACCTCTTTGCGCCCGCGCGCGACCGCATCGTGAGCACGCTCAGCGGCGGTGAAAAGCGGCGCGTCGCGCTTTGCCGCGCGCTGGTGGCGCGACCGGATTTTCTCATCCTCGACGAGCCAACGAACCACCTCGACACCGAAAGCATCGAATGGCTGGAGGACTTCCTCGCGCGCTATCCCGGCGCGTGCCTCTTCGTCACGCACGACCGTTACTTTCTCGATCGCATCGCCACGCGGATCATCGAGCTGCAGCGCGGCACCTTCATTTCCTACGAGGGCAGCTACAACGACTTCCTCATCGCCAAGGCGCTGCGCACTTCGACCGAGGAGGAGCAGGAGCGGAAGCGGCAGAAATTTCTCAAACACGAACTCGCCTGGGTGCGCAAAGGCCCGCGCGCGCGGCGGACGAAAAGCGTGGATCGGATTGAGCGCTATTTCGAGATGGCCGGACAGGACGGCCCCGAGCAGGAGCTGGATGTGGAGCTAATCATCCCGCCCGCGCCGAAGCTCGCGAACCGCGTGATCACGCTCACGAATGTCGGCATGGCGCTCGGTGGCCGGCAGCTTTTCGACTACGTGAATCTCGACCTCGCCGGCGGGCAGCGGCTCGGCATCGTCGGGCGCAACGGCGTCGGCAAATCGACGCTGCTGAAGATCATCATGGGCGAGCTCGCGCCGACCTCCGGAGAGGTGGAAATCGGCGCGCGCACGGCGATCAATTACATCGACCAAAACCGGCTGCTGCTCGACGACGAGAAAAGCGTCGGGGAAGAAGTGGGCGAAGGCAGCGAGGTGGTGCGGCTCGGCGACGAGACCATCAGCCTGCGCGCCTATCTGCGGCGGTTTCTTTTCACCGACGACCGCATCAATTCCAAAATCCAACACCTCAGCGGCGGCGAGCGCAGCCGTGTGATCCTGGCGAAAATCCTCAAGCGCGGCGGCAACGTCCTCATCCTCGACGAACCCACGAACGACCTCGACCTCGCCACGCTCCGCCTGCTCGAGGAGGCGCTGCTTTTTTTCAAAGGCACCATCATCGTCGTCAGTCACGACCGCTATTTCCTCAACCGCGTTTGCACCGACACGCTCGCCTTCGAGGGCGACGGTGTGGTCACGCTCAACGCCGGCAACTACGACTACTACCTCGAAAAGCGCGCCGCCAAAAAAGCCGCCGCCGCACCTGCGCCCGAGGTAAAAGCCGCGCCGCGCCGCGCCGAAAAAGTGCGCAAGCTCAGCTACAAGGAAACGCGCGAGCTGGAGAGCATCGAGGCCGACATCCACGCCGCCGAGGACAAGGTCGTGCAGATGGAAACGGCCCTCGCGTCCCCCGATTTTTTCGCCAAGCACGGCCATGACTGGGAAGCCCTCGAAGCCCAGCTCCAAGCCGCCAAAGCCCGCGTGCCCCAGCTCTACGCGCGCTGGGAGGAGCTGGAACAGATCAAAAAAGGCTAGGCGGAAACGCTCAGGACGGCGGCAGTTTTTTCACCTGCTGCTCCGGCTGCCAGCCCTTCGGCGCGGCGCGCGCCACGCTCGTCCACGGCAGGCCCTGACGCACCCACGCGGCGCGATGTGCGGCGGGCGTGATGCCCTCGTCGCCGTCGGTCACGCCGGGTTGAAAACCGCACGACGGACAGATTTCGTACGACCCGCCGCCGTGGGCGTGCGGCGGTTCTTTGAGGCGGGGCCAGCCGCAGGCGGGGCAGGTGTGCATGGTTTTTAGGGGGCGACGACGCGGCCCGGCTGGCGCTCGAAATAGCCGCGACCGCCGGGTTTGAAAAAAGTCTTCGTCGTGCCATCACGATTGTAGGCGGCAAACGCGCCGGTCTTCGGATCGAACACGCGGAGCACGCCCGCCTCGTCCACTTTCGTGGGCAGGTGCTCGCCCTTGGCGCGTTCGCGAAACTCCCACGCCATCCGCGCGTAATCGTCCGCGTCCTTCGCCGCGAAATCCGCGCCGTGCCGGGCGAAGTGATCCGGCAGCGAATCCACGTTGGCCCAAGTTTCGCGGGTCGGCGGCGCTTTGGTCGCGGCGGTTTTGGCGGGCTGGGTGAAAAGGCCGAGCAGCCGCGGCTTCGGCTTCGGCGTGGCCGGCGCGGGTGTGCTGGCGCTGCTTCTCGCCACCGGCGAAATGCTCGCCGGGGCGGTCGCCGCGCTCGCGGAACCGGCCGTGATGAAATCCCCCGCGCCGATTTTTTTCCGCGCGGTGCCGACAACGAAAAAATACTTCGTCCCCGGCTGCAAGCCCGTGAGCGTGACCTCGTGCGCGTCCGTGAGTGTGCCTTCCGCGTGCTGGTTCACGGCTTCCGCCGAAAAGCCGTAGCTGACGCGCGTGCCCGTGGGCACATCCGTCCGCCAGCGCACGGTCACGCTGGTGGGCGCAACGGGGATGACCTGCGCGGGACCGAGCAGATCGGCGGCGGGGGCGAGCGGTGCGCCGAGGGCGAGCAGCAGCGTGATGAAACGGAGGAGGAGCTTGTTCAAGGCACGAGCAGCACGGTCAGTTTCTTCGGCCCGTGCGCGCCGAGGACGAGGATGCGCTCGATGTCGCCGGTGCGGCTCGGGCCGCTGATGAAGGAGATGAAGCTCGGGTAGGCCGCGCCGTATTTTTCCGCTAGGCGCTCGTAGGCCGCGGCGAGGTCGGAGACAAACTGCCCGCGGCTGGCGATGACAATGTGGTGCGGCGGCAGCACGCTCAGCGCGCGCCCGCCGGAACTGCGGCTGGTTACGCACACGGAGCCGGTTTGCGCGACGAGCGACTCGCACTCGGTGAGCCCGGCGTCGCACGCTTCGAGCGCATTGGTGGCGTAGCCCGCTTCGAGGTGCAAAAGTTCGAGTGAGCCGGGAAGCCCCGTCGCCACCGCATCCGCGAGCCGGCCCGCGTGGAGTGCGAGCATTTTCCAGCCGCCCTCCGCCGCCAGCGCGGCGATGTGCTGCGCCGCTGCGGCCGCATCCGCGCATTCACGAAACTCGGTGCGCAAGCTTTCCGACCGCTCGGCGAAAAGCGCGATCTGCGCGGCGAGCGACGGCCCGACCGGCGGCAGCCATTCGCGGAAGGGCGCAGTCGTGGTGTGCGTCGCCGGCTTCGACGGAAGCTCGTGATGCCGCGGCGCGGGCGCGCGCAGCGCCTCGGTCACGCGCGCGAGGATTTGTTCGCGGTCGCCGTTCATGGCTGATTCCCCCGGAAGGACTCACGCAAAGACGCAAAGGCGCAAAGGCGCTGCGGCGTCGCTTCCTCATCCTTCGCGTCTTTGCGCCTTTGCGAGAGCCTCATTTCCGTCCGGCCTTTCGATCGCGCCAGAAGTCGTGAAAGGACTGCGGCGCAGCTTCGGGGAAGTCGCGCGTCTTCGTCCAGGCACCGACCGGATCGAGCGGCGTGCCTAGGACGAGCGCGTGCATTTTTTGCCCAAGCGGCGCGAGGCGCATGGCGATCTTAAAGGCCCACGGGCGCTTCATCAGCTCCACGTAGCCGAACCACACCAGCCGCTCCCACCACACTTTTTTTTCCTGCACGGCGTTGCGGCGGTTGTGCAGCAGGTGGTGGTGGATGTCGATTTTCACCGGGCACGCCTCGGTGCAGGCGCCGCAGAGCGACGACGCGCCGCTGAGGTGCTTCCAGTCCTGCAAGCCGCGAAAGTGCGGTGTGATGACCGAGCCGATGGGCCCCTGATACGTGGTGCCGTAGGCGTGGCCGCCGATGTTTTTGAAAATGGGGCACACGTTCAGGCACGCGCCGCAGCGGATGCAGTGCAGCGCGTCGCGCTGCTCGGCGTCGGCGAGCAGGCGGGTGCGGTGGTTGTCGAGCAGGACGACGTGGAATTCCTCCGGCCCGTCCGTCTCGCCAGGCTGGCGCGGGCCGCCGTACATGGAGTTGTAGCAGGTCAGATGCTGGCCGGTGCCGGCGGTGGCGAGCATCGGCAGGAGCAGCGCGAGGTCCGCGAGCTTCGGCACCATTTTCTCGATGCCGATGAGCGCGACGTGGATTTTCGGCAGCGCCGTGGTCAGCCGTGCATTGCCCTCGTTTTCGGTGATCGAAATCATCCCCGTCTCCGCGACGATGAAGTTCCCGCCCGAGATGCCCATGTCGGCTTCGAGATAATGCCGGCGCATGAAGCGCCGCGCGATCATCGTCAGCTCCTCGGGCGAATCGGTCTTCGCCGAGCCGAGTTCGCGCTCGAACAGCGCGCTGATTTCCTCGCGCTTCAGGTGCATGCACGGGAAGACGAAATGATACGGCGGCTCGTGCAGGAGCTGCTGGATGAACTCCCCGAGATCGCTCTCGACGACCGCGTAACCCTCCTTCTCCAGCGCATCGTTCAGGTGGATTTCCTCGCTTGTCATGGCCTTCGATTTGACGATGGATTTCACCCCCCGCTCCCGCGCCAGGCTGAGGATGTAAGCCCGCGCTTGCGCGCTGTTGCTCGCCCAGAAAACCTTTCCGCCGCGGGCGGTGAATTTTTCCTCAAACTCCCGCAGGTAGCGGTCGAGATGATTGACGCCGTCATACTTGATCGCCGCCGCCGCATCCCGCGCGTGCTGCCAGCTCGTGAAGGCATTCTCCGTCTGGCCGCGCGCCGTCTTGTAATTGCCCAGTGCTTTGCGCACCGCGGCGCGGCGCGGGTCGTCGGCCGTGGTGCGGTCGGCGTCGGTCTGAAACTGCTGGCTGGGTTCGGGTGCGGAAATCATCGGCGGCGGAAAAGTGAATTACACTTTGGGCACTGCGCGATGACCAGACATTGTGGAGAAATCCGTACGCCGCTTTGCCCAAAGTTCCGCTCAGCCGCCGGGTTGAAAAGGGACTGAAGTCCACGCTACTTGTTGCCCATGTCTCCCTTCCGTCATCTCTTCGCGCTCGTGCCGCTCAGCCTGTCCTCGGCGGTCGCTGCCGATCCGCCGCCGGTGAATTTCGGGCGCGAGGTGCTGCCGATCCTTTCGGACAAATGTTTTTTCTGCCACGGTCCGGACGAGAAAAAACGCAAGGCGGGCCGCCGGCTCGACACGCTGGAGGGCGCGACGGCGAAGAACGATGGCGTTATCGCGGTGGTGCCGGGCAAGGTCGCGGAGAGTGAGTTGGTGGCGCGCATCCTGGCCACCGACCCGGAGGAAATCATGCCGCCGCCGAAGTCGAACAAGACGCTCACGCCCGCGCAGCGCGAGACGCTGCGCCGCTGGGTGGCCGAGGGCGCGAAGTGGGGCAGGCACTGGGCCTTTGAAAAACCTGAGCGCCCCGCGGTGCCGCGGATCGCCGATTTACGATTGCCGACTGCCGATTGGAAAAACGCGAACGACGGCTACGGCGACTGGAGCATGAATCCAATCGACGGTTTCATTTTGAAAAAGCTCGCCGCTGCCGCTCTCATGCCTTCGCGCGAGGCGGATGCTCCGACGCTCTGCCGCCGCCTGTACCTCGATCTCACCGGCCTGCCGCCCACGCCCGAGGAAGTGGATGCGTTCCTCGCCGCCGCAATTGGCAATCGCCAATCGGCAATCGCCAATCTCACCGACCGCCTCCTCGCCTCGCCCCACTACGGCGAGCGCATGGCGTTGCCTTGGCTCGACGCGGCGCGCTATGCGGACTCAAACGGCTTCCAGCAGGACGGCGACACGCACCAATGGATCTGGCGCGACTGGATCGTGAAGGCGCTCAACGCGAACATGCCGTTCGACCAGTTCACCATCGAGCAGCTCGCCGGCGACCTGCTGCCCGACGCGACGCTCGATCAGAAAATTGCCTCCGCTTTCAACCGCAACCACATGCTCAACGGCGAAGGCGGCGCGATCCCCGAGGAGCAGCGCAACGTGATCCTCTTCGACCGCGTGGACACCACGGCCACAAACTGGCTCGGCCTCACCGTCGCCTGCGCGCAGTGCCACGATCACAAGTTCGATCCCATCAAACAGCGCGACTACTACTCGCTGATGGCCTTCTTCAACAACGTGCCCGAGACCGGCACGCCCACGGGCGGCGGGCAGTATCGCATCGCCGACCCGGCCGTCACCGCCGGCACGCCGGATGAATTGGCGAAGTTCAAAACGCTCGAAGACACCGCCGGGGTCGCGGCCGCGAAGGAAAAAAAACAAGCCGACGCGCCGGAGCTCGAGACGGCCTTTCTCGCGTGGGAGAAATCGCTGCCCGCTGAGACCGCCGTCGTGTGGACCGTGCAGCGCCCGATCACCGCCGAGGCGGGCGACGGCGTCACGCTTACGGTGCAGGAAGACCTTTCCATTTTCGCCACCGGCCCGCGCCCGGACAAAACGAACTACACGATCACGCTCCCGGCGGTGAAAGGGCTCACGGGTTTCCGCATCGACACCATCCCCGACGCCCGCCTGCCCACGAAAGGCGCGGGCCGCTCCGACAGCGGCAACGCCGTGCTGACGCGCCTGCGATTTAGCGTCGGCGAAAAAAAGGCCCTCTTTTCCACCGCGGCCGCGGACTACACGCAGGGCGGATTTTCGCCGCAGGGAGCGATCGACGAAGACCCCGGCACTGCGTGGGCGTTCTACCCCGACACCGCGAAGCCGCACTTTCTCACCGTCCAGCTTTCCCAACCGCTCACCGCGCCCGAAGGCGTGCCGCTCACGCTCCGGTTCGAGTTTCAATCGGCGAACAAGCAGCATCAGTTCGGCCGCTTCCGTATTTCCACTACCGCCGACGCGCAGCCCGTGGACCGCGCGGGCCTGCCCGCCGACATCGCCGCGCTTTTGAAAAAGGAGGCCGCCAGCCGCAGCGCGGACGAGGAAAAAAAACTGCGCGCGCATTTTTTCGCGAACCATCCGCCCGCCGCGCTCGCCGCCGCGCGGCAGCAAAAACAGGCCGCGGAAAAGGCGCTCGCGGATTTCAAAACGGCGCTGCCGCGCGTGATGGTCATGTCCGATGCGAAGCCGCGTCAGACCAAGATCCTCGACCGCGGAAACTACCTCGCGCCCAAGGACGACGTGCCCTCCGCGACGCCCGCCTTTCTGCCGGCACCCGCTGCGCAGGACGCGCCGATGAATCGCCTCGGCCTCGCGCGCTGGCTCGTCAGCGCGGAGCAACCGCTGACAGCGCGGGTCATCGTGAATCGTTACTGGCAGACGTTCTTCGGGCTCGGGCTGGTACGCACGAGCGAGGATTTCGGCGTGCAAAGTGAGCAGCCCATCCAGCGCGAACTGCTCGACTGGCTGGCCGTGGAATTTCGCGAAAGCGGCTGGGACGTGAAGCGGTTGCATCGGCTCATCGTCACCAGCGCCACCTATCGGCAGACCAGCGCCGTCACTTCGCAGCTCCGCGAGCGCGACCCGGAGAACCGCTTGTTTGCTCGCGCCCCGCGCTTCCGCCTGCCCGCGCTGCTCATCCGCGACCAGGCGCTCGCCGCCAGCGGCCTGCTCGTCCGCACGCTCGGCGGCACACCGGTTTATCCCTACCAGCCCACGACGATCTGGGACTCCCTCTCGATCACGAAGGAGCGCGACTTTACCTATCCGCAGTCCAAAGACGGCGACCTCTACCGCCGCAGTCTCTACACCTTCTGGCGGCGCACCGTCGCGCCCTCCAACATCTTCGACGCCTCCGCGCGCAACGTTTGCAAAGTCCGCCTCGGCGCCACCAACACCCCGCTCCACGCCCTCACCACCCTCAACGATCCGACCTTCATCGAAGCCGCCCGCATCCTCGCCGCCCACGCGCTCCACGATGCCAGCCCCGAGCCGGAAAAGCGGCTTGCCCTCGCCTTCCGCCGCGTCCTCGCCCGCTGGCCCGATGCCGATGAAACCAAGCTCCTCCGCGCCAGCCTCGACAAACAGCTCGCCAAATTTTCCGCCGACCCGAAGGCCGCGGAACTCTTCTTGAAAACCGGCACTTCGCCGCGCGACACCACCCTCGACGCCGCGCAACTCGCCGCTTACGCCACCGTCTGCCTCGGCATCCTCAACCTCGACGAAACGCTGACCAAAGAATGAACCCGCTCCTCGAAAACCAGCTCCTCACCACGCGCCGGCAGTTCTTTGGCCGTGCGGCCACGGGCATTGGCGTGGCCGCGCTGTCGGCGCTTTTGAAAGGGAACGCCGGTGCGGCCCTCGCCCCGTCGGCGAATGGCGGGCCGCTCACCGGCCTCCCGCATTTCGCGCCGAAGGCGAAGCGCGTGATCGTGCTCTGGCAGGGCGGCGGACCGTCGCAGGTCGATCTTTTCGACCACAAGCCCGGCCTCGAAAAAATGCGCCTGCAGGAACTACCCGAGTCCGTGCGCGCCGGCGCGCGCCTCTCCACGATGACCGCCTCGCAGAAAGGCTACCCCATCCTCCCCGCGATCAAGCCCTTCAAACAGTACGGCCAAAGCGGGCGCTGGCTGAGCGAGATGCTTCCGCACACCGGCTCCATCGCCGACGAAATCTGCCTCGTCCGCTCGATGCAAACGGACGCCGTCAACCACGCGCCCGGCGTCACTTTCTGCCTCACCGGCTCGCAAATCCCCGGCCGCCCGAGTATGGGCGCGTGGGCCAGCTACGGCCTCGGCTCCGAGGCCGAGGAGCTGCCCGCGTTCGTGGTCATGACCTCCGCCGACGAGAAAAAAACCTGCGGCCAGCTCTTCTACGAATACTACTGGGGCAGCGGCTTCATCCCCTCGAAATACCAAGGCGTGCGCCTGCGCGGCGAAGGCGAACCCGTGCTTTATCTCGGCGACGCGCCCGGTCTCTCGCGCGGACAAAAGCGCGCCCTGCTCGACGACCTCGCCGCGCTCAACGCCCACCGCTTTGCCCAGCAGGGCGACCCGGAAATCGAGACCCGCATCGCGCAGTACGAGATGGCTTTCAAAATGCAGGCCAGCGTCCCCGACCTGCTGGACTTCGCCAAAGAAACGCCCGCCGCGCTCGAACGCTACGGCCCCGACGTGCAGCGCCCCGGCAGCTTCGCGCGCAACTGCCTGCTCGCCCGCCGCCTCGCCGAACGCGGCGTCCGTTTCATCCAGCTCATGCACAGCGGCTGGGATCAGCACAGCAATCTCCCCACCCAGCTTGCGCTCCAGTGCCGCGATGTGGACCAGCCTAGCGCCGCCCTCGTCCGCGACCTCAAAGACCGCGGCATGCTCGACGACACGCTGGTCATTTTCATGGGCGAATTTGGCCGCACCGTCTTCGTCCAGGGCGACATCACCAAGCCGCAATACGGTCGCGATCACTTCGCCCGCAGCTACAGCATGTGGATGGCCGGCGGCGGCGTAAAACCCGGTGGCCTCTACGGCGAGACCGACGACTTTTCCTACAACGTCGTTAAAGACCCCGTGCATGTGCATGACTGGCAGGCCACGGTTTTGCACCTCCTCGGCATCGACCACGAGCGCCTCACCTACCGCTTCCAAGGCCGCGACTTCCGCCTCACCGACGTGCATGGCAAAGTCGTGCGTGGCATCCTCGCGTAACCGCGCTCACCCGGCAACGAGCGCATCGGGCAGGCTGAAAAGCGCGGCCTCGCTCGCGGCGACATCGGGCTGGCGCTCGCGGCGTTGCCCACGCCTTTGCACGTAGCGCGCGGGCCCCAGTTCGGCTTCGCCGGCGGCAGCCAGTTTGGAGACATCCACGGGGCCTTGCTCGAGATGAAATTGCAGCCCCACCACCCGCCCGCCCTGCACGAACGCCTGCTGCACGCAGGCCCACGCCAGGCACCGGTATCCTGTAACGTTTGCTCACTTTTTTTTCGCAAATCGCTGACTGTGCGGACGAATTGCAAAGTGCTCGGGGGGGGACTTGAACCCCCACGCCTTGCGGCATACGCACCTCAAACGTACGTGTCTGCCATTTCACCACCCGAGCTTTTTGCGAGGGCGGAATGTGTAGCAGGCGAGGGAAGGGGCGCAAGTGTTTCTTTGGCTGCCAGGCGGCCGAATTTCGCCGCGCAAGCCCCGCCCGCTCGCTAAGGTCGGGCGCATGCGGATCGCCGTTTTTCTCACCCTCCTTTTTTTGCCGATGCCCACGTTCGCCGCCGGTTTCGAGCAAGCGATCCCGCGCGACTGCGGGCAGCTTGTGCTCGTGACGGCCGTGGACTGGAGCGCCTCGGCGGCGACAGTGCGGCGCTTCGAGCGCGCCGCCCCCGGGGCGGCTTGGGTGCCGGTGGGAAAGGCGGTGCCGGCCGTGCTCGGGCAGTGTGGGCTGGCTTGGGGGCTGGGCTTGCATGCGGTGCCGGGGGAGGACGGTGCGCCGCGCAAACGCGAGGGCGACCGGCGCTCGCCGGCGGGGGTGTTCCAACTGACGGCGGCGTTTGGCCTGCTGGAGAAAATCGCCGGGCTGAAGCTGCCGGCTTGGACGCTGTCGCCGACGCTGGAGGCGGTGGATGATCCGGCGTCGCGGCACTACAACTGCATCGTGGACCGCGCCCGCATCGCCCGGCCGGACTGGGATTCCGCGGAGCGCATGAGCGCGATGCATGATTATGCCCTGGGGCTCGTGGTCGCGCACAATCCGCGCGCGGTGCCGGGCGCGGGCTCGTGCATTTTTCTCCATGTCTGGAGCGGCGCGCGCACCGGGACCGCCGGCTGCACGGTGCTGCGTGAGCGCGAGCTGATGGCGCTCGCCCGCTGGCTGGATGCGGCCCGCGATCCTGTACTGATGCAGCTTCCGCAGGCGCTGGCCCCGGGCTTTTGAAATCGCAACGCGGAGCTTGCCGCGGGCGTGGCACCGGCTAGCGTCGCGCGCATGAAACGTCTCCTCCTCGCCTCTCTTCTCGCCCTCACGCTGTCCGCCTTCGCCGCCGATCCGGCCGGCGGATGGACGCCGCTTTTCGACGGCAAATCCCTCGACGGCTGGAAGGCCAGCGACAAGCCCGGCACTTTCTCCGTGGAGAACGGCGAGATCGTCGTCAAAGGCAACCGCTCGCACCTTTTCTACGACGGCCCGGTGCAAAACCATGACTTCAAAAACTTCGAGGTGAAAATGGACATCATGGCGAAGCACAGCGCGAATTCCGGCTTCTATTTTCACACGGAATTCCAGCCGGAAGGCTGGCCGGACAAGGGCTTCGAGGTGCAGGTCAACAACACCCACGGCGATTGGAAAAAGGGGGCGGGCCTTTACGACATCATGGACAACAAGGTCGCGCCGGCGAAGGACGACGAGTGGTACAACATGTCCATCCGCGTCGAGGGCAAGCATGTGGTCATCAAGGTCAATGACAAGGTCATCACCGACTACACCGAGGCGGACGATTTCAAGCCGGCGCCGAATCATCTCCATCGCGTCATCGCCCACGGCACCTTCGCCATTCAGGGCCACGATCCGGGCAGCGAGGTCCACTTCAAGAACATCGCGGTGAAAACGCTGCCCTGATCTTGCCGCCGCGTTCAGTAATGAATGGCGCGTGCTTTGACCGGCCCGCGCCATTCGCCTTTCAGCGCCTCTCCACTCTCAACTTTCCCCATGCACGTCACCATTCTCGGCAGCGGCAGCGCGGGAAACTGCGCGCTGGTGGAGACGGCGCAGACGCGGCTGCTGATCGACGGCGGCCTCAGCGCGCGGCAGATCAGCGCGCGGCTGGCGCTGTGCGGCGTGAGCCCGCTGGAGATCGACGGCATCCTCCTCACCCACGAGCACGGCGACCACGCGGGCGCGCTGCGGGTGTGGGGAAAAAACTTTCCGACGCCCGTCTACTGCAACCGGCTGACCGCGGAGTCGCTGCAACGCGACCTGCCGGGCCGGCAGGACTGGCGGCTGTTCGTGACGGGCAGCGCGTTCACGATCAAGGACATCACGGTCGAAACGTTTCCCGTGCCGCACGATGCGGTGGAACCCGTGGGCTTCGTGCTCCACCACGGCGCGTACGCGCTTGGTTTCCTCACCGATCTCGGACAGGCGACGAAGCTCGTGCATGAGCGCGTGCGCGCGGCGCAGACGCTGTTCATCGAGACGAATCACGATGAGAAGCTGCTGCAAAACGACACCAAGCGGCCGTGGTCGGTGAAGCAGCGGATCATGTCGCGGCACGGGCATCTGTCGAATGCGGCCGCGGGGAACGTGCTCGCCGACTTGGTCGGCGGGCGGCTGCGGCGCGCGGTGCTCGGCCACCTGAGCCGCGATTGCAACAGCCCCGAGCTGGCCGTGGGGACAGTGCGTTCGCGGCTCGATGCCGCGGGTGCGAATGACGTGGAAGTGTTCTGCGCCGGCCAGCGCGAAATCAGTGCGCGACTGGCGGTGGCAGGGGAGTGACGGCGTGGCGGGTGAGCAGCGGGATGAGTGCGGCGCACTCGGGCTCGGCGGGCTCGGCTCCGGGGTGAAAGTAGATTTCGCTCAGGCCGTCGGGGAGGTTTTCCAAAATGCGGGCGATGACGCCGGTGGTCATGCGTCCGGTGTCGCGCAGGCCGAAGAGGTGATCGGTGAAACGGATGCCGTGCTTTGCCAAAAGCGGCATGGCGGCGCGGCTGAGGCGCTGGAAAATCCACGGCACGAGCGCGGGGGGGCCGGGTTCGCGGACGAGGCGCACGGCGCTAAAGCCGTGCTCGACGGCGATGGGGAGCGTGAGGCGAAAGATCGTGGGATGGAGATGGAGATGGGTGTGCCCGTCCCAATACGTCGGCGCGAAACCGAGCGCACGGAAGCGATCGAACTGCGCGCAAATTTCGCGCCGGAGCGGCCCGGCGAGCGACGTCGAAAAGGCGTAACGCAGTCCGGCGCGCGCGGGCGACGTGATGAAGCTGCCGCTTTCATCCGTGAGCGCGGAGACCTGCGCCGCCCGTCCGGC